>NZ_CP019342.1:630158-945237 GCF_002117085.1 Nonlabens tegetincola | reverse complement strand
ATACAAACACTCTATTAGGTCCTATAATTTTAGGTGATTTAGTAAGTTCAAAATTAATCGATCCTATTGATGCAAGGCAAGAATTCAATAAGTTCAGTGCAGATGTTCAACGTGAAGAACTTTCAATTAGGATTGATGATTATTTACGTAAAATAGAGTCTGTAGGAATTGGAAGAAAAGCACCTAGCTTTGAAGGGCATAATCCTGACGGTAAGGTTATAAAACTTGAAGAAGTAATTGCAAAAAATAAGGTTACACTTATCGATTTTTGGGCAAGTTGGTGTGGACCATGTCGTAGAGAAAATCCTAACATCGTAAATGCTTACCAAAAATATAAAAACAAAGGTTTTGGTATACTAGGAGTTTCTCTAGATAAACCAGGAGCTGAAGAACAATGGAAACAAGCTATTGAAAAAGATAATCTAACGTGGGATCATATAAGCAGACTTCAATACTTTGGGCCAATTGCTAGACAATACAATGTTAATGCTATTCCTGCAGCTTTCTTATTGGATGAAAATGGTGTTATAGTGGCCAAAGATTTACGTGGCCAACAGTTGCACAATAAACTAGAAGAGCTATTGGGCTCTTAAACCTTATTCATTTTTATAAGAATTATTACGGCAATAATGGGTAACAGCATCGCTCCTACCACAAAAGGTCGATCGAGAATAATATTATAATCGTATAGAAGAGTAATAAGATAACCAGTAATGGCACCACCTATGTGCGCATCGTGTCCAATGTTATCGGCCTTGCGCTGCATTCCAATGATACTATAAATCATGTATCCTATTCCAAATATCCATCCTGGAATACCAAAATAAATACGCATTGATGGATCCAACAATATAGCACTGTATATAATTCCAGAAACTGCGCCGCTTGCCCCTACAGCACTATAGGCATAATTATTTCTATTGATGATATAGCTCAAAAAACTACCACCTAACATACTAGCCAAATAGATAATTAAAAATTTAACGCTATTAAAAGAACCTACAACTTCATCGGCAAAAAAGAAAAGGGTAAACATATTAAAAAACAAATGCTGTAAATCTGCATGTAAAACACCACTTGTAAAAAACCTCCATTGTTCACCACGCTCTATTCCGGCAATATTAAATTTAAAGCGATCAAAGAAATACCGATCATTAAAAGCCTTAAAGCTGACCAATGATGTAACGCCAATAACAAATAAAGTGACTAAATCCATAGAATTCATTAAATCTTGAGAACGGACAAGATAGTATATTTGCTAAAAAATAACGCACATGCAAAACCTCTTATTCTATATAGCTTATGCATTAATTAGATTGGTATCTGTCTTACCATTTTGGCTGGTTTATAGATTAAGTGATTTCATTTATTTTATACTTTACTACATTATAAGATATCGCAAAGAGGTTACAAAGAGTAACATACGAACGGCCTTTCCTCACTTTGATGAAAAAGAAGTTACAAGAATCGCTAAAGCAAGTACTAGACACTTTTGTGATATTTTTATTGAGATGATGAAATCCTTACATATAAGTAAGGAAGAGATGCATAAAAGATTTACTTGTACAAATGCTGAGATGGTTAACGCTTTCGCGAAAGCGGACAAATCAATTGTAGCTTTATTTGGTCATGCAGGTAGCTATGAATGGTCCATGGTACTGGACGAGGTTTTACATTTTAATGTGTATGCTATTTATAAGCCTATTAAGAATAAAAAATTTAATCAACTGATTACAGACATAAGAAAGAAATTTGGGTCTACCATGGTTCCAATGAGACATGCTACTCGAGTAATGTCTGAAAAGGCAGATAACGAGCGTTGTTTATTTGCGCTGGTAGCCGACCAAGCTCCAAAACGAGCAAGATCTCAATACTTTACCAATTTCTTCAACAAGCCTAGCGCTGTTTTCAGAGGTGGAGAACGCATTGCTGCCGAGTATGGTCTTCCTGTCTTTTTTCTTGCAATTAAAAAAATTAAAAGAGGTTATTATGAAACAACATTTCATAAAATTACGGACGACGCCTCCAAAGAACCTGAGTGGTTAGTAACGGATAAGTTTTTCTCTTTACTAGAAGATCAAATAAAAATGCAACCAGAGTATTACCTCTGGTCGCATAAAAGATGGAAGACATCCCTTCAAGATGTTAAGCGTGACGTTGAGCTATCTCCTTCAATTCAGAGATAAATCTATCGGCTAACTTATCGGCAACTTCCTGTGATTGTGCTTCTGTATAAATACGTATAATAGGCTCAGTGTTTGACTTTCTCATATGTACCCAATTTTCTGGAAAATCAATTTTTACACCATCAATAGAGGTAATGTTTTCGTTTTGATAGTTGCTTTGAATTTCTTGTAAAATCGCATCTACTGGCATTCCTTTAGTCAGTTCAACTTTCTTTTTTGCCATAAAATAAGCTGGATAAGATGCTTTTAATTCACTTACAGTGCTTTCTTTACCTGATAACAAGGATAAAAACATAGCTATACCTACCAATGCATCACGGCCATAATGAGATTCTGGATAAATAATTCCACCGTTTCCTTCACCACCTATTACTGCGTTAACCTCTTTCATTTTAGTTACCACATTTACTTCACCTACTGCTGCTGCATGATACGTGCCACCATGTTTTTGAGTTATATCTCTTAATGCTCTTGAACTTGAAAGATTTGAAACAGTATCTCCCTTTTTCTCACTTAGGATGTAATCTGCACATGCCACAAGCGTGTATTCTTCACCAAACATCTCTCCTTTTTCATCCACAAATGCTAATCGGTCAACATCTGGATCCACGGTGATACCAAAGTCTGCATTATGTTCTACTACTGCAGCACATAATTCTGTCAAATGTTCCTTAAGAGGTTCTGGATTATGAGGGAAATGCCCTGTAGGTTCACAGTACATTTCTATCACCTCAACTCCTAATTTCTTTAGTAATGCAGGAACTGCAATACCGCCAGTAGAGTTTACGGCATCTACTACAACTTTAAACTTTTTAGAAGCGATAGCATCAACCTTAGTTATTGGCATGTTAATCACTTCCTTTACATGAACATCGATGAAATTATCTACGCGTGTTACCGTACCTAGGTCGTCAACTTGTGCGTATTCAAAATCATCGGCAGCAGCAATATCCAATATTTTTTGCCCTTCAACTCCATCTAGGAACTCTCCTTTGCTATTAAGTAGTTTAAGAGCATTCCATTGTTTTGGGTTGTGACTTGCTGTTAGAATTATCCCACCATTTGCATTAAAGTGTGGTACGGCAATTTCTACCGTAGGAGTTGTACTTAAATCTAAATCTATAACATTACAACCACAACCGATAATTGTATTTTGCACCAAGGCCTGTATCATTGAACCGCTTAATCTAGCATCTCTTCCTATGACAACTGTAGGTGCATCAATTCCTGAATAATCCTTTAACCACATAGCATAGGCGCTAGCAAATTTTACCGCATCTAGTGGTGTTAAATTATCTTCGGGTTTACCACCGATTGTTCCTCTGATTCCTGATATTGATTTTATTAACGTCATATTAAAGCCTTACATTTACTGCAAAAGTAAAGCTAGTCTATACGCTTTCAAAAATTGAACATGAATTATCTCGCACATATTTATTTATCAGGCGAAAATACTGAGCTAAGAATAGGGAATTTTATAGCAGATTCCGTGCGTGGTAAAAACTTTAAAATGTTTCCAAAAGAGGTTGCTGCTGGAATTATTCTACATAGACATATAGATACGTATACCGACACACACCCAATAGTTAAGGAAAGTAAATCACTTATTAGAGAACAATATGGTCTTTGGAGCAGTGTAATTGTTGACTTATATTATGATCATTTTTTAGCGGCAAATTGGGAAGAATTTCACACTACACCTTTAGAGCAGTTTAGTCTAGAGTTTTATCGAGATCTTAAGGAATATTATCCAGTGCTACCACCGAAAGTTCAACGATTTTTACCTATTATGATGGAGAACAACTGGCTGTTACAGTACGCAACAATAGATGGTATTTCCAGTATATTCTATCAAATGAATAAACGCACAAAAGGAAAAAGTAAAATGAACTTTGCTCCTGTTGAACTTGAGGAACATTATGATCTTTTAAAATCTCATTTCTTTTCTTTTATGGAAGAATTAGAGAATTTCACTCAAATGAAAATTCAAGAAGGATTGATAACAAAAAACCGCTCTTAAAGAGCGGTTTAATATTTATATTCTATCTAATACAATTATAGATTAGGAATTTTCAATTCTTGACCTGGATGAATCACATCTGGATTTTTAAGAACATCATCATTTGCAGCAAAAATTTGGTGATATTTCATTGGGTCACCATAATAGTGTTTTGCAATCTTACTTAAAGACTCACCACTTTCTACTGTGTGATAAGCATATACAGACTCATCTGCAACTTTAATATCAGCCATTATATCAGATGGTGAATCTCCACCTACCTTTTTAATCTCATCCCAAAGTAAGTTTTTTTCATACTGAGTTTTTGCAGTACCTCTTACTTCTAATTTGTCGCCGTTCACTTGTACGTCGCCGTTCTCGATATTTAGTTTTTCACCTAAATCTAGAACGCTTTGATATTTTTGCTTTACCATTTTAAATTCATTTTTAAATTAGAGATTGAAAGTTACAAAATAAAAAGTCGGACATAAAAAAGTTTTCTAAGAAACTTTAATTGTCGACTAACTACTCTTCTTTCATGGTGTGATACACATTGTTCACATCATCGTCCTCTTCTAACTTTTCTAATAACTTGTCTACATCTTCCCTTTGTTCTTCAGTAAGATCTTTTTGAACAGTTGGGATGTATTCAAAGTCGGAGCTCAGTATCTCTGCACCCATTTCTTCTAGAGCTTTCTGTATAGCACCATAATTTGCAAACTCTGCATAAATCATGATTCCATCTTGAGAGTTTTCATCTTCCTCATCGGCTTCATCTTTGAAAAGCTCTTCCGCGCCAAAATCGATAAGCTCTAGTTCCAATTCTTCTAGGTCATAATCGGCAGCAGCAATTCTAAAATGACATTTGTGATCAAACATAAACTCAACACTTCCTGATACGCCTAAACTTCCATTACATTTATTGAAATAACTGCGCACATTGGCAACCGTTCTATTATTATTGTCTGTAGATGTTTCTACTAGAACAGCAATACCATGCGGTGCATATCCTTCAAATAAGACCGTATCAAAGTTTGCTGTATTCTTGTCAGTTGCTTTTTTAATTGCTCGTTCGATGTTTGCCTTAGGCATGTTCACCGATTTTGCATTTTGAATTACCGCTCTTAATCTAGAATTACTATCAGGATCAGGTCCACCTTCTTTAACTGCTATTACAATGTCCTTTCCTATTTTTGTAAAGGCTTTGGACATAGCACTCCAACGTTTCATTTTACGTGCCTTGCGAAATTCAAATGCTCTTCCCATATTGTTTATTTAAATTTTAGGTGTAAAAATAGTGGACTACTGTTTTACACGCAAAGTTTATTTATACTAGGTTTAATCTAATTAAAAAGCATAAAAAAACCGCTTCTCAATAAAGAAGCGGTGCCTTATATGTATATAAATCAAAATTAAGATTCTAAGTTTTTCTTCTTAGCCTCTCTTTTCATCTTCATACGTTCCATTGTACTTCCAAAAATCCAGTAAGGAATAATTACTACTGTAAGTAGAATCATCAACCAGAATCCTATTGAAAGTATGATGAAAAATGCACCGAAACCTAAAAATTGATCAAATTCAAACATGTTCTTTAGTTTATTGCTGCAAAGATAAGGGCTTTGTCTTAAAATAGAAAACTACACTTAAGATTTATAAACATTTTATTGTTGATAAACCTGGTGTTGATTCCGCTTTCGCGAAAGCGTAAATACTACCAACCTATACTTTACTGAAATCATTAACCTTACCTTATAAATAGAACTCTAATCAAGTTTTATATTTGTGCAAAATTCAACCCAATGGAATACAGAATAGAAAAAGATACTATGGGACCTGTTGAGGTACCAGCTGATAAATTATGGGGCGCACAAACCCAACGCTCTAGAATGAATTTTAAAATAGGTCCTGCAGGAAGCATGCCGTTAGAAATTGTATATGGATTTGCTTACTTGAAAAAAGCTGCCGCTTATGCAAACTGCGATCTAGGTGTCCTAGCCGAAGATAAAAGGGATTTAATAGGTCAAGTATGTGATGAAATTCTAGAAGGTAAACATGATGATCAATTTCCACTAGTTATCTGGCAAACTGGATCAGGTACTCAGTCAAATATGAATGTTAACGAGGTGGTTGCAAATAGAGCTCACCAACTCGCTGGAAAAACAATAGGTGAAGGAGAAAAAACTTTACAACCAAATGATGATGTAAATAAATCTCAATCATCAAACGACACATTCCCTACTGGCATGCATATAGCTTGCTACAAAAAGGTAGTTGAAAATACCATTCCAGGAATTAAACAATTGCGCAATACCCTGCATAATAAGTCAATCGAATTTGATAATGTAGTAAAAATAGGTCGTACCCATTTAATGGATGCTACACCTCTTACATTAGGTCAAGAATTTTCTGGTTACGTAAGTCAACTTGATCACGGAATAATCGCCCTTGAAAACACCTTAAAACATTTAAGTGAACTTGCCTTAGGAGGAACTGCTGTAGGTACTGGCTTAAACACTCCTAAAGGTTACGATGTTAAGGTGGCAGAGTACATTGCAGAGTTTACTGGACTGCCGTTCATAACTGCAAAAAATAAATTTGAAGCTCTAGCAGCACACGATGCTCTTGTTGAAACACATGGTGCTTTAAAACAAATTGCCGTTTCATTGAATAAAATTGCAAACGACATAAGATTAATGGCATCTGGTCCTCGTAGTGGAATAGGTGAAATTATTATACCTGCAAATGAACCAGGAAGTTCAATAATGCCAGGAAAAGTAAACCCTACTCAATGTGAGGCCTTAACAATGGTTTGTGCACAAGTAATGGGTAATGATGTAACGGTTACCGTAGGTGGAACTCAAGGTCATTACGAACTTAATGTTTTTAAACCTGTTATGGCTGCTGCTGTGTTACAAAGTGCAACTTTAATCGGTGATGCCTGTAGAAGTTTTGATGAAAATTGTGCTAGCGGTATTGAACCTAATTATGATAGAATCAAAAATCTATTAGACAATTCGTTAATGCTTGTAACAGCTCTTAATACCAAAATAGGATATTATAAAGCTGCAGAAATAGCAAACAAGGCACACGAAGAAGGCACTACACTTAAAGCTGCTGCCTTATCCCTAGGTTATTTGACCGAAGAGGAGTTTAATGAATGGGTTAAACCAGAAGAAATGGTTGGTCACAGATAGATGACCTTATCCATATTAAAAAGCCGCTAGTTTTATTACTAGCGGCTTTTTATTTATCTAGGCTAAAATTGGATTGTACCTGTCACGTCGTTTTACGAATAAAACCAAAAACAACTATATATAAGTAACAACAAATTGGTAATAACAAGGCCAGATTAAATCCTGAAAAATCAATAAGAGCTCCAAAACAAATCGGTATTATAGCTCCACCGGCAATAGCTGTACATAATATTCCTGATGCTTTGGCTTTTAAGTCACCTAATCCTTCAAGAGATAATGAAAAGATAGTCGGAAACATTATAGAATTAAACAGACCTACTAATAAGATCGTCCACATAGACCACAAACCATCGGTAACAATCGAAAGTAAAATCATAATTACTGCCGAAATTGCAAATCCTATTAAAACATAATGAGGTCGCCAGATACGCGTAAGAAAAGAACCTATAAATCGCCCTATCATAGCACCTGTCCAATAAAAGAAAACAAAGGCACCTACAACAGCCTTTGCATCCACAAGTGCCAGATCATTTTTGCCTAAAATGGTACTAGCTATGGTTTTCATAAATGTGCTATTTTGAATATGTACAGGTAAATCGTTTTCTATAAAATAATTAAACATATAACTACCCAAAGCAACCTCAGCACCTACATACACAAAAATTCCGACTGCTCCTAGCCATATAATAGGTTTAGATAATAATTGTGAATAGGTTCCTTCTTTCTCCTCATTTACTGCTGGTAGCTTTATAAAAATAAATCCTATTACTAATAAAAAAATGAAGCCTGCTACAAGTAAAAATGGACCTTGAACGGCTGTTGCTTCTCTCAGATAATATTCTTCTTTGGCTACATTTGATAAAGCGTCTATTTCTTTAGAGCTTAATATAGTGTCACTTAATAAGAATGCAGCACCTGCAATAGGTGCTATGGCAGTACCTAATGAATTAAAGGCTTGTGCTAGATTAAGTCTACTACTTGCACCTTTCTCAGGACCTAAAACAGCTACATAGGGATTTGCTGCTACCTGTAGAAAAGTTATTCCTGCTGCCAGCATAAAATAGGCCAGTAAGAATATGCCGAAAAGTCTGTATTCGCTTGCTGGATAAAAGAGCAAACAAGCCAAAGCCATGGTTGATAAGCCAATTATAACTCCTTTTTTATATCCTACCCTATCCAACATAAAACCAGCTGGAATAGAAAAAATGAAGTAAGCTATAAAAAAGGCAAATTGAACTAATCCAGCTTGGAAATAACTAAGCTCAAAAACATCCTTTAATCTAGGTACCAAACTATCTACTAGAACTGTAATAAAACCCCATAGAAAAAACAGAGTAGTTACAATGGCAAAGGCACTAGTGTATTTTTTATCTTGTGCCATATTATGACTTTTTGATATACGAGTCAGACTCTATTCTTGTATTCTTTTGATCTTTATACTCCATCATAGCAAATCCTGGATGAATACAGTAACTACCTGTTTCACCTTTCTTATTCATGGCTATGTAAGCAACTTGAAACTCTTTGTAACCGGAATTTTTAGAAACTACTCTTTGTACAGCTTCTTCACAAGCTTCTTGAGGTGATTTTCCTTGACGCATTAATTCAACGATAAGAAAACTTCCTACGGTTTTCATGATTTCTTCGCCCATACCTGTAGCCGCTGCTCCACCTATTTCATTGTCAATAAACAACCCTGATCCTATTATAGGAGAATCTCCTACTCTACCTCTCATTTTATAAGATAATCCCGATGTTGTACAAGCACCTGCAATATCACCGTTAGTATCCATACATAACATTCCTATGGTATCGTGATTTTCAATGTTAATGATAGGCTTGTATTCACTTGTTTTCAGCCATTCTCTATAGGCTCTTTCTGAATTTTCCGTAAGCAAATTTTCTGAGACAAACCCTTTTTCATAAGCTAATTCTTCGGCACCTTTTGCTGCTAGCATTACATGTGGAGTGTCCTCCATAACTACTTTGGCTAGTGCAGCAACATTAGTTATATTTTCCACACAAACTACTGCACCTGCATCTCCATTGCTGTTCATTACGCAAGCGTCTAGTGTGACATTTCCTTCACGGTCTGGTGCACCACCTTTACCAACTGTTGTATTTTTTACGTTCTCTTCTTCGACTGCTACACCTTTTATAGCCGCATCGAGTGCATTGTAATCATTCTCTAAAGCTAGTCCAGCTGTTTCATTGGCTTTGGTAAATCCCCAAGTACATATTGATACAGGTTTTGTTGTGTTTTTCATTGTAGCTGTTTTTTTGGGTTCTACACAACTAAGAACAGTTGCTCCTAGAGATAAAGCGATACCACCTTGGACGCTTTGCTTTATAAATTTTCTTCGTTGCATAAAAGTAATGGTTGATTGTGATTAACTTTCTTTTATTTAATTGATAACTATTTCATCGGTGAAAATCCAAGCCTCACCATCGTACGGATATCCTAAATGCCATTCTGGTAATTTACCATACGTAGTAGCTTTCATTCTTATATACCTCACTTTATTTAAACCAAGAGTTTCATATCTAGGTCTAAAAACGGCAGACTCTTCTTTTTTACCTGTTTCAGGTAACATTTTAAAAATCTTTTTTAGTAAGTTGTTATTCTCATCATAGAATTCAAAAGTCACATCCTTTGGGTAAAAAATCCAGCTGCGTTGATCCTTTAAAAATCCTGGGGAAATACTATTTATAGATCTTGATTCACCCAAATCAATGGTAACATCCAAATTTTCACCTTGAGTTCCTTGCCATGCTCCAGAGCGAAAATCCTCTGTTCCTTGCATGCCATTAATCAAGGCATCATTTCCACCAGCACTGTATTCATTGGCATAGCTGTGATTAAGTGTGATTTTAATATCCTTATTGTATTTATAAAAAGTGGTAGTTACCGCTGGGCTGCTAGCACCATCTTTTTTAGAAATAACCGTTAGGTCTCCAGCATTATAAATGGTGATGGGTTTAGAATATTCTTTCCAACTACTATCGCCCAGCATATAAAACATTTGTGCATTGGACTGTAAAGTGTTTAATTGAACCACGGTGCTA
Source organism: Nonlabens tegetincola (assembly GCF_002117085.1). Classification (GTDB taxonomy): domain Bacteria; phylum Bacteroidota; class Bacteroidia; order Flavobacteriales; family Flavobacteriaceae; genus Nonlabens; species Nonlabens tegetincola. Next base: position 934,792 of record NZ_CP019342.1, on the reverse strand, counting down.
TCGGTAAAAGCGATGGAGCCCTTTTCTAAAAAGGGTGCTGTAACTATGGGATACTCGTCAATTGCAGATTTTGGTCTGTTAGATTTTTCTACTGCCCAATCTGTAGGTTCTTCACTCATGGTAAATACTAGGGTTCCACCGCTGTTTATTTGTTCATGGGTGATGAATGATTGAGTGTGTGGTTGTAATTCCGCTTTCGCGAAAGCATAATCAACACTGGCTATATACTTACCACTACCCTTTTTAATAATCGTCAATTTATTCCCATTTTCTAGATGAATGGTAGCCTTATCAAACAAAGGTGTCCCGATGATATAGTCATTACTTCCAGGTGTCACTGGATAAAAGCCCAGGCTGCTCAATACGTACCACGCGCTCATTTGACCACAATCCTCATTTCCAGAAATACCGTCTGGTTCGTTTGTATAAAGCGTTGTCAAAATTTCGTGAACCTTTTCTTGCGTTTTATGTGGTTTACCTACAAAATTGTACAAATATGCCATGTGATGAGATGGTTCGTTTCCATGTGCATATTGACCTATAAGCCCAGTAATATCAGCCTGATGTCTACCACTTGTTTCCATAGGTGCGCTGAACATTTGATCCAGATGCTCTTCATAGGCTTCTTCGCCACCCATTAATTCGATGTGACCCGAAATGTCTTGTGGTGCGTACAAGCTGTATTGCCATGCGTTAGCTTCGGTATAATTGAAATTTACCTCTTCTGGTTTAAAGGGTGAGAACCATGTATTACGCTGGCGACCTTGGAAAAATCCCGTAGCTGGATTGTATAGGTTTTTGTAATTCTGCGCGCGTTGTGTAAATAACTTATAGTCCTTAGTTTTCCCTAAGTCTTTTGCAACCTGTGCTAGTGTCCAGTCATCGTAGGCATATTCCAGTGTTTTAGAAACACTCTCACTTTCTTGTTCTACTGGTATATAGCCTAAAGATTTATAGTGTTTTAGGCCTAGCTTGTCTTGCATAGCGCTATGTCTCATGGCTTCATAGGCCTTATTCACATCATAGTCTTTAATCCCTTTCATGTAAGCATCTGCTATGATAGGAACACCGTGATATCCTATCATACAACCCGTGTAATTACCGCTTAAATCCCAGATAGGAAGAATGCTGCCTTCGTCATATTTTGCTAGCATGGTATTTACAAAATCGTTAGTACGTTTTTCATCGATGATAGTGTACAATGGATGAGCAGCGCGATAGGTATCCCACATGGAGAAAACAGTGTAATAATTGAATTCATTAGATTGATGAATTTCTAAATCCATCCCGCGATAGCGACCATCAACATCTTGGTACAAATTAGGAGCAATCATTGTATGATACAATGAGGTGTAGAAATTGGTTAGATTATTTTCATTGTCATCTTCAACCACAATTTTTGAGAGTTCTTTTTCCCATGTTTCATTGGCCAATTGCCTTATTTCGTCAAAGCTTTTATCGCCTATCTCGGTTTCAAGATTACGTCTAGCGCCAGCTTCATCTACTGGGCTAATTCCTATTTTGATAGTGATGGGTTCGTTGTTTGGATTGTCGAATTCAAGAGCCATCACCTTAGGCGTTACTTCATAATCAGTATTCCAATTCTTAATAGGATGCGACGTTTTCATATAAAAAAACAGCATTTGTTTTGTCGCCCATGCACTAGAAAATCGTTTTCCTTGTATTTCTGTGTTTGAAAGAAATTGTATGTCGTGTTCTAATAGCTTATCACGATGTAAAAGGTCTAGAATGACATAATGGTTATCGGGTTGTTGATTGGATTCGCTTTCGCGAAAGCGATATTCATGTATTCCAGCACGTTCCGTCACAGTTAATCGCACATCAATATTTGTGTCGTCCAGGTGTACTTCATAATAACCAGGACTCGCTTTTTCATTGTCGTGAGAAAATGAAGAACGGTATCCTTTTTCACCATCAGCTCCATTATTGAGTATAGGCTCACGCGTAGGCATCAATAAAATATCACCATAGTCGCTCACGCCTGTACCGCTTAAATGAGTATGAGAAAAACCATAGATTTTATTGTCGCTGTAGTGATATCCACTACAACCATCCCATCCATCTAAACGAGTATCTGGTGATAATTGCATCATCCCAAACGGCATTGTTGCACCAGGATAAGTATGTCCATGACCACCAGTTCCTATAAACGGATTGACAAATGAGGTAAGCTCTTTAGATTGATAAGCAGCAGAAGTTGAAGTGGCGTCTTCTTTACAACAAACAAACAATAAAGCAACGCCAAATAAGGTTATAAGTTTTTTCAAAGCTAGTTTTTGATATTGAATTGTTAAAGATAAAGAATATGCAACATAGCAAAGTGTTTGATAATCATGGCATACTGATTTGAAGCATCAAGCTTTTTTGCGTAATAAAGTTTAAATTTGATTAGTTATAAATTTGAGATTATGTCTACCACACCAGAACACGATGAACGCATTGCCAAATTAATTTTTGCTTCTGTTTATCCACATTATGTAACTAAAGTTGAAAAGAAAGGCAGGACTAAAGAAGAATTGCACGAAGTAATTCAATGGCTTACTGGCTATAGCGAAAAGGATATAGAAAATAAAATTGCAGAAAAAGTTACGTTTAAAGATTTTTTTGAAAAAGCCACCATCAACCCTAATGCTGAGTTGATTAAAGGTGTTATTTGTGGATATCGTATTGAGGAAATTCAAACTCCACTTACAAAACAAACCAGATATTTAGACAAATTAGTAGACGAGCTGGCTAAAGGGCGTAAAATGGAAAAGATTTTAAGAGGATAATATATGATACTAAATAGATGTACCTATTTCTGTATAATTCTCTTAAGCTTTATGTTATCATGCAAAAACAAAGATTACAATAAGGAAGAAAATCCAAAAAAGAAAGAACTTGAACAACCAACTTCCGCTTATGTTGAAACTGTAAGGGAAATTAAATTTGATTCCGAATCAAAGGTTATACATTCGGTTGTAGCCTTATGTGACAATAAATATCAAGGTATTGCTCCTGTTCCTTCTTTTTTAGGTAACGGTCAAGAAACAAAGTCTAATCTCTATTGGGGTGCTTCTTATGGATTAAAAACCACGTTTAAGAAAAGCCTTGAGTGGAATTTACTACGAAGCGAATTTATAGATTCCGTTATATTAGAAAGACTAATTTTTAAACATAAGACCAAAAATTGTTATTTAATCGCCGATGCCTATAACGGTAGACATATTAAAAAAGCTACTGAATTCTTACTAGGAAGTGCCTCTGGAAAAATAAAAGATACTGTTGTTATCAATAATGAAACTATAGGAATAGCAGGAAATTCAGAATTGATAACGTATCAAGGTCATAATGGATTAATGGATTTTAATTTGGATAAAAATTATGAGACTTTAGATGGAAAAAATCGTGACATTATTATTCTTGCATGCTATAGTAAAAATTATTTTGAACCAGCTCTTAAAGATTGCAAGGTTAATAATTTGATTTGGACGACTGGGTTAATGGCGCCAGAATCATATATTCTAGACTCTGCCATTAAAGGTTATTTAAATTCAGAATCAAACGATGAAATAACAAATCGAGCTGCTGAATCTTATAAAAAATATCAAAAGTGCAGTTTTAAAACTGCGAAAAAACTTTTAGTTTCCAATTAAACTAATGAATCTTAAACCTTTACTACTCTTTCATTATAAATTGATACCGTTAAGCTTATTCTTATCTGTATGTATTACTTTATTAGTAGGTAGTTGGAATAGTTTTGGTCAAATCGCGACCTTGGTAGGAGTTTCTACTCACTATGTTCAATATGAATATAGAAAACCAGAAGAATATGCTTTTTATTTTAATCTAGGATGGTCGCGTAAAAGATTGTGGTTATCTACAATCCTATTTTATTTAGTTATTGTTTTGTTGAATGTACTGGTATGGATAATATACTACAGGTAGATAGTGTTGAAAAATCTTTTGGTAATCAAAAATTATTATCCGACATCTATTTAGGTTGTAAAACTGGCCAAGTTGTCGCGGTAATTGGACGTAATGGCTCAGGTAAATCAACATTATTTAAAATTATTACTGGATTAGAAAAATCAGTTCATTCATTTGTTTGCATAAATGATCGCCCCATAAATAGTAGCTCTACTATCTCTAAATTCATTAATTACTTGCCGCAACATCATTTTTTACCCAATCAAATAAGAGTAAAAACCATTTTAAAATTGGTTAATTGTAATAGGTTGTTTAATCATAAGTTGATTCAACCTTTTTTAAATAACAAACCAAAAGATCTCTCTGGTGGACAATTAAGACTTATTGAGGTTTTGATAACTATATACCAACCTAAAGCGTTTACCATTCTAGACGAGCCTTTTAATGGACTTAGTCCCTTGGTTATTGATGAAATATGCCTTTCCATCAATGAAATGAAAGCACATAAAGGTTTTATACTTTCTGATCATCGATATGAAGATGTCCTCAAAGTTTCTGATCGTCTATTTTACCTGAATAATCGACACCTTAAAGAGATAAAATCCAAAAAGGAATTAAAGGGATTATCTTATTTACCCGATTATCTAACAAATTAACAATTCTATAAAATACAGTTTACCTTAGTCTTTTTAACTTGAAATCAAAAATTTTATGCCTTACTTAGAAAAACTTACCGATCAAAAAGATCTAGATGCTAGTATTTATTTTGAAGATCAAGGAGATGGAGATCCAATTATACTTATACACGGCTGGCCATTGAGCGGTGCAATGTGGGAATACCAAGTTCCTGATTTAATAGAAGCCGGCTATAGAGTGATAACTTATGATCGCCGTGGTTTTGGCCGCAGTTCTAGACCTTATAAAGGTTACGATTACAAAACTATGGCTAGTGATTTACATGATCTAATTGATCAACTTGAACTTGAAAAAGTTACTCTAGTTGGTTTTTCAATGGGTGGTGGCGAGCTAGCACAATACGTTGCCGATTATGGAACCGATAAAATCAATAAACTAATTTTTATTGCAAGTATAGCACCATTCCTACTTCAAACAGATGATAATCCAACTGGAGCTCCAGATGATGTTTTTAAAGGTATGGAGCAAAATGTGAAACAAGATCGATTAGGTTTCTTAAAAGAATTTGGTAAAGGATTTGTGAACTATGAGGACAACAAGGATCGCGTTTCTGAAGGTCAACTTAATTATAATTTCCAAATAGCAGCTCAAGCAAGTCCTAAGGGAACGCTAGATTGTATAGGTGCTTTTGGACGCACTGATTTACGTGAGGCACTCAAAAAAGTTGATGTTCCTACCCTATTCATTCACGGAGGCGCAGATGAAATCGTTCCTATCGAGCCTAGTTCAAAACAAGGACATTCTTTAGTTAAGGACTCAAAATTAGAAATTATAGAAAACGCGCCACATGGTTTGTATGTAACCCATAAAGAAGAACTTAATAAGCTTCTTCTAAATTTTTTAGGGCAATAATAAGTGAGACTCATAATAAATAAAAAAGCCGATACTTTAAAAAGTATCGGCTTTTAACTTGTCTAATAATCAGGTTATTCCTTGTGCATAAAAGCTTGTTTAGCTTTTAATTCCTCTTCAGTTTCTACAATGTCCTCATCTGGAACACAACAATCCACCGGACAAACTGCGGCACATTGAGGTTCTTCATGAAAACCTACACACTCTGTACACTTATCAGGAACAATATAATAGAACTCATCGCTCACAGGCTCTTGAGTTTCATTTGCATCTACTTCTTTACCGTTAGGTAAAACAATTTGCCCATCTAGGTCGGTACCATCAGCATAGCGCCAGTCATCTGCAGCCTCGTAAATAGCTGTATTTGGACATTCTGGTTCACAAGCGCCGCAATTAATACATTCGTCAGTAATTATGATTGCCATAGCTTTTCTTTACTTTTGCACAAAAATAATGCCCATTGAAATCACTGGCAATTAATACCACGTTAAATGATAGAATTTCCGCTTTCGCGAAAGCGGGACAACTACTATCCTCTTTTTTACAACCCGATTCAAACCATGAATCTTCAAATTCTTGGAATCAACGCATAGAAGAAAGTTTGCAGCAGGCTGAAAGAAAAAACAGCTGGTTCACAAGAGAAAACTTAATTCATGCTATTACCCAATGGTCACAAGCTCTATTACCTGAAAATCTTGAACAATGGACCAATGGATACGATTTAAAAAAGGTTAACGGTAAAAGAGTAGCCATTATAACAGCCGGTAATATTCCACTTGTTGGATTTCACGATGTTTTATCTGTAATAATAAGTGGTCATCATGCTATCATTAAAAATAGCAGCAATGATGATGTGCTTATACCTTTAATATTGGATATGGCATCTACATATAAGGAAGACTTAGTTAGCTCGTATAGTTTTGTAAAAGGACAATTACCAGAATACGATGCCGTTATTGCGACAGGAAGCAATAATACATCTAGGTATTTTGAATATTATTTTAAAGGGAAACCGCACATCATAAGAAAAAACCGTAATAGCATAGCGGTAATAACAGGAAAAGAAACTTTAGAGGATATGGAAGCCCTGAGTGAAGATGTCTTTAGATACTTCGGCCTAGGTTGTCGTAGCGTAAGCCATCTTAAAGTTCCTAGAGATTACAACTTTGATTTGTTTTTTAATGGCATGTATAAACAGCGCAATTTAATCAAGTTTGAAAAGTACACGAATAATTACGATTACAACAAGGCTGTTTACTTAATGAGTGAATTTGATTTACTTGATAATGAATTTCTATTAATTAAGGAAGAGAATAAAAGTTTCTCATCTCCAATTGCTTCTTTAGGGTACAGCTATTACGATAATCTTAAACAGGTTGCCGAAGAAATTAGTCAGAAAGCAGAAAGTTTGCAATGTGTGGTTATTAATGATGTAGATCGTGAAAAACTAGCTCCTAATTTTAAAGATCTAGCGGCACCACAATTCGTTAATTTTGGTCAAACCCAGTGTCCTACTTTAAATGATTACGCTGATGGTGTAGACACTATATCGTTTTTGTTGACATTATCTTAAAATCTTATTGGAATTATAACAAGTTTAAACGCTTTGTTTTGCATTTTTGTGTGGTATATTCAAAAACACCATTATGCTTAAGCACAATTTTAGCGCAGGACCTTGTATTTTACCTCAAGAAGTTTTCAAAAAAGCAGCTGCAGCTGTTCTTAATTTTAACGATTTAAGTATTCTAGAAATTTCTCACCGTAGCAAGGATTTTGTTGAGGTGATGGAAAAGGCTCAAAATTTAGCACTAGAACACCTAGATCTTACCGATAAAGGTTATAAAGCGCTCTTTTTAGGTGGTGGCGCAAGTATGCAGTTTTTAATGGTTGCCTATAACTTACTTGAAAGTAAAGCAGCTTATTTAAACACTGGTACATGGTCTACTAAGGCGATTAAGGAAGCAAAATTATTTGGTGATGTGATTGAAGTTGCTTCTTCTAAGGATCAAAATTTCAATTATATACCGAAAGGATACACAGTACCTAGTGATGTTGATTACTTTCATTTTCAAACTAACAATACCATTTTTGGAACTCAGTTAAAGGATGACCCAACTGTAAGTGTTCCTATGGTATGTGATATGAGTAGTGATATTTTTTCACGTAAGCGAGATTTTTCTAAATACGATCTTATTTATGCCGGTGCACAAAAAAATATGGGTCCAGCTGGTACTACTCTTATTGTGGTGAAAGAAGACATATTAGGAAAGGTGTCACGCAGCATTCCTTCCATGCTAGATTATCAAGTCCATATAAGTAAAGACTCTATGTTCAACACACCACCAGTTTTTCCTATCTATGTGAGTATGTTGACGATGGAATGGTTAAAAGATAACGGAGGAATTGAATGGATTGAAAAAATCAATAATGAAAAAGCAGCATTAGTTTATGATGAGATTGATCGCAATGAACTTTTTGAAGGGTTTGTAGCAAATAAAGAAGACAGATCTATGATGAATCTTACCTTTAACTTAGTGAATGAGGATCATAAAGACACCTTCAATAAAATGTGGCAAGAAGCAGGGATTAATGGATTGAATGGTCACAGATCTGTAGGTGGTTATAGAGCAAGTATGTATAACGCTCTTACTTTAGAGAGCGCTCAGACTCTAGTAGATGTAATGAAAGAATTAGAACGTAAAGCATAATTAGTCCCAATAATTGAACAAATAAATTAAGAATGAGCAAAAAAGTATTAGCTAACGACGGTATCTCACAAAGCGGAATTAACGAATTAGAAAAAGCTGGCTATGAGGTGATCACAACAAATGTAGCTCAAGACCAATTAGTTAACTACATCAATAATAATGATGTAAGTGTTATATTGGTGCGTAGTGCGACTAAAGTACGTAAAGATATTATCGATAATTGTCCCAGCCTTAAAATAATAGGCCGTGGTGGCGTAGGAATGGATAATATCGATGTGGAGTATGCACGTGATAAAGGACTTAAGGTGATTAATACACCAGCTGCAAGTAGCGCTAGTGTTGCCGAACTTGTTTTTGCACACTTATACGGTGGTGTACGTTTTCTTTATGATGCAAATCGTAACATGCCATTAGAAGGTGATGAAAATTTCAAAGGGCTTAAAAAACAATATGCCAAAGGTGTAGAATTACGCGGAAAAACGATTGGAATAATCGGTTTAGGTCGTATAGGTCAAGAAGTTGCAAAAATTGCAGCAGGAATAGGAATGAATGTTGTAGGATATGATCATAATGCTACGACAAATCCAAAAGTAAGTTGGGACCTTTTTGATGGGCAATCTGTTACCGTAGAAATTCCGTTGTTAGAGAAAGAAGATGTTATTAAGAATGCGGACTTTATAACTCTTCACGTGCCAGCTCAATCGGAATATGTTTTAGGAACTAAAGAATTTCAAATGATGAAAAAAGGAGCGGCTGTGGTAAATGCTGCTCGTGGTGGTGTTTTAGATGAAGTAGCTCTTGTAGAAGCTTTAGAAAACGAGCACTTATCTTTTGCGGCATTAGATGTTTTTGAAAAAGAACCTAAACCAGAGGTGCAATTACTCATGAATAGTAAACTATCATTAAGTCCCCATATTGGTGCTGCTACTAATGAAGCTCAAGACCGAATAGGAGTTGAACTTGCTGATCAAATTAAAGCAATATTAGGTTAATAATATATCTAATAACCAATAAAAACCCCATTCATAGTAGCTTTATGAATGGGGTTTTCTTCTAGAAATCAAAAATTTAAAGTTTAATTCTTTGATGCTTCAAATGTCATTTTGTTATACTTAGTAATGTGTAACGATTTTGAAAAATTGAGTAAAAACTTAATCGTTTCTTTGCTCGGTCCAGTAGGTTTCACTTGTTCTGGTAATGATTCATTGTAAAGTTTTGCCATGAGCGTTAATTTGTTTATTCTCTTTTTTAACGTCCATAGTTTCACAATATTATAATCAGCACCGTATTTTTTTCATTTTAACGTAACCTTAATTATCTGTTAGTATAATATTGTGCTGTTCAATTATTTTTCTCAAGTTGATAAGAGCATACCTCATTCTACCGAGAGCCGTATTAATGCTTACCTCAGTTTGTTCGGCGATTTCTTTGAAAGACATTTCCTTGTAGATACGCATTTTAAGAACTTGTTTTTGATCTTCCGGTAGTTCTTCGACTAATCGCTTTACATCGGCATGTACTTGAGAGAGTATCATCTCAGTTTCTGTAGAATCAGCACCATTACTGATTACATCAAATATGTCAAAATCATTTCTAGATTGAAATTTTGGCATACGCTTGTTTTTACGGAAATGGTCTATCACTAAATTGTGCGCTATACGCATTACCCATGGTAAAAACTTACCTTCTTCATTATACTTTCCCTTTTTTAAAGTACGTATTACTTTAATGAAAGTATCTTGAAAAACATCTTCAGTAATGTCTTTATCCATTACTTTAGAAAAAATAAAACTGTAGATTTTTTGTTTATGTCGGTTTATTAGAACCTCTAGCGCGTATTCCTTACCTTCTATATACTGTCTAACCAAAACAGCATCCTGAACATTTTCCATTCTCATAGTACAACTACTTTAAAGTGAGTTATTTTGTTATAACTCGTATCGTTAATGTGATTTAAAGTAAAATTGTATCTATAGGCAGTTGTTCAATTGTATTCGGCTAATATATAAACTTTTATAAAACAAATGCAAAAATTTGGACCAACTTTTAACAAATTAATAGATGCGTCACAATTTATATTAGTTTAAGTAGGGTGTATTTTTGTAGTATGTCAAAGACTGAATTTTTTGAAGAAATAGATACTCTTAATCCAAAAGAGAATATTTTAATTAAAGGAGCACAACTTCACAACTTAAAAAATATCAATGTAGTCATACCACGTAATAAGCTGGTAGTTATTACCGGTTTATCAGGTAGTGGTAAATCTTCTCTTGCATTTGACACATTATATGCAGAAGGACAACGTAGGTATGTTGAAAGTTTATCCTCATACGCAAGACAATTTTTAGGACGTCTAAACAAGCCTAAAGTCGAATATATCAAGGGTATTGCTCCGGCAGTAGCTATTGAACAAAAAGTAAATTCAACAAATCCTAGAAGTACGGTAGGGACAACCACAGAAATCTACGATTATTTAAAATTACTTTATGCTCGCGTAGGACGCACCTACTCTCCTATTTCTGGGAATGAAGTAAAAAAAGATACTGTAAGCGATGCAATCGATTACGTAAAAAAGCAAGAAAATGGTAGTAGAATGCTTCTCACAACACCATTGATTGTCAAAGGTAAACGCTCGGTCAAAGAGCAAATAGAAGTATTACAGCAACAAGGATATACTAGATTAAAAATAAATGATACCGTTTATCGAATAGACGATGAAGATCTTACTTATAAAGAAAAGGATTCTTTGAGAATTGTTGTAGATAGAATTGTTAAAAAGGATGATGAAGATTTTTATAACAGACTAGCCGATTCAGTTTCAACCGCCTTTTTCGAAGGAAAAGGAACAGCTTATATAGAACATGTAAAACAAGATAAAGAGCACATGTTTAGTAATGCTTTTGAATTAGATGGCATGGAGTTTCTAGAACCTAATGTACATTTATTCAGTTTTAATAATCCTTATGGAGCTTGTCCAAAATGTGAAGGCTATGGTGATGTAATAGGTATTGACGAGGATCTTGTTATTCCTAATACAGCACTATCTGTTTATGAAGGAGCAGTATTCCCTTGGAAAGGGGAAAGCATGTCCTATTATAAAAATCAATTAATTAAAAATGCATCAAAATTCAATTTCCCAATTCACCGTCCTTGGTTTGAGTTAACAGAAAAACAAAAGAATGTCGTTTGGGAAGGAAATAAGTACTTTGAAGGAATTAATGACTTCTTTAGCGAGCTAGAAGCCAAAGCGTACAAAATTCAAAATCGTGTGATGTTATCACGCTATCGTGGAAAAACAAAATGCTCACAATGTCATGGTACGAGATTACGTAAAGAGGCTAACTACGTTAAAATTGATGATAAAACTATTACAGATCTTGTCACGTTACCCATTAAGGAATTAATTCCGTTTTTTGATCAACTACAACTTTCGGAACATGATGCTAAAATTGCCGAAAGACTCCTTATAGAAATAAATAGTCGTTTACAATTTTTGAGTGATGTAGGTCTAGATTATCTTACCTTGAATCGTAAATCAAATTCTTTATCTGGTGGAGAAAGCCAGCGCATTAATCTCGCCACGAGCTTAGGTAGTAGTTTAGTTGGTAGCATGTACATTCTAGATGAGCCCAGTATAGGATTGCACCCTAAAGACACCACTAGATTAATTAAAGTTCTCAAAAATCTAAGAGACTTAGGAAATACAGTGATCGTAGTAGAACATGATGAGGAAATCATGCAAGCAGCCGATGAAATTATCGATATAGGTCCAGAGGCAGGAACCTACGGTGGTGAAGTGGTGGCTACTGGAACACTAAAAGAAATTTTAAATCAAAACAGTCTTACGGCACAGTACTTAAATGAATCACTAGAGATTCCTGTACCTAGCAAACGTAGGAACTTCAAATACTACATAGATATAAAAGGTGCCAGGCAAAACAATCTTAAAAACATTGATGTTAAGTTTCCACTAGGAGTTCTTACCATGGTTACTGGTGTAAGCGGTAGCGGTAAATCTACTTTAGTAAAACAAATATTATATCCAGCTATTCTCAAAAAATTAGGTGGTTATGGTAAAAAGGCAGGTCATTTCACAAGTATAGAAGGAAAATTTGAAAATGTAAAAACTGTAGAATTTGTTGATCAAAACCCAATAGGTCGTAGCTCTCGCTCTAATCCTGTTACTTACATAAAGGCCTACGATGATATTAGAAACTTATTTGCAACTCAAAAGGTTTCAAAAATTCGCAATTACAAACCCAAACATTTTTCATTTAATGTAGAAGGTGGTCGTTGTGAAACTTGTAAAGGTGAAGGAGAAGTAACCATTGAAATGCAGTTCATGGCCGATGTCACCTTACAGTGTGAAACATGCAATGGTAAACGGTTTAAAAAAGAAATTTTAGAAGTAGAATTTGAAGGTAAAAACATTCACGACATTCTTAATATGACAATAAGTGATGCCGTTGCGTTTTTCAAAACTAACAAACAAGATAAGGTTGCAAAAAAATTACAACCGCTGTTGGATGTAGGTTTAGGATATGTAACCCTAGGACAAAGTAGTTCTACCCTATCTGGTGGTGAGGCACAACGTATTAAACTTGCGAGCTTTCTCGTTAAAGGAACCACTTCAGATAAAACGTTATTCATCTTTGACGAACCTACTACCGGTCTTCATTTTCATGATATCAATAAATTATTGGACAGTTTTAATGCTCTTATTGACAAAGGACATTCTGTTATCGTAATTGAACATAATATGGATTTAGTAAAATGCGCCGATTATGTTATTGATCTAGGTCCCGACGGTGGTAAACAAGGAGGTAATCTTGTAGCATTTGGTACTCCAGAAGAAGTTGCTCAGGTAAAAGAAAGTCATACCGCACCATATATTTCTCAAAAATTGAAGTAATTCTACTTGTTAGGTTGTTATAATTGCGCTTTCGCGAAAGCATAATAAATAGTAACTTTAATAGTATAATAAAATAGCTATGCCTAAAAAAATCATCAATAAACTAAGAATTAAAAGAAAGGCAGCGCCTAAAACTTCACAAACAGTATTTACACCACCAGGAACTATATCTTACGTAGGAGTTCATCGTGAAGGTGAAGTAATAACTGAAACTATAGCTTACGGTCCAGAGCATTATGAAAAGCATGATAAAATTGTGTATAGTTTACCCAATGATTATGTAAAATGGTACAATCTGGACGGAATTCACGATATAGAAAAACTTAAGAAAATAGGGAAACGATTTGATATTCATCCTTTATTACTAGAAGATGTAGCTAATACTACACAACGCCCTAAAACAGAGTTCTATCCCAATTACGTTTTTCAATGTATTAAAATGATCTCTTACGATGAAAAAGATCATGATATTGAACAAGAACAAGTTAGTATAATCTTAAATGAACATGAAGTTGTAACATTTCAAGAACAAACTGGTGATGTTTTTGGGAGTGTGCGCAGTAGGATAGAAAATAATCATGGAAGAATAAGAACATCAGACAGTGACTATCTATTCTATGCACTTATAGACAGTGTGCTGGACCATTATTTTATTGCTATAGAAAAAATAGGAGATTATCTAGACGTTCTAGAGGATGAAATATTCAATGACCCAGAAAAAGAATCTCTAAATAAAGTACAAAATAACAAACGTGTACTTATTAATTTACGACGTTCGGTTTATCCATTAAGAGAATCAATAAGCAGGCTTTTAAAAGAAGAATCTAGGTTTTTACAACCACAGACAAAAGCTTATTTTCAAGATGCCTACGATCATTGCATACAAATTATTGAGACTATAGAATCCTACAGAGAAATAAATACAGGATTAAAAGATATGTATTTATCTAGCGTAAGTCATAAGATGAATCAAATCATGCAGGTATTGACTATAATAAGTAGCATATTTATACCAATGACTTTTCTAGCAGGAATTTACGGGATGAACTTTGAGCATATTCCCGAGCTTACATGGCAACACGGATACATGTATTTTTGGATAATCTGTGCGGTAATGTTTGTAGGATTAATAGTATTTTTTAAATTCAAAAAATGGTTATAAATTTGACTAGATAAAATTTTAACATTTATCATTTTGTTTGAAGCAGATACTCGCTGTATTTTTGCACGCCTTTTTAGATGAAAGGTTGTGTTTGGCACAGCAGTTGCATATAAATAGGCGAAGGTTATTAAGAGTAATTTTCATAAAGTTTTTTGGTTGGTTAGTGAAAGTCCTGAGCAGTATTCTTCTGCTCGGGATTTTCTAATTTTAGACCATTCTATTATTAAGTCCTTATATTTATTAAAATCATGAAGAAATATATTTCAATTTTACTACTTGTTTTTACTCTAATATCTTGTAAAAATGAAACCAATAATGGAGAAACTGACGTTTTGACCACCTCAAAAGCTGAACAAAATGTTAAAACGAACTCAGATTTATTACTATTTCCCGAAGATTATACAGGTATTTATAAAGGAAAATTGAATATTACCACAAGTAACGGGTTAAATTCAATTCCTATGGAATTACATCTTCTTGCTACTCAAGATTCATTGAAATATGATTATAAAATATTTTATGGAGAAGAAAGATCAGAAAGACCTTACTCCTTATTAAAAACGAATAATCCTAATTTATTTGAGCTAGATGAAAATAATGGAATAATATTACCAACAGCTTATAGTGAAAACACCTTATTCAGTACCTATGAAGTGGCTGGTAATTTATTAACATCAACATTAATTTTTAATGAAAAGTACATTGAGTTTCTTATAAGCTTTAGTCCATTAGAGAGTAAAGAGCTGGCAGGCGAAGCCGAAGGTTTTGAGGTAAGCGCCTACCCTATTACAGTCATGCAGAAGGCCAGACTTTTCAAGGAATAATATCAATAAAAAAGGCTTTTCGATTAAGAAAAGCCTTTTTTAATACTGAAACTATTTTGACATTAATCATTAAAGAAAAATCCATTGGGTGCAACACCGGTTGAAATGGTTGTCATAAGGTTACCATTCAAATCATATTCAAATGCCTGACCATTGGAAACAAAGTCTCCTGCATCAGCAATGTAAATAATACCATCTTTCACGGTAAATCCATACATGGCACCAAATGAAGAACTTGAATTATACTCTAAAACTGGTGTAGTTGATATTTGAGGATTATTTGTTGCGTAGCCATAAACCGCTGTGCCGTTTGTAAAATAGGTTGTTGCTCCATCGATAGAAATGTGCTTAGGCGTTGTTAAAGATGCTGGTAAACTTACTGTATTCACGATAGCATTAGTACCTATATTTATTTCAATTACACTACCTGTTGCACCACCATTGTTAGCAAGAACGTATAAAGAATTAGCGTTTAAAACTGCAGTCTCTGGCGAGTTACCAGCTCCAAGGTCAATGGTGCCGATAATTGACTCAGAATCAGGATTGATAACTGTTATTGCATTACCACTTCCAAATGATCCATTCAATACATAAACATTGTTATTTGCAGCATAAATTCTATTGACAACATCTCCAACCACTATAGTTGAGGTGCTATAATCATTAAGGTCAATAACTGTAACAAAATCATCAGCAGTTGACATAAAATCGCCTGAATTTGTAACAAAAGCTTTATTACCTACTACCACACCATATCTAGGATTTTCAAAATCCGTGTCTACAGTATTTATTAAGGATAAAGAGAATCTGTCTAAAACTGTAACACTACTAGACTGACCTGAAATAACGAACGCTCTATCATCGCTAAAAAACATATCTTGATTGAATCCACCAAAAGGTAGTTCAGTAGGGTTTGCAGTTTCAAATGCATTTGTATCTACGGTACCATTATCATCTACATAAGTAAAAGGGCTTAATGGTCCACCACCTTCATGTAGTATAAAATAACCACCATCGTATTCTCCTCTAGGTGCTGTACCGTTTACATCATCGTCTTCACTACAAGATGTGAATAAAATAGCAATAGCCATTAAGTAAAGAGGAAATTTTAAAATTCTGTTCATGTTTAGAAATTTAGATTTAAATAAAAGTTATAATTAATTCCAGGCATAAACCTGTTATTAACCGATTGATAATTAACATTAAAAAGATTGAGAACTCGTAAACCTATAGTCCAGTTCTTCTTAGGTAAAAACTCCATACCAAGATTTGATACCAAATAAGAATCCAGTACAGCTTCAGGATTATTATCTGACTGAAAGAATACTTCACCAACGTACATGGTTTGAACATAGGTGCTTATTTCATGTAATTTATTGGCACTTGGTTTGAAATTTATGTGAATTGAATTAGTGGCTTTATGATAGGGCACATAAATTAATTGTTTGTCAGTAAGTCGGTTGGTTGAGTTAGTGTAAGTGTAATTACCGTTTAATTTAAAATTAATGTTATTCCATCTTGTTATGTAGTTAGCCTGAAATTCTAGACCATAGGAAACTACCTGATCTGTATTAATAGGTCTCCATATAGCGCTAGAATTGGGTACCCATCTAATCATATCACTAATATCATAGTAGAATCCGGTGATTTTAAAATTACTGTTCTCAAAATCAAAAGAATGACCCATTTCTAATTGATAAGATTGTTCAGGATTTAATTCACTATTCCCAGCTCCTATCCAATACAAATCATTAAACGTAGGAATTCTATAATTGCGTGATCCGTTTATATTTATTGTATAAAAATCAAATAACCTATAACTTATTCCTACATTGAATAATAAAGGGCTATCATAATCCTTTGTAGTTTCTAAACGACTACCTATTTCATAATACCATTTATTGAGCCTTTGATTTAAAAGAAAACTAAATGAACCTATAGTTCTATCTCTATTTTCAAGATTGCTACCAGCTCCTGAGGTATGATTCAAGTCAGCTACAAATCGTGCTTGCGTATTAGTATTAATTTTTAGGTTGAACTGATAATTTCCTATCCATGATTGAGAATTACCCGAGCTGTAGGAATCTCGATCAACATTTCCATAAAACCTGTAGCGTTCAGTTAAATAAGCTGCTCTTAAAACTGAGGTAACAGCCTTCTTTTTAAATTCCCATTCAAGAAGATTTCTTGTGTTGTAATCTTCATACTTAGATGGAATTTCACTAGGATTGATTAAAGAAAAATTCCTAGAACCATCAAAAAAATAATTGTAATACTTAAAGGTGTGATAATTATTGAGCTTATATCCCAATTGAGAATTTACGGAAAAGTTGTCGAACTGCCCATTCAAATTAGTTCGTTCCTGACCTCTGAAATCATAGGTGTAATCATTGTCTGAACTTTGACGTGAAACAGCTATACCAGCATAAAGTTTGGAATTAGCAAAAGAAGTTTTATAACCATAATCCTGTGTATTGAAACTTCCTATATTACCAAAAAGCTCGTTTGAAAACTGATTTTTAAATTCAATTTTATCATTCAAGTGAATGGTTCCTCCTATTGCGCCGCTTCCATAAATTACACTTCCGCCACCATACCTAACCGTAATTTCTTCAAAGTTTCTTGTATTTAAAGTATTAAAATCAGTTTGACCATTAAGCTGTGAGTTAATATTTATTCCGTTCCATATTATTGCTGTTTGCTGCGCTGTTGTTCCTCTAAAAGAAGGAGACGAAACGCCACCACGACTATTTTCTTTGAAGAAAATGGTTGAATTAAACCTTAATAAATCAGTTAATAGAGCAGACTGTCTCTTGCTTATACTATCTGTAAGAGTGGTTGTTGTTTGGGTTTTGGAAAAAGGCACTAGTAGCCTGTCTGCACTTAATACAATAGTATCAAGTTCCGCAGGCTGTTGTTGACCGTAGATCGTCCAGGTAAAACAAATGAATAGTAGTATTCTCAGTGCTTTGTGCATTACTTTTAGTTTTCAGGTAAAAGCACAGAGATCACAAATGCCCGAAAGCATTTGATGAGATACCTGCCACCTTTATCCCGAAGGTTAACATTATTTGGTATTAGAGGCAGGTCTCCTGACTTCAACATGTTTCTGCCTTCCCAGATAAACCAGTGGCTATAATCGAAACATCTCTTGCGAGTAATGTTGTTTACAGTTGCGGGAACAGTTCTAGAATTACACTAGATTCCCTTTTAATTCATTAGTATATGGTAATTACGTTTTCGCGACCGAAGCTTGCCATAAAGGCAAATGCGAGGAAAGCATAATTATCATTACTTAATGAAACCTTCAATACACGGCAAAAGTAATCTAATAAAGTTATTTTTACGCTCACAATGATGAAACAGTTTTTATACATAGGGTTTATAGCGATTTTAATAGGTAGTTGTAAGCAAAATAGAGATCAAACATTGGTTGAAACTCCAGAAACCAAAAGTGATATAACGTTTGATTATGCAACCGGACTTACTGTTCAAAATACAGAAACAGGAATTTACGTTACTGTAAAAAAACCTTGGCCAGATGCAACAAAGGATTACACTTATAAACTTATTCCTGCTTCTAGCCAGAAAAGAGAATTAATTCCTGAACCTGATGCTGGCACTATCATACAAGTACCTGTAAAACGAATAATTGCAACATCTACTACTCACTTACCACCCTTGGACCTGTTAGGTGTGGAAAAAAGTTTAGTTGGATTTCCTGAAACTGATTACATAAGTAATAGTACAATAAGAAATTTAATAGAAACAGGAAATATACAAGATGTTGGAATCAACGAAAGACTAGATGTGGAAAGTGTCATACTCACACAACCGGATGTGGTCATAGGGTATGGTGTTGAAGGAGAAAATCCAACATACAACAACATTCAAAAAGCTGGTATTCCAGTATTATTTAGTGGTGCTTGGGTTGAAAAGCATCCATTGGGAAGAGCCGAGTGGATTAAGCTTTACGGACTGCTATTTGGTAAACAAAAACAAGCTGACTCCATATTTAATAAAATTAAGAATGATTATTTACAAGCAAAAGAGTTAGTAGTTGACCTGCCAAAACCTACTGTAATTGCAGGTGCAACCTGGAAAGATGTGTGGTATTTACCCTATGGTGATTCCTGGCAAGGATTAATTCTAGCTGATGCCGGCTGTAATTACATTTATGAAAACACATCTGGCAAAGGATCACTAGCCTATAATATTGAACAAGTTCTTAAAGATGCTCAAAAGGCAGATTATTGGATCGCTCCTGGAAGTTATACGACCTATTCAAACATGCTTGCAGATAATCAAGCCTATGGACAGTTTAAGGCCTTTCAGCAAAAAAAACTATATACCTTTGCATTGAAGAGAGGCTCTACAGGCGGATTTATTTATTATGAAGAAGCTAGTATGCGACCAGATTTAGTGCTTAAAGACATTATTTATCTCACGCACGACCGTGACTTGCTTAAAGACTATCAGCCTTATTTTTTTAGTACACTTTTACCATAGGTTCTAAATGAAAGTTAACACGCTTATCATATCATTATTAATAGGAATAGTATTTCTATTTGTACTTGATGTTTGTTTGGGCACTGTTTTCATCAAACCCCATCAAGTATGGGACTCCTTTTTTAGTGAAAAAGCACTTCAAGACCAACCTACCATTACCTACATAGTTACTAACATACGAGCACCACGAGCTGTTATGGCAATAATTGCCGGTGCATTCCTAGCAATATCAGGTATATTAATGCAAACTTTATTCAGGAATCCATTAGCAGGTCCCTTTGTTTTGGGTATCTCAAGTGGTGCAGGATTAGGTGTTGCTTTTACGGTACTGGGCGCTAGTTGGCTGGGTTTTCAAGCAGCAAGTCAAAGTAGTTTAGTTTTATCAAGTATCTTAGGTAGCGTGGTTGTTTTAGTATTGATACTTCTTATTTCATTTAGATTAAGGGACACCATGGGTCTACTCATAATTGGACTTATGGTTGGTAGCTTAAGTAGCGCTATAGTTGGAATCCTGAGTTACTTCAGCGCCAGTACAGAATTACAGAGGTATGTTTTTTGGTCTCTAGGTAGTTTGAGTAACGTATCATGGATTTCAATACTTATTCTGGCAAGTATACTACTTATAGGTATGGTGGTAATCACATACCTCATTAAATCACTTAATGCATTATTACTAGGTGAACAATATGCTCTAAGTTTAGGAATTAATATCAAATTGACTAAGTGGATCATTATCATACTTACAAGTGTTTTAGCTGGATCCATTACAGCCTATGCCGGACCCATCGCCTTCATAGGGCTTGCTGTTCCGCATCTTACTAGGATGATGTTACCCAGTGTTAATCATAAATCCTTATTTCCTACAGCTGTTTTATTAGGATCTGCCCTACTTCTATTTTGTGATATAATAGCTCAATTGCCTTTCAGTAGTAAATCCCTACCCATAAATGCCGTCACATCACTTATCGGTGCTCCTGTTGTAATTTGGTTAATTGTAAGAAAACGTAAACTTCACTTTTAATGTTAGTAGCACAGGATTTACATATAGGATACGGTTCTTGTGAAGTTGCTCGCACGGTTGGTGATTTCGCTTTCGCGAAAGCGAATCTAACAGCAATCATAGGTGGTAACGGGATGGGGAAATCAACGTTTTTACGAGCTTTGGCGTATGGTAACCATAAGATTTCAGGGAACGTAATTCTAGACAATAAATTAAGACAAAATTACAGCGATGTTGAATGGTCTAGAAAAGTAGCTGTTGTACTTACACAAAGAGAATTTAGTCACCATCTTACAGTAAAAGAACTTCTGGAGCTTAGTAGAATACCCTACAGTAATTTTATGGCCAATATAAGTGAAGCAGATAATGAAATTATACAAAAAATAAGTACTGATTTTCAAATTTCAACTTTATTGGATCGTAGATTACACAGTTTAAGTGACGGGCAATTACAGCGAGTTCTAATTGCGAGAGCACTAGTACAGGATACTGATTTTATTCTGATGGACGAGCCTACTAGTCATCTAGATCTTAACTTTAAAATTGATTTGTTGCACCAACTTAAAGAAGTTTGTCTCTCTAATAAAAAAGGTATAATTTTTTGTACTCATGAATTAGAAATGGCACTTCATCTAGCAAATGAACTGGTAACAATTCATAAAGGTTCCATTGACAAACATACAAGACAAGAATTGCTATCGAGTAATTTATTAAATAAGATGTTTCCCTCAAGCAAACTCAATTTTGATGAAAATGGAGTTTCCTATACATGGTGAAAAGAACATTCTGAATTTTTAATTCGATTTATGAGCCTTTAATTTTTGATTTAGCTTATGCTTAACTAAAATGTATTAATGACATTATAAGCGTACATAGTTATAAATCAATAATTAAGAAATCCAGTAATCAAGAATTATGAAGGTTAGCCTGACCATCTAAAAATTCATGATAATAGGTAAGAGGCAAACCTATATCTATTTCAAACGAACTTTCATTACTCCATAGTGTCGAAATATTATCAATAATGGAAATAAAAGACAAACTACAGAAAAGTGATATTGATAAAAAAAGCGAAATGAAAAATTTATAGAATAGCTTTATCACTAATTCATCCAATTAAAATACTTTACTATATAGACAACAAGTAATGCGCCTCCTATACCAAAAGATATTGCTCCTTGCCAATAATATAACTTTGAGGTGGTTTGCTTGAAATAAGTTTCTCCATACATTTTTATGAAATGCTTGTGAGTTGTAAGCCAAAACAAATACATACAAACAACAAATACAAAAATAGCCAGCAGCAGTAAGGATGTCATAAAAGTGAATTGAGTCTAGGTAAATATACTTAAAACTCAAAAGCTGTCATAAAATGCCGATACTTATTATGAGTAACACTTGCTATTTAACAAGTTATTGACTTGATTTAAAATCAATTGAAATACTGTTTACACAATGTCTTATACCACTAGCTGTAGGCCCATCATTAAATACATGACCCAAATGCCCACCGCAATTAGAGCAAAGGATTTCCGTACGTATCATCCCATGTGATTTATCTAATTTACGTTCAATAGCACCAGGAATTTCTCCATCAAAAGAAGGCCAACCACAACCAGAATCAAATTTTGTCTCTGATTTAAATAAAGGATTATTGCAAGCTGCGCATACATACATTCCTTTTTCAAAATGCGTATTATATTCACCACTAAAGGGCCTTTCAGTACCTTTTTCTCGTAGAATATAATACTGCTCCGGTGTAAGCTCTTCCTTCCACTCTGCTTCGGTCTTTTTCATAAACAATTATTTACGTAGTTCTGGTAAGGATTCACCTTCAGGAATAAAATTCAATGCCACACCATTAATACAATGTCTTTTTCCAGTTGTTCTTCTAGGGCCGTCATTAAACTCATGACCTAGATGACTGCCGCAAGTTGCACATTTTAACTCGGTTCTTGCATACCCAATTTTATAATCAGTATCCCTTTCAACCTGACCATCAATAGCTCTATCATAACTAGGCCATCCTGTACCAGAATCAAATTTGTGCTCATTATTATAAACAGGTGCGTAGCATGCTGCGCAAATTAAGGTTCCTGGTTTATATTGTTTATTTAAAGGACTGGTAAAAGGTCTTTCGGTACCAGCCTCGCGTAACACATTGTACTCTTGTGGTGATAGAATTTGTTTCCATTCTTCATTAGTCTTAGAAACTTTATAAGTTGTTTCTTGCTCGGTTGTGGAAGCAGTAGTATCATTCATTGCCACTTTTGCTTCTTCATTTTTACAAGACAAAAAACCTAGTACGGTAACTAAAATAACTATTCTCTTAATCATTACTATTTATTTATAATTCAAAATTATACCAATAACATGCCAGAATATGTTGCAAGACTGTTAAGTATTATGTCGAAAGTATCACGATATCATTGCAAAAATGTCTAGCAGTTGTCTCTCTCTTTTTATAGGGTGTTTTGTACCTTTATAGCATGAATAAAAAAGTAGCTATTATCATGGGATCTACAAGTGATTTACCTGTGATGCAAGACGCCATAGATGTTCTTAAAGAACTTAATATTGAAATTGAAGTAGATGTTGTGAGTGCACACCGCACGCCTGAAAAAATGTTCCAATTTGGAACCACTGCACACGAGAATGGCATAGCAGTAATAATTGCTGGCGCTGGTGGTGCTGCTCATTTACCGGGCATGGTAGCCAGTCTGTCTCCTTTACCAGTTATTGGTGTTCCTGTGAAATCAAGTAATTCTATTGATGGATGGGATAGTGTTTTATCTATTTTACAAATGCCAGGTGGTGTTCCTGTAGCTACAGTAGCATTGAATGGCGCAAAAAATGCTGGAATTCTTGCGGCTCAAATAATAGGTGCTACACAAGACGATGTTAGAGACCGAATTATAACCTACAAAGAAGGTCTTAAAGAAAAAGTTCATCGTGCTGCTAGTGAGATGAAATATGACTAAAACTTATAAAGTAATTTCCATTTTAATCATCTCTATAACCCTTATTTGGTTAGTCTATGCTGGATTTCAACCCAAATGGATTAAATGGCAATTAATGACCGCTGGTGGAATTCATTTCATCATGTCATTTATAATAAATCGACAGTATCACAACTGGGAATACAACTATTTGGGGATCATTCATGGAACTCTAATGGTAGTTTTAATGGGTTGGGGATATTTTTTGTTTAACTATATTAATCAAAAGTTTAACAATATTATAGTCCATTTTTGGACTACTGATAAGTAATTTTACAATATGAAAACAAGTGATAATCCGTTATTACAACAATTTAATACACCATTCAATACAGCTCCTTTTTCAATTATCACAGAGGATTTGTATGAGGACGCTTTCGCGAAAGCGATAAAAATAGCACAAGAAGAAATTACTCTTATTACGAGTAATAAAGAGGAGCCTTCATTTGAAAATACGATTGAAGCTCTAGATAAGGCTGGCGAAAAATTAGGCAGAATATCAAGTATTTTCTTTAATCTTAATAGTGCCGAAACCAACGATGAAATTCAAAGAATCGCTCGTGAGGTAAGTCCACAGTTAAGTAAATTCAGCAATGATGTTACCTTAAATTTAGATCTATTTGAACGTGTAAAGCATGTGTATAATAAACGTGATCAGCTTGATTTAAATCCAGAACAACTTACTCTTCTTGATAAAAAGTATAAACGATTTTCACGTAATGGCGCCTTGCTTGATGATAAACAGAAAGAACGATTACGAGAAATTGATACACAGCTAGCGCAGTTAAGTCTACAATTTGGTGAAAATGTGCTGGCAGCAACAAATGCATTTGAAATGCATATTACAGATGAATCAAAATTATCTGGCCTACCAGAAAGTGCTCTAGAAGCTGCCAAAGAAGCAGCTACCAGTCGTGATAAAGAAGGTTATATTTTCACACTAGACTATCCTAGTTACATTCCTTTAATGACTTACGCAGATGACAGAGAATTGCGAAAGGAAATGTCACTTGCCTTTGGTTCACGAGCCTTTAAAGATGATCATGATAATCAAAAAAATGTACTGCAAATTGCGCAACTAAGGTTTGAAAGAGCTCAATTATTAGGGTACGATAGTCACGCTCATTTTATTTTAGAAGAACGCATGGCCGGTTCTCCAGAACAGGTTAACGACTTTTTAAATGAATTACTTGAAAAAGCACAACCTGCCGCTCAAAGTGAGTTTGATGAATTACAGAGGTTTGCCCAAAATCATAAGGATTTCCCGATTGATCAATTGCAAAAATGGGATAGCGCTTACTACAGTGAAAAGTTAAAGCAACAACGATTTGAACTTGATGATGAGTTGCTTAAACCTTACTTTAAATTAGAAAATGTAATAAACGGTGCTTTTGAAATTGCCAACAAATTGTTCGGACTGACTTTCAAGAAAAATACAGAAATTGACAGCTATCATAAAGATGTAATGATTTATGAAGTTTATAATGAGGACAAATCATTGAACTCCATATTCTATGCAGACTTTTTTCCAAGAAAAGGAAAGCGTAATGGAGCGTGGATGACTAGTTTCAAAAGTCAATGGAAAGAAGATGGACATGATAGTAGACCACATGTTTCAATTGTGTGCAATTTCACAAAACCTACTAGTACAAAACCATCTTTACTTACTTTTAATGAGGTAACAACTTTATTTCATGAGTTTGGTCATGCCCTACACGGTATGCTTGCAAACACTACATACCGTAGCCTTTCAGGAACATCGGTGCATTGGGATTTTGTAGAATTACCTAGTCAAGTTCTTGAAAACTGGTGTTATGAAAAAGAAGCACTAGAACTATTTGCAAGGCACTTTGAAACTAACGAGGTCATACCACAAGAGTATATTGAAAAAATCAAAGCTGCAGCTACCTTTTTAGAAGGTATGCAAACCATGCGACAACTCAGTTTTGGATTATTAGATATTAGCTGGCACGGTATTGATCCATCACAGATAGAAGATGTTAAGGATCATGAGCGCACCACTTTTGAGAAAACAGATTTATATCCCGACGTACCTAGCAGTTGCATGAGCACAGCATTCAGCCACATTTTTCAAGGAGGATATAGTGCGGGATATTACAGTTACAAATGGGCTGAGGTTTTAGATGCCGATGCTTTTGAATTTTTCAAACAAAAGGGAATTTTCAATAGAGAGGTTGCAGATCTTTTTAAAGACAATGTACTTTCCATGGGAGGAACAGAAGACCCTATGGAATTATATGTTCGCTTTCGCGGAAGCAAACCAAAAACAGACGCTCTTTTAAAACGAGCAGGACTTATAAAAACATAAAAAACTAAATGCCAGAAGTAGAATTAGATCCAAAAAAGTGGGTAGATCGTTATAGCGACTATTTATTTAATTACACCATAACAAGAGTTAATGATGCTGTTATGGCACAAGATCTAGTTGCCGAAACTTTTCTGGCTGGTCTTAAAAGTGCGCACAGATTCAAGGGAAAATCCACTGAGCGCACTTGGCTTGTATCAATTCTTAAACGTAAAATCATTGATTATTATCGCAAAATCAATTCTAATAAAGGTAAAGCCGAGGTTAGAATGAGTTATTTAGATAACAATGATGAAACAGGAGATTGGCTAGAAGAACGAGTAAAAGATTTACGCAATCCTACTGTAGAGGATGATATAGAACAAAAAGAATTAGGTGAAGCGTTACAAGAATGTATTGCAGCTTTGCCTGAGAGATATGCCATCATCTTTGTGCAAAAAACCATCGATCGCATGGATACAGAAACCATTTGTAAGGAGCATGATATCACGGCGTCCAATTTATGGGTGATTATTCATAGAGCCAGAGTCCAGTTAATGGAATGTTTGAATAAAAAATGGTACAAGATCGATTAAACTATCATGGGTAGAGTATTTATAAATTGTAACGATGCCGAAGTGTTGAGTACACGAGAGCAATACAATGATCTCAATAGTAAAGAGCGTTTTAAACTTAAAATGCATCACTCCCATTGCTGGAGATGTAGATCCTTTAATAAAAAAAACTGCAAGTTTACTAGAACGTTAAACGGTTTGAACTGGATTAAATTAACCGCAGCCGAAAAGGCTAAAATTCGTTCTCGCATTAAGGATGCGATTGAAAGGAAACTTTAACAGCAAACTTTTAAAAGCAGCCAAATAATTGGTAATCCCTCAACGGTAAAGCTCACAAAATAGGAACTTTTTATTTTGTCTGATAAGTAAATAAAAAGCAATAATAAAACCGTAATAATTACTGTTTCAGACGTATTTGAATCAATAATGGGTTGATACATTAATTGCAAGACAAAAAAGAAAAAGGCACTTAGATACCCGATAATTTTAGTGTAACCAACTCCTATTTTTTGAGGTAATGTGATTAGGTGTATTTTATCATTTTCAATATCTCTAATTTCAAAAGGTATACAGTAAGCTATCATAAAGCAAAGAAGAGTTATCCCAAGATACATATGATCTTCAAAATCAATGTAATTTAAATCCTGAACAGTGTTTGCAAATCCGTGCGCGCTCCAAAAAAAACTCAACAACAATAACACCCAGCTTATTGCTACAACAGGCGTTTTTAAATAAACAAACTCTCTGATTTTCTTATTGAATAGCAAAGGAAACGCATATACTAAGTTTAACAGTACTAGCAAAGCCACAATTAGCCAATACTCCGTTGTTTCAAAGGCTAATAAACTAAGAGCAATTAATATCAATAAGGAGCTCATGATTAATATAAAGCCTCGATATTTAAATGGTTTACTGGTTAATATTAATGGGTAATATTTAGTCAGGTTATAACTAACGACAACTAGACAAAATTGCATAATGTAAAACGGCCAATCGACAAAAGGCTCTAGATAAGGTAATGTGATAACCATAGACAAGGTTACAAAGCAAATTGCCACATGTAAACTCGTTCTTATGTAGAACTCCAGCCCTTTTTTTATTAGCATCATAGAACAAAGGTAATAGCAGTGGTTAATAACCTATTAAAAAGCGTGAATAAAAAGAGGTAATAATTAACTAACCTCTGTTAGTTTAAACTACTTAATCGACTACTTTTGCATGAAAATAAAGCGGCTACCCTTAAAAACAAGTTGCTATTTAATAACATAGACCACATAAGCACTATGAATACAGATCGTTTTGCCCTTAGACACATTGGGCCACGCAAGAAAGATCTTAACACCATGCTAGATACCATTGGTGTTTCCTCAATCGACGAACTCATTTATCAAACCGTTCCAGATGGAATTAAATTGAAAAAAGAACTGGAATTAGATCCAGCGATGAGCGAGTACGAGTACCTAAATCACATCCAAGAATTAGGTAATAAAAACAAACAATTTAAGACCTACATCGGTTTAGGATACAACGCCGCTATTACACCAGCCGTAATTCAACGTAATATACTTGAAAATCCAGGTTGGTATACAGCTTACACACCTTACCAAGCAGAAATTGCACAAGGTCGTCTAGAGGCATTGCTCAATTACCAGACTATGATCACCGATCTTACTGGTATGGAATTGGCAAACGCCTCATTATTAGATGAATCTACCGCTGCTGCCGAGGCGATGACCTTACTTTTTGCAGTTCGTGAAC
This sequence comes from Nonlabens tegetincola, assembly GCF_002117085.1. Lineage (GTDB taxonomy): Bacteria > Bacteroidota > Bacteroidia > Flavobacteriales > Flavobacteriaceae > Nonlabens > Nonlabens tegetincola. The sequence continues at coordinate 906,562 of NZ_CP019342.1, read as the reverse complement.
GCGCACAGAAAAAAGAAGGAGTGGTGAAATTCTTTGTTGACGAGGACACCTTGCCACAAACCAAAGAATTATTAAAAACACGTGCTATTCCATTAGGAATTGAGCTTGTTGAAGGTAACCCTAAGGAAATGGATATGTCCAACGGTTATTATGCCGTACTAATTCAGTATCCTGGTGCAAGTGGTAAAGTGGTTGATTATACTCAATTTGCCCAAGCTTGTAAAGAAAATGACATAAAAATAGCAGTAGCTGCAGACATACTTTCACTAGTAATGTTAGAAGCTCCTGGTAATTGGGGTGCCGATGTTGTTGTAGGTACTACACAGCGTTTTGGAATTCCATTAGGATATGGTGGTCCACATGCTGCCTATTTTGCAACTAAGGAAACGTATAAACGTCAAATACCTGGTAGAATTATAGGTGTAACTCGCGACATGGATGGTAAGCGTGCATTGCGTATGGCTTTACAAACTCGTGAGCAACACATTAAAAGAGACAAAGCAACTTCTAATATTTGTACTGCTCAGGTTCTACTTGCAGTAATGGCTGGAATGTACGGAGTTTATCACGGTCCTAAGGGATTAAAGTACATTGCTAGTAAAGTACATAACACGGCTGCTACCCTAGCCGATGCTGTTGAAAAACTAGGTATTTATCAAGAAAACGAACAATATTTTGATACTCTATCTTTTAAAGCTAATGCAGCCAAGGTACGCGAACAAGCTTTAGCATTAGAAATTAACTTCTATTATCCAGATGAAGAAACAGTTCAAGTTTCTATAAACGAGACTACTTCTATAAAAGATCTTAACGATATTGTTTCCGCTTTCGCGAAAGCGTACTCAAAAGAAGCAACTGTAATCACTAATCTATTGGATCAAAACAATGTAGGTGTAAAACGTGAAAGTGAATTCATGACCTATGATGTATTCAATAGTTATCACAGTGAAACAGAATTGATGCGTTATATTAAAAAATTAGAGCGTAAGGATCTGGCATTAAATCACTCGATGATTTCTTTAGGATCTTGTACGATGAAATTGAACGCAGCAGCCGAAATGTTACCACTTTCAGATCCTCAATGGGGTAATATTCACCCATTTGTTCCTGCAGATCAGGCTCAAGGATATCTAGAAATGTTGACAAAGCTTGAGGAACAATTGAATGAAGTTACTGGATTTGCAGGTACCTCATTACAACCTAATTCTGGTGCGCAAGGAGAATTTGCAGGACTTATGGCTATTAGAGCCTATCATGAGTCTCGTGGTGATAGCCACCGTAATATTTGTTTAATTCCATCTAGTGCACATGGAACCAATCCTGCAAGTGCTGTTATGGCAGGAATGAAGGTAGTTGTTACAAAAGCACTAGAAAATGGTAACATAGATGTTGATGATTTAAGAGCCAAGGCGATTGAATATAAAGACAACCTGTCTGCTCTTATGGTTACTTATCCATCGACTCACGGTGTTTATGAAAGTGCGATTAAGGAGATAACTGGAATCATTCATGAAAATGGTGGTCAAGTATATATGGATGGTGCAAACATGAATGCTCAAGTAGGTCTTACTAACCCAGGAAATATAGGCGCTGATGTTTGTCACCTCAACCTACACAAAACATTTGCCATACCTCACGGTGGTGGTGGACCTGGTGTAGGCCCTATTTGTGTTGCAAAGCAACTAGTACCATTCTTACCTACAAATCCTATAGTACCTACAGGAGGCGATCAAGCGATTACTCCTATTAGTGCTGCGCCATATGGAAGTGCGCTAGCCTGTGTAATTTCTTATGGTTATATATGCATGCTAGGTGCTGCTGGTTTAAAGCGATCTACTGAATATGCTATAGTTAATGCTAATTATATCAAAGAACGTTTAAACGGGAGTTTTGAATGTTTATATGTAGGTGAAAGAGGTCGTGCCGCTCACGAAATGATCATTGACTGTAGACCATTTAAAGAAAATGGAATAGAAGTTACTGATATTGCCAAACGTTTGATGGATTATGGTTTCCACGCTCCTACGGTGTCATTCCCGGTAAATGGAACCATGATGATCGAACCAACAGAATCGGAAAGTAAGGAAGAGATTGATCGTTTTTGCGATGCGATGATTTCCATAAGAAAGGAAATTGAAGAAGCTACTAAGGAAGAGCCTAATAATGTTCTTAAAAATGCGCCGCATACCTTACAAATGATAACCAGTGATGACTGGAATTTTCCTTACACTAGGAAAAAAGCTGCTTATCCACTGGAATGGGTAAGTGACAACAAATTCTGGCCTACTGTACGACGCGCGGATGATGCTTATGGTGACAGAAATTTAATGTGTACATGTGCTCCTATGGAAGAGTACTTGTAAACTTTTAAAATCAATCATTAAAAAACCGAATCAATTCTAATTGATTCGGTTTTTTGTTTTGTGAAATTTCAGCTTTATTGCCACAAAACATTTAAATAAATACTTACTCGTTGTTGAGATTCAACATTTCCTGCAAACAATTCTTGAGCCACAGGCAAGATATAACTAGCTCCCAAGTTGAATCGATCAAAATTAAACTCAGCTCCCAGAGTTGCATTGAACACATAACCGTCAGTATCCTTAATCTCTTCATCAAATTGTCTAATACTACCATACAAATCTGTAGAAATACCTAGGTATGGATTTAATGACGCTTTCGCGAAAGCGATATTATAAAAAACATTGCTCGATGCACTTAATTGATTTCCAAATCGATACTCATTTTTATTTTCAGACTTTAAATAATAGGTTCCCTGTGTTTTTATTCCCCATTTTTTGGCAGAGTAATTATGCATTATACTGATTAAAAAATCAGTACTACCGGTACCTACTTGAAAACCTGGATTTACACGATCTACAAGCTGTTCTTCAAATTTACCAGTAGGTAATTTAATTCCTAGCCCATACTGGAATTGATGACCGGATGGATCTTTGTTTTCAAAGACTACGTTATATCCTTCTGGACGTTTATAAAGCACATGTTTATACCATCCTATTATTGTGATATCTCCTACTCCATTGATATTTTCATTTCCATTAACTCGTTTTCTACTTAAATCCTGATACGGAATAACAGCATTTAATGCGATTTTCTTACTTAAGGGAATATTGGCCCAAGCTTGGTAAGTGTAAAATTGCTCCTCACTGGATGGAGAATTATTAAATATGCCATCTTTTGATTCAAAGTTTTGGTAAATGAACCTAATGCCAACAAAATTTAAATTTTGTAACGTCCCAAATCCTGAACTACCACTTGAGGTTGTACAACTACAAAGGTCACAAAGCAGTTTTGAAGGTGAGTCAATTTTTACAGTGCGAGTAAAAGAATTTAAATGGTACTCTTCACGTTCTGATTCAAAAGACTCTTGTACATCACTAAGTATAAGTTTGCTGTCTTGAAAATTAATATCGATTTGATTTAAATTTTGACTGTAACTGAAAGACCACAATAAAAAAGCAATTGAGCAAATTAGATAGGTTCTAGTATTCTGAAAATTGATCATCGTTTAAAAAAGTTGGATCGGTTAATGTTTTCAAGAAAGCAATTAAACTTTCCTTTTCTTGTTCTGTAAGATCAATTCCTAAAGAATTATCTGGTTTTACTAGTGATGAATCTATGGTGCCTGTATCAACCATACCCGTGTCATAAAAGTCTAAAACCGCCTTTAATGTAGAAAATCTACCATCGTGCATGTAGGGTGCTGTGACTTCTACATTTCTCAAGCTGGGAACTTTAAACTTATAAAGATCTTCCTGCCTTTCTAATACAAGAAATCTTCCTTTATCGTCAAGTCTACTATTGATACTTAAACCATTATTACGATAGGATTGATCAGTAAATAAAGTTCCTGAATGACAACTAGCGCACTTTTGATTAAACACTTGCTCTCCCTGAGATTCTAATGGGTTAAATACTGGTCCTTCACCTCGTTTTACTTGGTCATATATTGAATTTGACGATACCATAGTGAGCATGAATTGCGACAACGCTTGCAACATATTTGCTGTATTTATTTCACCATCTTCAAAGGATTGTTTGAAGAGATGTGGATAGTCAGAATCTGCTTTAAGTTTTTCGATTACATTTTCCAAAGTTTCATCCATCTCAATAGGATTTGTAATTGGAATAATAGGTTGAAGATCTAAGTGACTTGCTGCACCATCCCAGCCAAACTCCTTTTGAAAAGCTAAGTTTTGTAATGGTGGAGTGTTCCTAAAACCTATGTTACCATTCACACCATGACTAAGTGTATGACCGTGATGCGTAAAAGCAAACTCTTGTTCATGACAAAAAGCACAAGCTATAGCGTTGTTAGAGGATAATCTACCATCGAAAAAAAGCTTTTTGCCTAGCGCAATCCCTTGTTCTGTTAATGGATTGTTATTCAAATCATATTCCATGGAAGGAAAATTACTTGGAATACTGAAATCTACAGGAGTAGGTTCATATCCCAAATCCTCTTCACTTTGACAACTTAGTATCAATAAATAGATACATGTAATTGTAAAAAGTCTATACATAACTTAGAAAATTGAACAAATCACTGATACAGAATATTCAATTTATAAGAAAGAATATCAGTATCAGTGATTATAAGAACTATTAATTGTTATGAACGTGATGTACACTGAAGCTTTCAGAAAAATTTTGAGCTATAATAGGTGTCTCTACTTCGTTTGTGTGCACTTGATTGTAACCATCGGCGAAAGAAACTGTGGTAGACCCTTCAAAAATTTTCATAATATCAGCAATCACGTGAATTTCGGCAATACTATTTTCACGTACTCGTGATGTATTTGGTAAGTCTAATGTAATTTCTCTATAATTATCTAATGAGGTTCCCACACTTCCCATGTGAATATTAAGAGCTTGGTCTGCCGCACTAGAATCGGTATAAGTTCCGTCTAATCTAATAAACTTATATCCAGTTGCCCAGCTCCACATCATTCCAGCGTCATCTGCTTGTTGTAAAAAATTACCTTGACCTGCCACACCTAGTGTATAACGATCTTGGTCAACACCTATTCCAAATTTAATTTGAGTGTAATTTCCTGCATCAATATCATTAAGTGTAATGTTGAATTCACCTGCATTGTTAGCTTGAGATTCATCTACAATAAAAATATTATCTATTGCTGGAATAGTACTCTCGTTTCCATTTTCATCTAACAACACTATGTTGCTAATGATGTATTTAAGAGTTTGAACTTGAAAAGTATCTCCATTTGACAATGAGTAAGTGTTATTAAATAGGAAGTCATTGCTTCCCACAGCATTGTCAAATTTAATCGTGATATCACCTTGCTGGCCTTCTAGTTGATCACCGGTAGAATCATCATCAGTAGAGCATGAGGTTAGAATTAATGTAAGAGCGATTGTTGAAAATATATGATTTAGTTTCATTTTATTTAATAGTATAATGTTGCGTTGGATTATTTTGAATAATTCAAAATATCCAACCTAGTTGTGATCCATCATCTCGATTAATAATGAGATCACGGATAATTATGATTTTATATGAATTGATAAAGCCAATGCTAATAGAATAATAATAGCATAAGCTTTTTACGAAGAGCTGTTAAACGATTGGTGGTTTGAACAGGTCGTGTTTATAACTGGATAGTAAAAGCTGTTCTTTACTTACAATCAATTCTTGCTTGTAATGAAATGCTTTAGAAAAATTAAAATCAATATTGTTCTGTTGATAATACACGGGATAAAAAGCCACTAATGCACCTACTTGTAATTGTTCCTTTTCATAGTTAGCCTCTGCCAGCATCATTTGCTGTGCTAGATAACATTTTCCATCACACTGTAGTTGAGGGCGATCTTTATTAACACAATATTCGTCTATAATCTTATCTAAATTAGTTGCGTAATACGTCCATTGACCTAAGTAGAAAACAGGCCTTACCGCAAGAGCAAATAACAAAGAAAAAACGATAAGATTTTTCAAGATCGATGTTTGCTGCAAATTTAAATGGGAAGTATAAAATAGGCGATAAATTTCAAGATAATTTTGAATTAAAGTTGATTAACTAATAAAACATCCTGAAGGTATAAAATCGCATAAAAATGCCTTTTCAAGTGTTATTATTATTCATTGCATTGTATTATTCATAGAATAATCTACAATTATCTTAAATATTCTCAATAGTTAAGAAAGACTTAAAAATTTAAGAGTGATACATTAGGAAAACACAAGTTTAATGACTTTTTTTACGATGAATTGAAGATATTAATGCCTTTATGAGAGCAAAAATAACAGGAGTAGGAAGTTACATTCCGGAAGTAATAACTAAAAATGAGGACTTTTTAAATCATGAATTCTTAAATAATGACGGTAGCTCATTTGGTAGTGACAATGAAGTAATTATTGAGAAATTTGTAGCCATTACTGGTATTGAAGAACGACGCTACCTTACACCTGAACAACTTACAAGTGATATAGGCGCTATTGCTGCTAGAAATGCTATTGTAGACGCTAATTGTAACCAAGAAGAAATTGATTTTATTATCGTAGCTCATAATTACGGAGATGTTAAACCAGATGGCGGTTCCAGCGATATGGTTCCTAGTCTGGCTAGCCGTATAAAAAACAAGCTAGGAATAAAAAATCCGCAATGTGTCGCTTATGATGTACTCTTTGGGTGTCCTGGTTGGGTATTAGGTTTAAGCCAAGCAGATAGTTTTATAAAATCTGGACTAGCTAAACGTGTACTTGTTATCGGTGCCGAAGCACTTTCAAGGGTAGTTGATCCACATGATAGAGATTCTATGATTTATTCTGATGGTGCTGGTGCCGCTATTGTAGAACCTAGCATGGATGAACACGGTATATTAGGTCAGGCTACCGCTACTTATACGGAAGAAGAAACTTATTTCATTTTTAATGAAACTTCTTACAATAAAGAATTAGAAGACAAAACACAATACATAAAAATGTATGGAAGACGCATCTATAATTTTGCTCTTTCAAAAGTGCCAAATGGAATGAAAGCCGCGATGGATCAAGCTGATGTTGATATTAAAGATTTAAAGAAAATTTTCATTCACCAAGCTAATGAAAAAATGGATGAAGCTATTGTGCAGCGTTTTTACAAACTTTATGATATGGAAGTTCCTAAAGACATCATGCCTATGATTATTCACAAGCTTGGAAATAGCTCAGTCGCTACCGTACCTACTGTCATGGATCTTGTTGTACATGATAAAATGCCAGAACATAAAGTTGAAAAAGGTGACGTGGTCATGTTTGCCAGTGTAGGTGCCGGAATGAATATTAACGCTATTGTATATCGCTATTAAATGGTGGCTAAGTTTACTCTTAATAAGTCAAGATTGTAAAATATTAATTTAAAACACTATCATAAAAAAAGCCTGCTTGTTATTGCAGGCTTTTATATTTTACTGATAACCTATCAATTTTGAATGATGCTTACTCTAAGTTGACCGTTTACCTCTTTAAATATAACTTGTTTTATTCCAGCATCTGATTGTGATGTGTATTGATTACCATCAATTTCAAATTTTAATTTACGTAAAATACCATCTCTTACTCGATGTGTTTTAATATTTAAAACATGACCTTGTTCAGATAGTATCTCTCCTAATTTGATAAGGGAATCTTTATTCTCAGGGTCATTGACTTTATAAATATTTTCAACATTCTCATCAAACACTTCTTCAATTTCATAATAACGTGATCCAGCCTTTAGTGAATCTCTCTTGGCTAATAAGATTTGTCTTCTTGCCTCAAGTTCTGATCTTTTCGCTTCTCTTAACAATTCCACTTCTTTTCTTTTCTCCACAGCTTTTTCACGCATAATTTCTCTGCGTTTTTCTAGTTCTTCACGTTTAGCTTCGGATTTTTCACGTAATAATTCTCTTCGCTCCTCGTATTCAGCTCGCTTTTCCTCCATTAATTGCTCTCTTTCACGCATATACTCCTCACGCTTTTCTATAGCCTTACGTCTTACTTTATATCTAGTAGAATCATTATCAATTATAATTTCCTCTTCTACAAGAGTTTCTAGATCTTCTGGTTTACTAACCACAACAACTACTCCATTTGCACCTTTATCTCCATATCTACTTGTTGCATTACCATCTTTAAGAACTGTAACGGTCTGTATTGCATTAGGATGTAATCGTAATACTTTAGCTTCTTCCACCTCTTTACCGTTTAAAATAAAAAGTGGTTTAGCATCACTATTCCATCTGTATGAACTACCATACGTCATAGGTTGGGATGCATTAACTCTTAATGTATCTATATCAATATCGAGCTCTTCAATAATTATGGGTTGTGCATGATGAAAGCTGTTCCCCATATTTACTAGACTGTCTAAATCTTTAAATTGGATATTCATTTTTGCCATTAAAGAATCTAATTTTATCGAATTTTCTCCCATTTCAATCTGAGCAAAAATTGAATCAAGATTCACCGTTTTTACATTAGACAAAGCTTTCAATAAAAGAGAATCTTTAAAAGTTCCATTGAAGATATAAGGCTTCATTACACTATCAGTACTGAATGCGTAAAACTTATTTCCAGGACCTGATTGTATTATTCTTTGTGAAACTCGTGCATCACATTTACCTATTGACCAATCACTTGTTGTGTCATCAAAAACGCCGTTTATACAGATATCGTCTAGTCCATTGGTGCTTTCATATTGTTGTTCAATGACAGAACCCTTGTTGTTATCAATAGAAAGTGCCAGTTTTATAATTTTCCCATTCTTCTTTTTGAACTTTTTAATTTTAAGATCTACATTATATTTCTCTTTAAGATTTTCAGCTTGTTTTTCAAGAGATTCTCGAGTACTGGAACTTACAATCCTTAAATTAACTCGTTCTTTTAGCCTGAATACGGTATCTATTGCTTCTGTAACAGGCTGTGCTGTTTGTAAATTAGAATTACCTGGTGCAGTTGAAGGTTTATAATTTTTTGTTGCCTTTTCAGTTGGAATCATTTTTTCAACTGGACTATTTAAATACTCAACTTTAGTAACCGTATTGAAACTGTAAAGGAAAAGAATGATTACCGGTAATATAAGTGCATACTTATAGGCACTCCATTTCTTTGAAGCTTCTTTTTGTAACATTATGATTCGTTGTTTAATAAAAGGTGTTACAAAATTATTTGCAAGCGCTGGTTGTTGTTGTAATACTACTGCATTAACTAATGTTCTAGCATAGCTCATATTACCTTCTTGTACAGCAGCCGCTTTGGCATCGGCGATGAATTCTAAATTTTGAGCCACTTGTTTTTTCAAAAACCACGATAATGGATTGATCCAAAATAAAGCGCAATATATATGTGTTATAATCACATCTATACTATGCCATTCCTTAGCGTGTACTTTTTCGTGTCTTAGAATATGTGCAAACTGTTCAGACTTCTCGTCACCATTATGAAAACCTATTTTATTAAAAAAGCTGAATGCAGTAAGCTTTCGCGAAAGCGATACTAACACTACTCCATCTTCCTTTCTACTCGTACCTCCGTTTAAGAGTCGTTGTACGCTCATAATTTCTATACTTAATTTACCCAAAAAGAATAATACGACAGCTAGATAAGCATAAATAAAAAGTTCCATCCAGTTATAAGTAGTAACTTCTGGAGTAACCGTATTCATCATTGCTGCATCAGAAAAATAGATCACATTATTTGTAGTAGTGACGGGTAATTGTTCCATGTATACAACCTCTGTAAACTCAACAAAAGGTAGAACGATGCTAGCAACTATTCCAACAAGTAAAAAAACTCTATTGGCCTGAAAAAAAGTTAACTTTCTTAATATGAAGTGATATCCCAAAACGAATACAGCTAGAACTGCTGTACTTTTCCAAAGGTATTCTACAAGTGTTTCCATGCTATTTGTCTTTAGATTCAATCATATTTAATATTTCTCTTAACTCCTTGGCCGATATTTTCTTCTCATCGGCAAAGAAAGAAACCACATTCTTATATGAATTATTGAAATAATCGGTAATCGCTGTAGTCACGTATTTATTGCGATAGTCTTCCTTTTGAACTATTGGGAAATACCTGTGTGTTTTACCAAAGGCCTCGTGAGATACAAATCCCTTATCCTCTAGTTTACGCACAATGGTAGATACGGTATTATAATGATTGGTTCCAGACAGGTGTGGTACCACTTCTTTTACAAAAGCCTTCTCTAGCTTCCATAAAACCTGCATAATTTCTTCTTCTTTAGCTGTTAGTTTTTCCATTTATGATGTTTTAAGGGCGTTACCTCGAGTGATCACTCGAGGTCAGGCTATCGTTGTTACATGGTAACACCACTCTATCCTTAACGCATTACAAACGTATAACTATTTTTTTAGTTTTCAAACTATCTTTATAGTTATAGAACTAAATTTTTAGTTTAAATAATTCAAACAATGAACTAAATACTTGAATTTCAATAAATTTACATATCGATAAAAGTGGCTATTTCTTCTATAGTTTTTCTTGTTGCATTATAATCAAACCCTTTTTATCATAATTTCCAATGTAGAAGAAACCTAAAAATCGTTCGTTCTTATCTGTTGTTATTCCTTCAAAATTCTTCATATCAACAAAGGATTTAGGACTACTCCAGTAGCCACCATAACCCAATTCATGAGTCATTAACCACATATTTTGTACACTCATGGAAGTTGCTGCTATTTCTTCCCACTCTGGAACTGATTCTTTTTCATCCCTGTGCATGAAAATTAAAATGACCGCTGCAGCTTTACTAGGATTTTCCCTTAACTTTTTAAGCTTGATTTTCTTGTGGCCTGGAGTTTCTTCATAGGCATTTCCAAGGTACGTACCTAGCCTATCTAGCGCTTTACCGGTAAGAACCTTATATCTCCATGGTTCAGTTTTACGATGGTTAGGAGCCCATCTGGCCGCATCTAAAATTGAAAGGAGATCCTGTTTCTCTATAGTACCTTCAATATATTGCGCAGGGAAAATACTGCGTCTCGTTTTTATAATTTTGTTCATAATATTACATATAAAATGCCAACAGTAAATGTAAAGTACTGTTGGCATTAAGTTGTATAATCTATATTAAATTACTGTCCTTGTCCTAGAGAAAAAGCTCGTTCTCCATCAAATGAGTATAGATTTTCTGTTTTAATTACATCCACCTTTTTGTCAATTGCTTCATTAAGCAATGCAACAATTTCTTGATTTGTCATGGCTCTACCACCATCGGGCATAAATCTACATCGCCAGTGTTGTGTACAAAATGTTTCATCAAATCCATTGGGCCATACTTTGACTCCACGATTTGTAATCATTTGTAATTTGACATCTTTCTTTTCAATACTACGCAAGAGCTCTCCTACGAAATTAGGGTTTTTATTTTCACAATCTACAAACAGGTCAACACCTAGTAACTCTTTCTTTTGAGCTGCACGCTCCTTTACATGTGGCAGCTTAAAAGGCTCTTTTGCATTATACCTCACTTTAGTTAATTGTAGTGGTTCCTTTCCCATATTAGCAATTACTGCGTGAGCAAACTCTTCTGTATTGACTTTTCTACTACTTATATTCTCTTTAAATATATCTGCAGTATGAATACCTTGTTCTAAGGTAAGTAACCAAGCGTTATGAATAGATTGTGCTGCTTCATTTTCTCCTATATGATTAAGCATCATGATTGCTCCACGCAACAAACCAGAAGGATTTGCAATTTTTTGCCCTGCAATATCTGGAGCACTACCGTGAATGGCCTCAAACATAGCTACGCTTTCACCTATGTTGGCACTACCTGCCATTCCTACAGACCCAGTAATTTGTGCCGCAATATCACTTATGATATCACCGTATAAATTAGGCATTACTATTACGTCAAAATGCTCTGGTGAATCAGCCACCTTAGCTGCACCTATATCAACGATCCAATGTTCTTTTTCAATATCTGGGTACTCCTGTGCTACTTCATTATATATTTTATGGAACAAACCATCAGTTTGTTTCATAATATTGTCTTTTGAAAAACAAGTTACCTTTTTACGGTTGTTGTATCTCGCATACTCAAATGCGTACCTTATGATTTTTTCACAACCTGGGCGACTTATTAATTTAAGACATTGAACAACATCTGGAGTTTGTTGGTGTTCAATCCCTGCGTATAAATCTTCTTCATTTTCTCTTACAATAACTACATCCATATCAGGATGTTTTGTTGTAACATATGGATGTAGGCTGGCACACGGTCTTACATTTGCATAAAGTCCCAAAGTTTTTCTCATAGTTACGTTCAAACTTTTGTAACCACCACCTTGAGGTGTAGTAATAGGTGCTTTAAGTAAGACCTTGTTACGTCGTATACTTTCCCAAGCTTCAGGAGTAATTCCAGATGTGTTACCTGATAGGTAAACTTCTTTACCTAATTGTACTTCTTCAAAATTAACTGCAGCACCAGATGCCTTTATGATAGCCAATGTAGCATTCATAATTTCTGGACCTATTCCATCACCTTTTGCTATTGAAATTGTTTTCATAAATTTTTGTTTGTACAAAGGTTGCAAATAGTTTTCATATATTTTTATTTATGTTTTTAATACATAGTATAAGTTTTATTAATGCATTTATCTACTTACAATAGTCATCTTTGCAAAAAATAGAATATGTCATTGAGTCAGAATAAATCATATTACCCATTGTCCCAATTTGCTTTGGGAATGTGGAGATTAGGCGACTGGAATTTACCTAATCAGGAACTGCTTACCTATATTAAGCAAGCAATTGACCTAGGTGTTACCACCATGGACCATGCTGATATTTATGGTAATTATGAATGTGAAGAAATATTTGCCCGAGCAATATCTCTAGACCCGTCAATAAGGCACAAAATGCAGCTTGTGACTAAATGTGGTATAAAACTTAGGTCCGATAAATTTCCTAATCGTCAAGTGAAGTATTACGACTATTCAAAAAAGTATATTATCAATCAAGTAGAGACTTCTTTAAAAAATTTGAAGACCGATTATATCGATGCTTTATTATTACACAGGCCATCTCCCTTTTTTGATCATGCTGAAGTTGCAGAAACATTTAGCCAATTAAAAAAAGAAGGTAAAGTAAAGTACTTTGGGGTTTCTAATTTTACACTTAATCAGTTTAAAAGCTTACAAGAACATTGTGAAGAACCCTTAATTACAAATCAAATTGAAATATCTCCTTATGCGCTCGAGCATTTTGAAAACGAGAATATTGATTATTTGACAAGTGCTGGAATACGTCCAATGGCATGGTCTCCATTAGCTGGTGGATCTTTACTACATCCTGAAACTGATAAAGGAAAACGAGTTCTTAATGCAATTCAAGAAGTAAGTACAGAGCTAGGAAACTTACCCTTTGATCAAGTTATTTTTGCATGGATTCTAGCACATCCTTCTCAAATTATCCCAGTTATAGGAACTGGTAAATACGAACGTTTACAAAGTGCGGTAGAAAGTAAAAATGTTAAATTATCCCTAGAGCAATGGTTTAAAATTTACGTTGCTTCTTTAGGAGACGATGTACCGTAAAAAAAATAAACCTACCTGATGAGCACCATCAGGTAGGTTCTTACTATTGCTGTTCTATTATTCTTACTTTGGATCTAGCGTTCTCTCAATTCTTGCAATTAAATCTTCATAGTGAAAACTTACCACTTTATTTGAAGTACGTGCATTATTCCTTCTTGCTATCTTTTTAATTTCATTAAGTTGACCTCTTACAATTGAAGGTACATCGCTTTGAGTAACATTAAAGCTAGCACGAGGTTTTTCATTTGTCATAAGCTCAATTAAACGGTCTAAATAGGCTTTTTGCAAGTTACGTTCATATACATCTGGTTGTATATTTTTAAATATCCCGTTGTTCAAATCTTGCATCAACTCCACTACAGAGTAGGCACTATCATCCATTGCTTTTGTATCAATCATTCTACCCAAGCGATCGTAAGACAGTAGGCTTGATAGATATCTAGATTGTAATGATCTCACTCTATCTGTATATCCTGATTCATTTATATTTTTAAGAATCTCAGGTCTAACTAACCACTCTGGTGTTTCAAACACATTTTTAATCAACCACTGTACTGACTGTTCTTGTGTTTTTGAATCTACAGGTTCATAAACAGTACCATCTTGAGAAGGAGTTTTTAGATTTTCATAAACGCCACCAACATTTGTAACAACGTGACCTACATATCTAGAAAACACACCTAAAAGTTCTCTATACAATTCATCTAAATCGTCGTAATTATTAGTGTCATTGGAAGTCCACTGTGGTAAGTTTTTGGCAACAATTTTTAAGTTTCCAACTCCATAACTACTTGCCTTTACAGGGTTATTACCAATAGCTTCAGTTTGAGATTGAGGATCAAAACGACTGCTTTGTCTTCCGAATTTATATTTAGGATCATTTGCTTTTTCTAAAATCCATTGATTCAGTACCTCTTTTTCATCTTCTGGAGTATTGGAGTTAGGGATTACTCTATAACCCCAATTGACAGCATAATGATCGTAAGGACCCATTTGGCGTACAAATCTTATGTTTTTGTCTCCAGGTTGAGCAATGTAATTATAACGGGCATAATCCATAAGACTTGCTGCAATTCCATTTGCTTGTGTAAAGTCTCCGTCTCTATAATTTTCGACATCATAGGCGTAACTCGCCGCCATATTGTGTGGAAATCCTAACGCATGACCTACCTCATGGGCAATTACTTGTCTCATCATCTCACCTATCTCTTCAGCTGGTGTATCTAATGTTCTTGCACTAGGATTTGCCGCACCTGTTTCCAGTAAATAACGGTTTCTATAAGATCTTAAATGGTTATGATACCAGATAATATCACTTTCAATTATTTCACCACTACGAGGATCGCTCACACTAGGACCTACAGCATTACGAGTAGTACTTGCCACGTATCTAACCACAGAATATCTTATATCTTCTGGACTAAACTCAGGATCTTCTTCTATGCTAGGAGCCTCCTTTGCTATGATAGCATTTTTAAACCCTGCAGTTTCAAACGGTTTCTGCCAGTCTTCAATACCTTGTTTTATGTATTTCTTCAAAGATTCTGGGGTACCAGGATCAAGGTAGTAAACAATTGGTTTTACAGGTTCTACCAATTCACCTCTTGCATACGCTTCAGGATCTTTAGGCTCTAGCCTCCATCTTCTTATATATGTTTTTTCATCGGCTTTTAATTTAGGAGAGCTATAATCAATTTGATTAACCGTGAAGAAACCAACTCTAGGATCATACAATCTAGGTGTCATAGGTTTTTCAGGTAACAATATCATAGATTGATTCATCTGTAAACTTATGGAACCTACAGATGAATTTGAAGGTGCGTCACTAGCCGTATAAGTCATATCTTGCACAACCTCAACATTTAAAGGATAAGAAGACACACGATTAATGAAACTGCGTGATTTATCCAGACTTCTTACTTTATACTGTTTGCGTAGTCTGGAATTCAAACCACTTATTGCAGGTATATCGTTGCTTAAAAATTTGGTGACATCAATTACTACGCCCGTAGAATCGGTATTAATAGCTTCTATATCAAAAGCGTACATAATCGGTTCATAATTATTAACCTTAACACTATTGGATATAGCCGCTGTGGAGTCTAATGTAACGGCATCATAAGATTTGACTTTAAGTAATATTTTATCCTTAAATCGCTCCCATGAAACTAATTGTTGGTTGGTTTTACTACCAGCATTTAAATATCCACCACCCAAATTTGCAGGTATTTGTGCAATACGGGTAACCCATAACATATCTTTACCTAATAGGGAATCTGGTAACTCATAAAGATATTCATCTTCATTTTGATGAACTTTAAAAAGACCGTCGTCTGTTTTAGTTTTACCCGTTATAAGTTTACGATAAGGTTTAAACTTTGAGCTGGTTTTATTTGATGCTTCGGATTTTGTTGCTTTGGAACTCACCTTTTTTGGTGCAGAACAAGCAACAATTCCTAAAACCAAAAAAATAGAAAGAATTTTAGTACTGATTTTCATGTAAGTAATTATTAATGCCAAGCAAAATAAAACCTGGCATTAATAATACTTCTTAAAACCTACTTAAAGTATTCATCTAGCTGTAGGTGCTCTTTTATTTCAATGGAACATTTTTGAGAATTTCTAAGTAAAAATCCCAAAATTTTTGAACGCTAGAAATCTCAACGTGTTCATCTGGACTGTGAGCTCCTCTAATATTTGGACCAAAAGATATCATGTCCAAACCTGGATAACGTTCACCTAAAATTCCACATTCTAATCCTGCATGACAAGCGACTACTCTAGGAGATTCATTGAATAGTTCCTTATACTTATTTTCAGCAATTTCTAAAATTGCACTATCGCGATTTGGTTCCCAACCAGGATAGTCACCAGATAATTCAACACTGATTCCAGCTAACTGCATTACAGCACTTATTGAAGATGCTAGATCTGTTTTGGAACTTTCAACAGATGATCTAGTTAAACAAGCTACCTCCAATTGTCCATCATTTAATTTTACTCGAGCCAAGTTGTTTGAAGTTTCTACAAGACCTTCAATATCTGGACTCATTCTGTAAACACCATTATGAATTCCTAGTAAAACGTGTATTACCTCACGACTGTTAGAAGCATCAAGATGACCTAAACTAGAATTCGTCAATTCCCACGAAATATTTAAATTTTCCTCTAGGGATTTATACTCATTTATTATGGCTTGCTTGCATTTCTCAAAGGTAGATTGCATGTGCTGTAGCTCGCTTTCGCGAAAGCGTAATTCTACAACAGCTTCACGTGGAATAGCATTTCTCAAACTACCACCTTGAATAGATACAATATGAATATCTGATTTCTTTTGTAACGCATCCAATAGTCTGGCAGCCATTTTATTTGCGTTACCTAAACCTTTAATGATATCCATACCGCTGTGGCCACCGTTAAGACCTTTCACAGTAATCGTGACCGTAGAATAAGTATCTTCTGGATTACTAGTATCGTATTGTTTTTTACCAGTGATATCTACTCCACCAGCACATCCTATATCAATTTCATCATCTTCTTCAGTATCTAGGTTTAGAAGTATAGTTGATTTGAGAATGTTTTTATCCAATTCTTTGGCACCGGTCATACCTGTTTCCTCATCAATTGTAAACAAAGCTTCAATCGCTGGATGCTCAATATCAGTTGAGGATAAAACAGCCATGATTGCAGCTACTCCTATTCCATTGTCGGCACCTAGAGTTGTTCCATTTGCCTTGATAACATCACCATCGACAATCATTTCAATACCTTGGGTATCAAAATCAAATTGAGTGTCGTTGTTTTTTTGGTGTACCATATCTAGATGAGATTGTAAAATCACACTTTTACGGTTCTCCATTCCTGCAGTTGCAGGCTTTTTTATAATTACATTACCTACAGCGTCCTCTATAACTTGTAGATTTAATTCATTACCGAATTTCACCATAAAGGCTCTTACACGTTCCTCTTTTTTAGAAGGTCTAGGAATTGCGTTCAAATCAGCAAAGTGATTCCAAAGTGATTTAGGTTCTTGATTTCTTACTTCGTTACTCATATCTTTTTAATAGTGACTAGACAGGCTAGTCTTTTAAATTACCTATAATTTTGTCGCGCGCAACATTTCTCTTTTACCTGGTGGACCAGGAAGACGTTCTACGTTAAAACCAACTTCTTGCATGTTGCGTCTAGCCTGACCTTGAGCACAATAAGTAGTGAGTACACCACCATTTTTTAGGCTATCAAACGCTTTTTGAAAAATGGGTATGGTCCAAAGTTCTGGTTGTGTTCTAGGTCCAAAAGCATCAAAATATATGAGATCAAACTGGTTGTCGAATTTGACCTCTTCAAATTTCATTTGCTTTTTAATTATACTAAATGTAGAGGTTAACTGCTTGTCAATTTCCCAATCCATCTCATGCAATGCTTCATAAAAGATTTGATCTTTAAGTAAGCTTCCATAATCCATAGCTAGGACCTCATCGGCACTTACTGGGTATGCTTCCATTGCGGTATAATGAATTCTAGTAGTACTCGCATGTTGCTTGGTTAAAATAGCATTAAGACCAGTACCAAAACCATATTCTAGAATATTAAGACTGGCATTATCAGGTTGTAATGACTCTTGTAAAGGCTGTAAACCCATCTTTATAAAAACATGAAGCGCCTCTTGCAAGGCGCCGTGTTTAGAATGATATTGCTCGTTAAGATCTGGCATGTGAATGGTTTTGGAACCATCGCCAGTGATCATGATTTCTCTTTTCATTATTCGCTTGCGCTTTCTTCTGCAGGCATTTCAACATCTGGGTTTTCAAATTCTTCCACAAGAGCACCATCGGCTATAAAAGTATAGCTTGTTTCAGGTTCATTGATCTTTTCTATTTCCTCTTGAGATTTTCCAGCATCTTCTGCATAGTGACGAAGAGTTTCTACGTCAGTGATTGATTTATACACTTTACCTTCAAATACCACTTCCTTTCCTTTACCGTTTTTAGGTAGAAAAAATCCATAGTCCTTAAACATCACACGTGTTGTATCGCTACCAACTGCCATTTTAACCCAACATCCTTTTTTTGGACATACATCAAGAATCTCACTTTTCACCTTTACTTGGATTGTGTCTGAGTCGGTTAAAGTTTGATATTTCTCGAATAATTCTGCTGTTGAAATAGCATTTTCTGCAGTTATTTTTGATCCATAGCTCATATAGGCCATTTCTTCAACTTGTTCATCATTTACTGCAGGCATTTCAGTTTCTTTTTGAGTTTCTTTACACCCAATTATTGAGAAAATGATAAAAAATAAAGGTAAATAGGTTTTCATTTGTTTATATTTTCCACAAAATTAGTAATTCGTTGGGATTTATTCAATGATACTATCCGTTATCTTTGCAAAAAATTAATAAAAATAACCCATGACCGATACCAACGAAATCGTTATAGATAGAGTTTCGGAATCTAGATTAGCATCAACGAATTTTGATGATCTAGTTTTCGGAAAAACTTTTACAGACCACATGCTTGAATGCAACTGGCGCGATGGAAAATGGGAAACAACACATATTAAACCATACGGACCAATTCAAGTAGAACCTAGTTGTAAAGTATTTCATTATGGACAGGCCATTTTTGAAGGTATGAAAGCCTACAAAGATGAAGCTGGTGATGTTTTCCTTTTTAGACCAGAAGACAACTGGAAACGTTTTAATGAAAGTGCCAAAAGACTTGCAATGCCTGAAGTACCTTATGAGGTATTTGTAGAAGGATTAAAAACATTAGTAAATTTAGATAAAGAATGGGTAAAATATGGAGAAGGACTTTCTTTGTATTTAAGACCATTTATGATAGCTAGTGAAAACGGAGTAGCGGCAGCTCCTTCTACCGAGTACAAATTTATGATCGTTATGTCTCCTGCTTTTGCATATTACCGTGGTGAAGTAAGAGTTATTATAGCCAATCAATTTTCACGTGCAGCAGATGGTGGTGTAGGATATGCAAAAGCTGCAGGTAATTATGCTGCCAGTTTTTACCCAAATAACCTGGCGATGGAAGAAGGTTATCAACAAATAATTTGGACTGATGCTGCCTCGCACGAATACATTGAAGAAGCTGGAACAATGAACATCTTTGTGCGCATAGGCGATAAACTTTTGACTGCTCCTAATAATGACAGAATATTGAATGGAGTAACAAGAAGAAGTGTTATTCAAATGGCCAAAGATCACGGTATAGAAGTAGAAGAAAGAAGAATACGAGTTTCAGAAATTAAAGAAGCTGCGCAAAACGGTGAATTAAAGGAAATTTTTGGAAGTGGTACGGCCGCTGTAATTGTACCTATTAAAGGTTTCAAACACGAAGATTTTAAATATGAATTACCAGTAATTGAAAACGATTATGCGACTAATATTAAAGCCGCATTGATGGATATTCAATATAATCGTACGGAAGATAAACACGGGTGGAGAGTTAAAATTTAAAAGTGCTTTTTACCTTATACACATGTAATGCCTTCAATAATTTGAAGGCATTTTTTATTAGCGTATTTTTAAAGTATGAAAAAGCTACTTTTTTTGATACTTTTTTTTGCTTGCTTCATTAATGCACAAAATCAGGCTAATTGGTGGTTTTTTGGTTCCAATGCTGGTTTAGATTTCAATAATGGTTCTCCTGTTGCAAATGACCTAGGGCAATTGGATACTACGGAAGGTTGCGCAACCATAAGTGACGCTTGTGGAAATTTATTATTCTATACAGACGGAATAACAATCTGGAATCGCAATCATCAAGTCATGCTCAATGGTTCTGGACTACTAGGTGACCCCAGCAGTACACAATCTGGAATAATTATTCCAATGCCCGAGAATGAAAACCTCTATTACATCTTTACTGTTGGTGATTTTAATCCTGTTACAGGTTTAAATTATAGTGTTGTAGATATGCTATTAGATAATGGATTAGGAGCTGTTATTCCATCTCAAAAAAACATCAATTTGTTACCTGATTCTTCTGAAAAAGTTACAGCAAGTGTCCACAGTAATGGTCGAGATGCGTGGATAATTTCCTATGCCGAATCAAATTTTAATACCGGTATTTTTGATTCATTTTATGCTTTTAAGTTAACTCCGCAAGGATTAGATAACAATGTGATTGTAAGTAACAGTCCTTCCACAAGAGTTGAAGATAGACGTGGATATTTAAAAATTGCTCCTGATGGCAGTAAAATAGCCTTAATGAATCAATTTTTACCTAATGGAACACCTGCCAACAATCTGGGAACAGGTGCCTTTATTTTTGATTTTGACACTACTAACGGTAGTGTTACCAATCCCACCGAACTTCGTTTTCCTTCCAATCTATTAGCTTATGGTGGTGAATTTAGCTTAGACTCTAGGTTATTCTATTTGGATTTGAATACAGCTCAAAATGGTGTGTTTGGTGAACGCACGCTACTTCAATACGATACAACTTCACCTAATTACCAATCAAATCCTATTACTATATATCAAACAGATCCTTTGGACTCAACCGATGATGTTTCTAGAGGTGCTTTGCAAATTGGTCCAGATGGTAAAATTTACTATTCAAATGATTTAAAAAACTATTTAAGCGTAATTGATCAACCTAACAACATAGGAGCAAGTGCTGCATTTATTCTTAATGGAGTCAGCCTAGCTCCTGGCACTAATGTAAATGAAGGATTACCACCCTTTTATAACGCTTTTTTTACACCGCGTTTTTCCTTTGTAGAAGGCTGTAGTGGCAATCCTACCCAATTCACAGCAGATGCTTTGGCAACTTGTCCAAACACTACCTTGCTGTGGGATTTTGGTGATTCAACTAGCAGTACTAATACTAGTACTGTAATAAATCCTTCCCATACATTTGTAAACCCAGGCGATTACCAAGTAAGTTTAACAATAACCACTCCTCTTGAAACTTTTACAATAATTGATACCATTACTGTAGTGAACCAACCCAATGCAGGTACAATTAATGATATAATTGTGTGCGATGACCTCTCAAATGATGGTTTAGCTACAATAGACTTCTCCCTGGTATCGCAACAAGTGCTTCAAAATAATACATCCAATAATCTTGAAATCTCTTTACACTACAATCTAACTGAAGCTCAGCAAGATTTTAACTCTATTGCACCTAATACTCAATTAACCGCAGGCACCTATTATGTAAGATTAGACAACTTAAACTCTAACGGTTGTTATGATATAACAAGTTTTGAATTTAATGTAGTTAATTCGCCAATTGCAAATCCTATTCAAACACAATACACATGTGATATAGGAAATGATGGAATCGAGACAATAGATTTCACTCAAGCCGCTAGTGAGATATTAGGATCCCAAAATCCTATAGATTTTGATGTCAGTTTTTATTCATCAAATAATGATGCTCAAAATAGAATTAATGAGCTTCCTTATTTTCATATACTTAATGCAACAAACTCACCTTTCTATGCTCGCATAGAAAATAGCGATTTCACTTCTTGCTTTGAAATTATATCCTTTGACTTCGAGCTTATTGAAGAACCACAAATACCATTTATAAATGATTTCGAGGTTTGTGATGATGACTCTAGAGATGGAATTGAAATTTTTGATTTAACTACTATTCGTGACCAAATTTTAAGTAGTACTGCTTCTAACTGGGATGTAAGTTTTCATCCTGACCAAGCTAGCGCTGTAAGTGATAGTAACGCGTTACCAGATAACTATCAAAACACACAAGCAATTGAACAAATTTATATACGATTAGCAAACAACGGTCCAATAACCTGTATAGATACACAACCATTTACTATTGTCGTAAACGAAAAACCCGTTATTACAGTAACAGATCCAGTTGTAACCTGTCCAGACGATGAAGTAACCTTAACAGCCAGTAACAATTTTGATTCCTATTTATGGAGTAACGGTGAAACCACTCGCAGTATAACCACTACTCTACCAGGAATATATTCGGTAACAGGAATTGATAATAATGGATGTACCGATAGTATCTCAACCAGTATAAATCATTACGATCTTACCCAACTAGAATCCATAGAAATTGAGCAATTCACAATACGTTCCAATAGCATCAAGATCGATGTAACAGGAGATGGACCGTGGCAATACAGTATAGATAATTTTATGTTTCAGGACAGTCCAGTTTTTACGAATTTGTTACCTGGATTTTATACGATTACAGTACGCTCTCAAACTAACTGTAATACATTAACAGTTCCTGCAACCATTGTAGCTGCTCCACCTTACTTCACTCCAAATGAAGATGGTTTTCACGACTATTGGCAAGTAACCGCGATTGAAACGGAGCCAGATGCAAGTATTTACATCTTTGACCGGTTTGGTAAACTGCTCAAACAATTAGATCCACTAGGTGTGGGATGGGACGGCACTTATAATGACAATCCTATGCCTAGTACAGATTATTGGTACTTAGTTGAACTGGCAGATGGACGCTCCTTTAAAGGTCATTTTTCACTCATCAGATAATTACATTTTTGTTAGGATTATTTTAATTACGCTTTCGCGAAAGCGTACTCATAAAAATCTTAGTTTTACATTATGGACTTCAAAATAGTATCAGACTTTTCGCCTACTGGAGATCAACCACAAGCCATTAAAAAATTGGCCGACGGAATTAATTCAGGAGAACGATATCAAACCCTACTAGGTGTTACCGGAAGTGGAAAAACATTTACTGCTGCAAACGTGGTTGAAAAAACTCAACGCCCTACCCTAGTTTTGTGTCATAATAAAACACTTGCTGCTCAATTATACTCAGAATTCAAAGCTTTTTTTCCTGAAAATGCTGTAGAATACTTTGTTTCCTATTATGATTATTACCAGCCTGAGGCTTTTATACCTACGAGTGGTACTTATATTGAGAAGGACTTATCTATCAACGAGGAAATTGAAAAAATGCGATTGAGCACTACCTCATCTTTACTATCAGGAAGGAGAGATATAATTGTTGTAGCATCGGTATCTTGTTTGTACGGTATAGGTAATCCGGTAGAATTCCAAAAAAATGTAATCAGATTAAAACAAGATCAAGAAATTCCTAGAACCAAGCTATTACAAATGCTGGTACAAAGTTTATACTCTCGTACTACTGCCGATTTTAATCGTGGGAATTTCAGGGTAAAAGGTGATACGCTAGATGTATTCCCTAGTTATGCAGACACTGCGTTTAGAATTCATTTTTTTGGAGATGAAATTGAAGAAATCGAGAGATTTGATCCGGTAAATGGAAATGTTTTAGAGAAATTCAATCAGATAACTATTTATCCAGCTAATATGTTTGTGACATCACCTGATGTACTACAAAATGCTATTCATCAAATTCAAGAAGATCTAGTTAAACAAGTTGACTATTTTAAAGAAATAGGTAAACCTTTAGAAGCTAAACGTTTACAGGAACGCACAGAATTTGACCTTGAAATGATCAGGGAATTAGGTTATTGCTCGGGTATCGAAAATTACAGTCGTTATTTAGATGGTCGATTACCAGGAACTAGACCCTTTTGTTTACTAGATTATTTCCCAGACGATTACTTGATGATTATTGATGAAAGCCATGTAAGTGTACCGCAAGTAGGCGCTATGTACGGTGGTGATAGGTCTAGAAAAGAAAACCTAGTTGATTATGGTTTTAGACTACCAGCAGCGATGGATAACAGACCTTTGAAATTTGAAGAGTTTGAAGCTCTTCAAAATCAAGTATTATATGTAAGTGCGACGCCTGCTGATTATGAACTTGAAAAAACCGAAGGAATTTATGTAGAGCAAATCATAAGACCTACGGGACTATTAGATCCAATAATTGAAGTGCGTCCTAGTCAAAATCAAATAGATGATCTTGTCGAGGAAATTCGACTGAGAGAAGAACGTGATGAACGTGTACTGGTTACTACTCTTACAAAACGAATGGCAGAAGAATTGACAAAGTATCTCACTCGTATACGTGTGCGATGTCGCTATATTCACAGTGATGTCGACACGCTAGAACGTGTAGAGATAATGAGCGATTTAAGAAGAGGTCTATTTGATGTGTTAATTGGTGTAAACCTGTTAAGAGAAGGATTAGATTTACCAGAAGTATCATTAGTTGCTATACTTGATGCTGATAAAGAAGGGTTTTTAAGAAACAATCGATCTTTAACACAAACTATTGGTCGTGCTGCTCGTAATGTGAATGGTCTAGCCATCCTTTATGCGGACAAAATCACGGATAGCATGCAAAAAACTATTGATGAAACGGAATATAGACGTAGCAAGCAAATTGCCTATAATGAAGAAAATGGTCTAACTCCAACTGCAATCAAAAAATCATTAGACAATACTATTGCTCGTAAAAATGCTGCTAGCTATGCCATTGAAGAAGTGCTCACTCAACAAGCAGCTGAAGAGGAAGCTGAATACTTATCAAAAGAGCAATTAGACAAAAAAGTAAGAGATACACGCAAAGCGATGGAGAAAGCTGCCAAAGAATTGGATTTCATGGAAGCTGCTAGATTACGAGACCAACTTAAGATGTATCAAGAAAAGGCAAGTTCTTAACTTGCTGATAGCTATATATTAACGATTATTTAAACCTTACATCTATTTTTTAAGATGTAAAGCATTTTTTGTCTGTAAGCAGTCAATCTAAAAAATATAGTAGTAATAAACTGATTAATTTAAGGCTCTTAATAAATCAGATATGAAACAGTTTTTACTCATATTTTTAATAGCTATCAGCTACTCGGTAACAGGTCAAGTAGGAATTGGAACAGCAACACCAGTAACTGACTTACAAGTTGAAGCAAGTACATCATTAGGTCCAGGAGAATTTAATGGAATTATGGTCCCTAGAGTAAGTAATATACCATCACCAGCTGCTCCTGCTGGTACCATAATTTACTTAGACACTGTGGACGGCTCAAACCCAATAGGATTTTATTTTAGTAATGGTAGTGCCTACCAAAACGTAACGGATTTATCCAGCGGTACTGCTGCATTTTTTGACAGTGGAACAACTACTAATGCCACCGCTACAACTTCAGAAATATTTAGATCAGGAAGAACGCGCTTCGGTAACGATGGAGTACCTGCAAGTGTTGTGAGTATTGAAAACCAAGGAGCTCTAGCTTCTGAAGATCGCACCACATTATCCATAACCAATAGACATTCTAGTAGTGCCCTTTCTTCCAATACGTTTTCCATAAATGTAAATAACACAAGTTCTGCAAGAGGAAATAAAGTAGGAATTAATAATGAAATATCCAGCAGTGGAGATGGTACACATATAGGACTTAATAATCTTACAGAGATAAATTCATCCAGCAGTGCTACCAGTTATGGCATTAACAACAATATCGATACGGGATCCACATCTGCGGGCACAATTTATGGAATAAGAACAGTTAGTGGTAATTCAACAAGTACAGGAGTGAGATATGGGATATATTCTCAGGCAATTAATGATGGATCCAATAATGCCTATTCCGGGTATTTTTCAGGTGATAGATTTGCCATAAGAAATGAAGCTGATACCGATGGATATGAATTACCTACTGTAGATGGTAGCGCAGGTCAAGTCCTTACCACAGATGGAAGCGGAAACGCTAGTTGGGGTAATCCTATTGCTACCAATACCTCGCTCAACCTCGCTTCTTATTCTGGTGGACCTTCAGGAAGTGCCACTCCTATAGATAATGGTTCCTACTTAAACCTTAGCCCTACGGCTGGAAACCAAGAGTTTCTTTTACCGGAACCTACCACTGTTCCAGGAAGAATGTACATTTTAAGAAATATCTCAAATTCGGAAAATGCAGTTATTTACACACCTAATCCAGGTGGAGAATTTTATGCTAGTAATTCCAGTTCTTCTGCTGGTTTTAACATCACGATGAACGCTAATTCTAATACTAAAACAATTTATGTTATAAGTGATGGTATGAATTGGACTTTTGGATCTTATGGCTTTTAACGCTTTCGCGAAAGCTTAACACCTATTAATCGCAAACTTCATAACTTTGAAAAAAAGGTTATGAAGTTTTTTATTTATATATACTAGTCGCAACACTTATCTCTTGTCAAACTGAGAAAGAAACATCAACTACCGATGAAGTAAGTACTCCGACAAAATCAAAAAGACAATCTCGTTCTTTAGATGAAAATTTTAAATCTTATTGGTTTGATGGTACTGCAGAAATTTCTAGTTATGAGTTGAATCAAGCACGTTATGGAGAAATGAGACAAGGTACAGCAGTATTAATCTATGTAACTGAACCGTTTGATTCTAAGGACCAAATTAAAGCTGATCGTATTAAAGATGATAATTATTCAGTACTCAAACTTAATGCAACAAGGGATTTTAATACTGGTATTTATCCCTATAAAATGATGAGCAGTACATTTTTACCTTTAGATTTTGAAGGTAATGCTATCAAAGTTGCAGCTTCAATTCAAGAATGGTGCGGTCATACTTATATGCAATTCAATGAGAACAATACGTCTTATGATGTTCAATTGCATTCTTATTTTCAAAGTGAAGGCAATAAAAGTTTCCAAATAGAGAGAGCACTACTAGAAAATCAAATCCCTAGTCAATTGAGATTAGGGCCTTTGAAAATGCCAGTAGACACCCTTAATATCGTGCCTAGTGCAGAATTTTTAAGGCTTAAGCATATAGATGCCGAACCAATGGAGGCGATAGCCAAACTTAGAGAATTACCAGATGGATATTTATACAGTGTAAATTATCCTGAAATCAATAGAACTATTGCATATAAAACTGAAAAAGAGTTCCCGTTCAGGATATTAAACTGGATGGAACGCTACATGGATAATCAAATTCCTATGGTAAGTACGGCCAGCCTTAAAAAAACGATAAAAACAGATTATTGGAATAAAAACTCTAATAAATTCGCACACTTAAGGGACAGTTTGCAACTATGATTGAACTATTAAAAAAAGAGGAATTTATAATCACTGTAATCATCGTTATCTTAGGGATTGTTACCCATAGATTGATAATATGGAGTGCTTCAAAAATATCAGAACGCGTATCAAGATCAGAATTGCGCAAGCAATACGTAAGCAGGTATTTTGGCTATATACTTTGGACCTTGTGTTTAATAAGTATAATACTTGTTTGGGGTATTAATAACGATGGTTTTTGGGTAGCACTAGGTAGTGCATTTGCCGTTGTAGGTGTTGCTTTATTTGCAAACTGGAGTATTTTGAGCAATGTTACTGCTAGCTTCATACTTTACTTTACTTTTCCCTATAAGATAGGTGACAGAGTGCGTATTCATGATAAAGATCTACCTGTAACCGCTACCATTAAAGATATTAAAGGATTTTATACTCTACTAGAAACTAGTGAAGGTGAGGAAATAACTTACCCCAACAACTTATTATTACAAAAAGGCGTTTCTATATTACATCAAAGAAAAGAGTCTATCTTTGATATAACAAATGAAACCGATCCCACAGCTACTTAATTATGGACTTACAAGATCAACTTAAAAATCTATTTCCTGATCACGATTATAAAGAGGAAGAAAAAGCACCAGAAAGCAATGTTTGGCTACAAGATGATCCATTACTTTGCAAGTTTGAGAAGAGAAAAGGAAAAGTAAACACCATTATTTCAGGCTACAATGGTGCGACTAGTGACTTCAAAATATTAGCCAAAGAAATTAAAACAACTCTAGGAGTAGGCGGTAGTTTTAAAAATGATGAAATCATAATTCAAGGTGATTACAGAGATAGAATTATGGATATTCTTAAAGACAAAGGCTTTAAGGTTAAACGAGTAGGCGGATAGGTTTACATTTTTACATGTCTTTGTAAAAAGGCTGTTGTTTTATTTTGCCATTGCGTTATTTGACTCCTTCTTTTATCATTGGCATCCTTGATAGCTTTATTATAAGTACTAGTTGCTTGAGCTATTTTTTTACGATCGCCCGTGCTTTCTATTAATTTGAAATTTTTAATTTCTTGAAATTCCTGACCACACAATGTTTGTATATAACTCATATATTCTTGTGCAGCTGTAACTAAAGATGAATCATTATTCAGTAACTCGGGCACTTCAATTAAATCAAGGTTTGCCTGGCACAATTGATTTTCTATAGAGTTAAGTTGGTTGCCACTTTTATTATGTAAATCGGTCCAATATTGCTGTTCAAGATTAATTAATTTTTTAATCTGGATGTTGTAATGATGATAGTAATCATAGGCAGCCATTGTAGTATTCATCGCTATTGCCACATCAGACCTATTGAGTTCTAATTGTAAATTGTGTTCACTAGCAAAGTTTTGAACGGCAATGTCATAATCGACGCGCAGTTGTACAATAGCTCTACGTATATTTAATTGTAATTCATAAGAATCTACCTCAACCTTTTTAAGTTCCTTATTTCGTAATAAAACGTATAAATCTTTTTTTACGATTGCCAGATTACCTTCAAAGTAGGCTTTGGCTTGATTTTTAAAATCCTCATGTGCGGTAGGACGTTTTTGAACCTTTTTTAATGCTCGCAGTAAATAATTTTCTAATCTTTTCCTATTGGATTTTAGTTCAATTAGACTACCACCATTCGTATAAGCATTCATGTATTCCCAGGTTTGAACAACAACATCTTCATTAAGGTCATCGATAAACTTTAAATATTGACGTGGGTTGTCGCTAGCAGTCGCTGTAGCAATGGTAAAAACAAATAATAATGAAATAAAAATCCTCATAAAAAAAGCCGCTTTATTAAAGCGGCTTAAATATAAATGATTCTAATTATTCATCACCTACAATGTACTCGATAGCTTTAGCGAGCTTAAAATCTTTTTCTGTTAAACCACCAGCATCGTGTGTATTCAACGTGATTTCTAGCGTGTTATAAACGTTGTACCATTCTGGGTGATGCTCCATTTTTTCTGCTTCCATAGCAATTCGCGTCATCACAGAAAAACAATCCATAAAATTGTCAAATTCAAAAGTAGTATGGATAGCATCGTCATAATAATCCCATCCTTCAACTTCTTTTAAATGTTCTTCAATTTGTGCCTCGGTTAATTTGTTCATAGCTGTATATTTTGTTTAAATTTAATCACGCTTTCGCGAAAGCGTACACAAAACTATCATAATAATTCATCCCTAACCTTATGAGAATATTATTTCTTACTCTTTTATTGACTATTTCCTTTTATGCTAAGGGCCAGAATGACTCAATACCTAAAGATGCAGTACATTTAAGAGAGGTTCCTAAACATAATCTAGTGATTGATCTAGGACTTTCATCACCTACAGGAGACTATAAAGATGTTGCTGTATCTGGATTAAATATAGGTGCAGGATATGATTTCTACATGGACAAGCACTGGGCTCTTACAGCCAGCACTAGATATGTTTATAATGAGTTCTTACCCATCGGAAGCACTCAACAAACAACCATTAACAATGAAGAAAACTGGAGTGCCTTTACTCTAGCAATAGGACCTCAATATAGCTTTACTAACAATCGTTTTCAATTAGACGCATTCACAAGAATAGGATTTCAATTTATTGATGAGCAAGAAAGTAGTGCAACGTCAAGTCTCATAGAAACGAATTACGCTACCGATCGCGATAACTTTAATACGACCGCTGCCGTGCTACAGGTAGGTTTGCGTTTTAATTATTACTTTAGAAGAAGCGTTCAAGTTTTCTTTTCTCCACAATATATGAGTACACTAGGAGAACCTATAGCCTATTTTAGCGGAAATGGAACTGTTGATCGTAAATTAACCAATTTCTCAAACATTTTATTTAATGTTGGTCTTAAAATCGCAATAGGACCAGAATATAGCAACGGAGAAATGAGAGATGATTCCTTTTAAATAGATATTATGACCATTAAAGCTGAAAATATACAGGACTATATTACCCAAATTCCAGAAGAACGTAGAGAGCCCTTTACTAAATTATATGATACTTTAAAAAGCAATTTACCGGCTGGACTTACAGAAGGTATGCTATATAACATGCCTGGATTTTATATCTCATTAGAAGATTACCCACATGGGTATAGGGCAAATAAAAAGGTGACTCCTCTACCCTTTATCAATATAGCAAGTCAAAAAAATTACATCGCACTATATCATATGGGAATGTATGCACACCAACCAACCTATCAATGGTTTGTAGATGAATATCCCAAGCATTCTAAGTATAAATTAGATATGGGAAAAAGCTGTGTGCGTTTTAAAAAACCAGATGCCATACCCTTTGAACTAATAGCAGAACTAGCATCCAAAATGAGTGTTGATAAATGGATTCAAGTGTATGAAGAAAATCTAGCAAAAAAATAATCTGTGAAAAATTTATATATCACTTTTATAACTTTTTCTCTCTTAGCATCTGTAGGCTGTAATCAAAAAGAACGTTCTAATTCTATAGAAATTAAAGAATCAAAGGAAGCAATAAAACAAGTAAATGTAAACAGCACAACCATAAGTGAACCTAATGATTCTATTGAAAATAAACCCGTTATAAGATATGCCTCAGCCCAATCTGGGCTTAATTACAGAGAAAAGCCCTATGGTAAAGTACTAGGGAAATTTTTTCTAAATGAAGCTATTGAAGTGGTTGAGTACACCAATAAATATTACGAGATAGCTGATGGTGATCAAATCTATGAAGGTAATTGGCTAGGCATTAAAAAACAAAAAGACACGGTATATGTTGTTGATGCTTTTGTATCTGATTCACCTGTTTATTCAAATAGAAAAGTATATTACGTCACTTCAATTGATCCCTATGGAAAAGATGAAAATTACAAAGACAATGTAAATATAAGTGAAGCCCTAATTATAATTCGAATTTTTATTCTGCTCTGGATGAAGATAAAACGTATTCAAAAGAGTACTTTGAATGGGACAAGGCGTATAGAGATAACTTTTTAAAGGCAGGTGGCATTACTAAATATGATCAATTACACGTAACCAAAATTACTACTGGTCAAGTCGCAAGTTATCCTATTAAAGACTTAAAACTTATCGCAAATGTGAACGTTTATGCCAGCGGTAGCGGTGAATACAATGTTTACGATTTTGAAACTTGTCTAGAATTACCAGAAAATACAAATACTGATTTTGATTTTGCTACCCTAGCTATTGATAATCCATTTGAAACTGCAACAGATTTTAAATACTTAAAATGGTATCCCCATGAGGAAACAGAAAGTCTAAGACAACTATATACAAAACGATTTCCTTATCTTAAATCAGAGTTCTCAAATGAACCTAAGACTAAATTGTTTTACACTTCCTATAACAACTATACAATATACTCTCTGGATCATGTAAACAAGTATAACTTACTAACCCGTTATGTGATTGTAGTAAAAGAAAATGGTGAAATTACCAACTCATTTATTGAGCAAGAAGGAGAAAGTACTGGTCTCATTCCTTTAAATACAGATTATCTTGAAAGTTCCTCACAATTTGCAATGAAACTATTCAAAAATGAACCACCACTTATTTATGGCCTGAGTAGTGAATCTTTTGGTTGTCCAAAGTTGTACTACCTTGAAAGCAACTATCCTAATATTATTTTAAGTTGTGACAATAGACATTAAGAAGCTTCAATAGTCTCCATCGCCCATTTTTTAAGTAATTCAAATTGCTCTTCTCTAGACATTTCACTAGTATCTAACAATCTAGCATCTTTTGCTTGGATTAAAGGACTGTCCTCACGAGTAGAATCAATATGATCTCGCTGTAAAACATTTTTATGAATTTCTTCATAGGTTACTTGATCGCCTCGTTGCACTAGCTCGTCATACCTGCGTTTTGCTCTTACCTCTGGAGCGGCAGTCATAAATACCTTTAGCTCGGCATTGGGAAAAACAACAGTACCTATATCTCTACCATCCATGACTATACCTCGCTCCTGGCCCATGGCTTGTTGTTGTTCTACAAGTTTAGCTCTTACCTCACTTATTTCGGCAACTGGACTTACAATATTACTTACCTCGAGTGTACGTATTTCTTTTTCAATGTTTGTTCCATTTAGATAAACATCTGCTTTATGAGTGTCTGGATTTAATTTAAATGATATGGCAAGACCAGGTAATGCAGCTATTAAGGCTTGTTTATCTAGCCTACCATTTTCAACCAGATTTGAAGATAATGCATGAAAGGCAATAGCACGATACATAGCACCTGTATCAACATAAACGTAATCTAAATGTTCTGCAAGTTGTTTAGCAGCCGTGCTTTTACCAGTGCTTGAATGCCCATCTATGGCAATTATAATTCTTCCCATTATTGTAAATCTATATTAACTCCTATAAAACTGGTGTGCGCTGCCAGACTATAGCGAGCATGCGAATAACTGAATCGCATTTTATTCATTTTTAAACTAAACCCAGCGCTTAATCCACTAAATGCTCGAGTATCCTGAATACGCAATTCTTCAGAGCGTCTAAAACTGTAACCCAACCTTATTTCAAAAGTTTGCTCAGGAAATAATTCTACTCCTAAAACGGTATGTCTGAGCATATTATTAAAAAATCCAGGTTCATCTTCTATCACATTCCCATCGAGATCTGTTTGAGCATTAGCGGTATTTGAAAAGGCCAAGTTCCATTTTTGCAAATTTTCCAAAGTAACATGAAGTCTTACCGGTAACTGTTTCATGGTATTTGAAAATCCTACAGCAATCTCTAGCGGTAAATCTTCTTGTAATTCATTGTATGGAGTAAACTGTATACCTAAATTTCTAACTACCAGCGCGGCTCTTATCGCTTTATCTTCATTGTAATAAAGCAACCCAAGATCAAGCGCACCACCTAGTGAGGTGTAGATGTCAAGTTTTGAAGAAATGAACTTAACATTTGCTCCTACATAAAAATCAGACCAAGGTATGTTGTAACTGTATCCAGCAGAAATTGCTGTTTCATTACCACTAAAATCTCCCGTTGAAATCCCTTGTTCATTGTAACCGGCAAATGTTCCATAATTCACATAGGTTACACCTACATGAAAGGTTTGCACATGCCTGTCCCAAGTATAAGCATAACTGGCTGTTCCATAATTAATATCACCTAACCAATTAGCATAATTTACTTGTAATTGATTATCCATTTTGGGATTTATAGTCGCTGGATTATAAAATGCTGTAGTGGGATCATAATCTACACTGGTAAGCACTCTACCGCCCAAAGCAGCCTGCTTAGTTCCTGATACAAGATTAAGAAATTGATACGTTGAGGTTCCTCCTATTTGCGCTTTCGCGAAAGCGGAAAAAAGAAAAATCAAACAGAAAAAATACCTCATTAAGTGTCTCAAATTATGTAGCAATAACGCATGCAAGTTTAAAAAATTTTAATAGAACTATGATTTGATGCGTACCAGGCCATCTTCATCAATGTAATCTAGACTTACAGGCTCTAATTGATTGACTAGATTAGGGTTCCAAAAGGTTTTTACTTTTACGTAATTTTCAGTAAAACCATGTATGAAACCTTCCTTATTTTCAGCTTCCCAAAGAACCGTTTTTTCTTTACCTAATTGACTTTCGTAGAAGGCTCTGCGTTTTTTAACCGATAAACCTCGTAGCATTTTACTACGTTTTTTACGCACATTCATTGGTACAGGACTATCCATGGTTGCGGCAAGTGTATTATCTCTTTCTGAGTATGTGAAAACATGCAGGTAGGAAATGTCCAGTTCTGATAAAAATTGATATGTATCTAGAAAGTGTTCATCTGTTTCTCCAGGAAATCCCACGATAACATCTACACCTATACAGCAATCAGGCATTACCTCTTTAATTTTAGTAACCCGATCAACATATAATTCTCTATTATAACGGCGACGCATTTTACCTAGCAATTCATTGTTACCTGATTGTAAGGGAATGTGAAAATGTGGCACAAAGGCGTTTGCACGGCTAACGAACTCAATGGTTTCATTTTTAAGTAGATTAGGTTCGATACTAGAGATACGTAATCTTTCTATACCGTTCACCGTATCTAGAGCATGTACAAGGTCTAGAAAAGTATGCTCATGTCTTTTATTACCAAATTCACCTTTTCCGTAGTCACCTATATTTACACCGGTGAGGACAATTTCCTTGATACCTTTATTGCTAATCTCTCTAGCGTTATTCATTACATTTTCAAGAGTATCACTTCTAGAAATACCGCGTGCCAGTGGTATAGTACAATAGGTACATTTATAATCACAACCGTCCTGTACTTTGAGAAAAGCTCGTGTGCGATCACCTATAGAATAGGATCCTACATAAAAATCGGCATCGTCTATTTCACAGGAATGAATTTGCGCTGGTTCTTCTTTAGACAGTTGATTAAGATAATCTGTTACCTTAAACTTTTCAGTAGCTCCAAGAACTAGGTCTACACCATCAACGGCTGCCAGTTCTGCAGGTTTTAATTGTGCATAACAACCTACCGCAATTACAAAAGCATCTTCATTGTGCTGTTGTGCTTTTCTTACAATGGACTTAAATCGTTTATCGGCATTTTCTGTAACACTACATGTATTGATTACATAAATATCTGCTTTTTCATTGAAATCCACTCTATCAAAGCCTTCGTCTTTAAAACTGCGTGCAATGGTACTGGTTTCACTAAAATTAAGCTTACATCCTAAAGTGTAAAATGCGACTGATTTTGCAGCTGTTGCTACCTCCATATTCCTTTTCCTAAATAGGCTGCAAAGATAATTGAAAGGAATGAGTTGAAAAGCAGAATCCTATAACAGCTTATTCTTAGTATTTTTGCAAGAAAATAAGAATAGTGCGCATAGATATAATCACCGTTTTACCAGAATTAATAACTAGTCCATTTGAAGCCAGTATTTTAAAACGTGCTGTGGAAAAAGGTCTTGTTGAGGTACATCTACACGATTTGAGAAAGTACGGTCTTAATAGATACAATCAAATTGATGATTATCAATATGGTGGTGGCGCTGGCATGGTGATGATGATCGAGCCTATAGATCACTTAATTTCGGATCTCAAAAAAGATCGTGATTATGATGAAATCATTTACATGACGCCAGATGGAGAGACTTTGAATCAAGGAATAGCAAATACTATTTCACTTCAAGAAAACATTATCATTTTATGTGGTCATTATAAAGGTGTCGATCAACGTGTAAGAGATATGTTTGTTACCAAAGAAATTTCCATAGGTGATTACGTACTCTCTGGTGGTGAACTAGGAGCTGCTGTATTATGTGATGCAGTAATACGTTTAATTCCTGGTGTCCTATCAAACGAAACAAGTGCACTTACCGATAGTTTTCAAGACGACTTACTTGCGCCACCGGTATACACGCGTCCTGCGAATTATAAAGGTCAACAAGTACCTGAAATATTACTAAGCGGAAATTTTCAAGCCATAGATAAATGGAGAGAAGAACAAGCATTTAAACGCACGGAAGAACGTCGCCCTGACTTATTAAAAGACGATTAACTTAAATTAACGTCACAGTTTGGCAAAATAATTGTATCTTTATTTTGAAATTGTAGAAAATGAAGAAACTATTACTCTCTTTTACCCTAGTACTTGGTTTGTGCTTTACAGTGAAGGCTTCTGTAATAGTACCTGCCTCTCTTGTATCGACTTACTCTTACAATCAGATAGGAAACGAAAATCTAATTTTACTTTCCAATCCAGTAAAGAACGGAACTTTAAAGTTCTCATTGAATAATACTAACTCCAGCAGCCTACAATTAAGTATCATTAATTCGCTAGGAAAAGAAGTCTATCGAACAAATAGTAAAATCAAATCGGGTGTAATGTCCTTTGATGTTTCAAAATTAAGCGCTGGTATTTATTTCCTTAGAGTTAATACGGAAGGAAATAGTCACGTTAAGAAACTTATCATTCAATAAAGTTTTTTTTATTTTATTTATTGTACACTTTTAAATAAGTGTTTATTTTTGCAGCTCGTTAAATCAACCTCTGACGAGGTTCGTGTATGTTGTTTTAATTAAATATAATAAGTCTATAAAAATGTCAGATTTAGTAAAGTTCGTACAAGACGAATTTATTTCAACAAAAGATTTACCAAAATTCTCAGCTGGTGATACTATCACAGTTTATTATGAGATTAAAGAAGGTGAAAAAAGCCGTACTCAGTTTTTCCGTGGTGTTGTACTACAATTAAGAGGTACTGGAGCTACTAAAACTTTTACAATTAGAAAAATGAGTGGTGGTATAGGTGTAGAAAGAATTTTCCCTATCAACCTTCCAGCTATTCAGAAAATCGAAATCAACAAAAGAGGTAAAGTACGTAGAAAACGTATCTTCTACTTTAGAGAACTTACTGGAAAGAAAGCTCGTATCAAAGAAGCTCAAAGAAAGTAATTTTCATTATATCAAAAAAAAAGCTGTCCGTTTGGACAGCTTTTTTTTGATATAAAATGATCCAAATCTCAATTATTGGATTTAATTATTCTTTTAAAACTTTAAAAGTCATGTAAACATCTTCTTCTGGCCAGTCTCTAGAGTCTGTAGGAATTTGAGAGATACGTTCCAATACTTCCATACCTTCCACTACTCTACCAAAAATGGTGTGCTCTCCATCTAAATGTTCTGCCTTTTTCAACGTAATAAAGAAGTCAAAAGCATTGTGCCAGTTTTCTGGATTATTATCCCATGATTTTGCCATACTCAAAGTACCGCGTTCATGTTTTACATTGTCTAAAAAATGAGGTGGCAGTTGGTAATTTCCCGAACTATTACGCATCAATGATGGGTATGAATCATCGCTATTACCACCTTGTACAATAAAATCATCTACTACTCGATGAAATACTGTTTGATTAAAGTACCCATTCTTGATCAAGTAAATGAAACTTGATCTATAAAGTTCCGTTTCTTTAAATAATTCAAAGGTCACATCACCATATTTTGTCGAGAGAAGAATACGAGTTTCAGGATTCTTTTTTCCATACCGCTTAAAAAATAATGGTACACTATCCTGAGGTATGTAATGTAAAAGCGTATCTCCTTTGGCGCTTACTGCACGTGTATAAATTTTCTCTAAACGTCGTTCTTCTTTTTCTTCCTTAGTTATCCATTTTCCTGCATTCGATTCCTTACTAGGAGTATCAACCTCATTAAGAGTTACAGGTGTATCTTTACATGAATAAAAAAAGACAATTAGACAAATACAGTATAATGATTTCATACGAGCAATTTTTGCAATGGGTACCAAAATTAAAAAATCTTGAAGCTCCAGGAGCAGAAAGTCAGCTTAAAATGGCTGCATTGGAAAGATTAGAAGAATTACAGTCAGTAGGCTTAGAAAAAAATACACCTAAAAAGGCTGCTGTAATGATGTATGTATATCCTAAAAACAACGAGGCTCATTTTGTTCTCATTGAAAGGCAAAAAAGCAAAGGTAAACACAGTGGACAAATTGCCTTTCCTGGTGGAAAAACAGAACCGGATGATAACGGTTTTGAAGATACTGCTTTAAGAGAAACTTTTGAAGAAGTTGGCGTTCCTTATGAATTTCAAGAAATAATCATCGAAGGCACACCCTTATATATTCCACCTAGTAATTATCTTGTATATAATTATTTGGCGTACTATCCCCATAAACAGCTAGATTTTAATCGTAAAAAGGAACTTGATACAAATATTTTTTTATCCTTCACACCTCAAATTGAAGAAGTTAAATCAATAATTGAGGTCCCTTTGAGTGAATTTCTAGAAACTTCTGATTCGGATAGAGTGGTATTATCGACTAGTTACATGACAGAAGTTAGTGTGCCCTGCTATCGCTTACAAGGAAATATCGTTTGGGGAGCAACTGCCATGATGCTTTCAGAATATAAAGTATTGATGAGGCAGATTGTAAACAAATAAAAAAAGCTCCAATTAATTGGAGCTTTTCATTTCTGTATAGATAGGATTAATTTTGCTTCTTCGCATCTATTTTAGCTTGTTCCATACCTTCTTCAATCATGTTAAAGAATTGATCAAGTTTAGGTAATACAACAATCCTAGTTCTTCTGTTTTTGGCACGTCCTTCAGCCGTATCATTTGAAGCAACAGGCATGTAATAACTACGACCAGCCGCTGTCATACGTTTAGGGTCCACACTAAACTCTTCTTGTAATACTCTAGTTACAGCAAGAGCTCTTGCAGTACTTAACTCCCAATTGTCTTTAAAATTGGCGCTTGCAATAGGCTTATTATCTGTATGACCTTCAATCATTATGTCAATTTCAGGTTTGTCATTTACAACAGTTGCCACTTTGCCTAATACTCTTTTTGCCTCTTGCTGTACTTGTGCTTGACCACTCTTAAATAAGAGTTTATCACTGATTGAAATATAAACTACGCCTTTCTCTACATTAACCTCAATATCTTGGTCGTTTAAGTTACCTAATGAACTCTTTAAACTAGTAACTAAGGCAATAGTTACACTGTCTTTCTTATTAATAGCATCGTTAAGAGATTTAATTTGTAAATCTTTTTCACGGATGCTTTCTAGGCTACGCTCTAGGTTACGACTACCTTGTGTAGAAAGAGTAACTAATTCACCGTTATTATCCATAAGAGCTGCATTAGTATTCTTTAAGGTAGAAATTTGATCATTTTTAGAGTCGATACTAGCTTTTGCTGCTTTTAAATCCGATTCACATGCATTGAGTTTCACGGTTGCTGTATCTAGTAATTCTTTAGTCTCTTGTTGTTTAGCTAGTGCGGCTTCCAATTCTTTTTTAGAAGCACAACTAGCAAGCACAATCCCACTTAATAATAATACTGCTATTTTCTTCATCTTTATTATAAATTTTGATCAAAAATATAAAAGTCAAAACACAATCATGCGCTATTAACACTAGATTATCAAAAATCTTCTATAAATCTTGATAAAGCGTTTTCTTCCAGAAGTAATACTTGAAAACTACAGAGAATGAAGTTAAAGACACATTTTCAACAACCGATTGTTTCTTAATCGCTTTACGTTTATTTACAAACTTTCCGAGAGATAAATAGAAGTCTTTATGAGCCTTTAAAACAGCAACAAAAAAAGTAAATCCATAATCGCTCCATAATTTAAAAGCTGCTATACCATCTAGTACCATTCTTATAAATAAATGTAGCAACCATAATGAATGATGATTGTTTTTTACTTGAACAAACAAACTGTTCCTAAAGTTCAAATAGGTTTTTTTAGGATTGGTATAGCTTAGTGTCGCACCACCTTTATGATAGACCTGACTTGATGGAATAACCTTAATTTCTTTATCTAGAAGTTTTATTCTCCAGCACAAATCAATCTCTTCTTGATGGGCAAAGAAATCTTCATCTAACCTACCAGCGGCAGTAAACACCGTTTTATTCACAAATAAACAAGCGCCACTAGCCCAGTCAATATCTACTACCGTATCATATTGTCCATAATCTTGCTCTATAGTATCAAAAACACGTCCACGACAATATGGATAACCAAAACGATCCAAGAATCCACCTGCAGCTCCTGCATATTCAAAAAGTTCCTTTTGTTTATCATCTAAAATTTTCGGTTGACAAGCCGCAAGTTTTGGATATCTCTCTATGGCATTTGTTATAGGTTCCAACCAGTTCTCAGTGACTCTAACATCACTATTTAGTAAACAAATCCACTCTTCTTTTATTTTGTCAATACCACGATTGTAACCACCTGAATAACCGTAGTTTTGATCCAGAATAATAATCTCAACTTTATTTTTATAATGACTTTTAATCCATTGAACAGAATCATCAGTGGATGCATTATCAATTATGTAAATGGGATGTTCATTGCTGTACTTTACTACCTCGGGTAAGTATTCCTTTAGTAAAGACAAACCATTCCAATTAAGTATAGCTATGGCAATTTTCATAAAGAATATTCTGGAATATCCGGGATAAATGTATAACCTCTTGTTTCATAATCCATGGTACAAAAATAATGATCTAATCCATTTGTAACCATCAAATACTCCGATTGTAATTCTTTATTATATCTCGCGATTTGGTCAAAGGTTTCTTGGGTGATTTTAACATCAGGTGCTTTACACTCTACGACTAGATGAACGCTTCCATCCTTATTATAGGAAACGATATCATACCGCTTGATTGTACCCGATACTCTTATTTGTTTTTCTACTGTAAGAAGATTTAAGGGTATACGCTTTCGCGAAAGCAAAAACTCCACCACATGTTGCCTTACCCATTCCTCTGGAGTGAGTACAACAAATTTTTTTCTAACCTGGTCAAAAATCAAGCGCCCTTTTTCAGTACTTTTGACTCTAAATTTTCCGGCTGGTAAATGCAGTGGGATCATAAAGCAATAATACAAAAACCCTACGTGCCATTACATGAGTGATGCCTTAAAAATCCTATCTGATCTTAAACAGAAAAAATATCAACCTGTCTATTTTTTGTGTGGCGAGGAGTCCTATTTTATAGATCTAGTTTCTAATTATATAGAAAATAATGTACTGGATGAATCAGAGAAAGGTTTTAACCAAGTTATTCTTTATGGAAAGGAAACAAATATGGCCGCGGTCCTGGAAAATGCAAAACGATTCCCGATGATGGCAGATTATCAAGTAGTCATAGTGAAGGAAGCACAGCATTTATCAAAACAACTTGATCAGTTAACGAGCTATCTAGAGCAACCACAGCAAACTACAATATTATGTTTTGCCTATAAATATAAGACTCCAGATGGTCGCTCAAAAGCAGGTAAATTGCTTAAAAAGCATAGCGTTTATTTAGAAAGCAAACCGCTATATGAAAATAAAGTACCTGCTTTTATAACGGATATACTAAAATCTAAAGGTTATCGTATAGATCCTAAAGCCACACAAATGCTTGTGGAATATTTAGGAACTGATTTAAGTAAAATTAATAATGAATTAGGCAAATTAGAAATTGTTCATCCTAAGGATCAACCTATAACACCAGAGGTCATTGAGGACAACATTGGAATCTCTAAGGATTACAACAATTTTGAATTACGAAAGGCAATAGGAAATCGCGATATCGTAAAGGTACATCGCATTATTAATTACTTCGGTGAAAACCCAAAGGATCATCCTATCGTACTCACCATAGGCCAATTGTATTCATTTTATACTCAATTATTAAAAGTACACGCGCTATCCGATAAAAATCCTGCAAATGTTGCTCGAGCAGCTGGTGTTAATCCGTATTTTGCAAATGAAATAATAACTGCTGCTCGTAACTTCCCTATGAAATACTGCAGTAGAGCCATAAAACTAATTCGTAAAGCAGATATGCAATCTAAAGGTGTAGGCAGTCACCAACTATCACAAAATGATATTCTTAAGGAGCTTATTGTAAATATTATGTCACGATGAGTAAGAAGAGTAAAATTAAATCTTGGATAAGTGCAGCTAGGTTGCGCACCCTACCTTTAAGCATAAGTGGTATTTTAATGGGTTGCTCCTGCGCCCTATTCTCTATAAATTTAAATAAGGAAAGAGCTACCATATTTACTGAAATGGATTTCAGTATTTCTAATCAATTTTGGTTCATCACCCTACTTGGTATAATCACGACTTTAGGCTTTCAAGTATTATCTAATTTTGCCAATGATTATGGAGATGGTGTTAAAGGTACTGATAATGAGGATCGAATAGGTCCTGAAAGGGCCATCCAAAGCGGAGCAATCACTGCAAAGCAAATGAAAATAGCGATTATTCTTACGGCTACCATATCTCTAATAAGCGCTATAGCATTAATAGCTATGAGTCTAAGTTTTGACGAGGTTTTAATTGCATCGGTATTTCTGTTTCTAGCCATCGTTGCAATTTGGGCAGCTATCAAGTATACTGTAGGTGACAATGCCTATGGTTACAAGGGACTTGGCGATGTATTTGTTTTTATCTTTTTTGGACCTGTAAGCGTTATGGGAATGTATTATTTGATTACCAAGGAAGTATATATGATGAACATTATTCCATCAACACTTATAGGTTTATTGAGTGTTGCCGTTCTCAATCTAAATAATATGAGAGATGTGATAAGCGATACCAAGGTTGGTAAGAACACACTAGTAGTAAAAATTGGTTTTGAGAGAGCTAAGAAATTACATCTCTTCATTGTAGTTATTGCTTTATTAATGCTTGTCTGTCATCTTTTATTACAGTTTACACAACTTAGTTATTTTGATGAAATTACTTCTTACCTAATACTTATTCCTCTTTTTGGGGTTATTCCTTTGATTAAACACATCATAAGAGTACACAATACCGAGGAACCTATTTCATTAGATCCAGAATTAAAAAAAGTAGCACTCTCTACCTTTCTGATTTCCGTTTTAAGCTTTACAAGCCAGATTTTAGTTTTTTGATTTATTTAACATATTGATAATTTATTGAGATTAAGATCATTAATTTCATAAAAATCACACATTGTTAATAAAGATCTTTAATTTTAACCTCAACTATTTTATTACATTTAGTTTTTTATTATTTTTAATGACACTAAATAATAGCTTATAGAAAAATATTACTTTAACCTAAAAACCCTATTTAATATGGCTAGAGCAATGTTTGAGTACACAAAAACAGTGCTAGTGAAAGTTTCTTTCAGTCCAGCACTTTTCTGTAAGGAATTAGAAAAGGCCGTAGAACGCTTATTACCTTTTGAACTTACTGAACTCAAAATCTGGTTAGATGAGCTTTTTGCTTCAAATCCAGAGCTTAAAACTTGCATTCCGCTATTACCAAAATAGCTTTCTATTAATTTTTAAAACGAAAAAAGCGACCTCTTGTAGGTCGCTTTTTATATTGATACTATATTATAAAGCTTATGCTTTTGGACTTATAATTTGAACGTTTTGAAACGCTATAGCTCCCTTAATAACTCCTGCTATTACCTTTTGCAAGGCCTCTATGATTTGTAATTTAAGTTCACTGCGATGATATATTAAACTTACTTCTCTTGCAGGTGAAGGTTCTTCAAAATGAATCAAATTGTTTTGTTTACGTTCGTTTAAATCCAATGTGTTTAAATAAGGTAACAAAGTCATACCTAAACCTTCATCGGCTAATTTAGTAAGCGTTTCAAAACTACCACTCTCGAGCATAAATCTATCGTCATCCGTATCTCTACTTCCCTTACATAGATTAAGGACACTGTCTTTAAAACAATGACCATCTTCTAGCAACAATAGCTCATCTACATTAATATCGTCAACTTTAATCTTACCTGTTGTGGTAGCTGCTTTTCTTGGATCGTAAACAACGAAAGGTTCATAGTATAAAACTCGCTCTTTAATTAACTCATGATTTAAAGGTGTAGCGGCTATAGCTGCATCAATTGTTCCGTCTTGTAAACTATCGATAATACTATCGGTGGTGAGTTCTTCAATAATTAATTTGACCTTTGGATATTTATTAATGAAATTAGTCAAGAACATAGGTAATAAAGTAGGCATTACAGTAGGAATAACGCCTAATTTGAATTCACCACCTATAAAGCCTTTTTCCTGATCTACAATGTCTTGAATACGATCACTTTCATTCACAATATTGCGAGCTTGATTCACAATTTTCTTCCCTGTTTCAGTAAGTTCAATCGGCTTTTTGGACCTATCAAAAATTTGGACATCTAGCTCCTCTTCAAGTTTTTGAATTTGCATACTCAAAGTAGGCTGGGTCACAAATACTTTCTCTGCAGCTTTGGTGAAATTTTGATATTGAGCAACAGCAAGAACGTATTTTAACTGGGTTATTGTCATGATAGATATTTTCTACAAAAATAATGCTTATTATATATATTATCGATGCTAAATTAATCCCAATTAAAAAGCAGTCAAC
The DNA here is from genome assembly GCF_002117085.1 of Nonlabens tegetincola. Taxonomy (GTDB): domain Bacteria; phylum Bacteroidota; class Bacteroidia; order Flavobacteriales; family Flavobacteriaceae; genus Nonlabens; species Nonlabens tegetincola. The sequence goes on along the minus strand of NZ_CP019342.1, from coordinate 862,145 downwards.
AAATTGTCAACTACTTTTATACTATTAAAATCATAGCGGTTTTCAATAATTATAAACCAAATTACAATCAGTATGATCAGGTTGGGTTCTTTGTAATTATAACGGCCTAAACTAGACTAAAACAAAAAAACATGTTTCAAGATTTATCCAAAGCGATTGGTATTATTTTCACTTTACTGTTAATGATTGTATTAGTGATATTTGGTACTGCTTTTTATGTTTCGACGCAATCCCAAACCACTGCTCCTATTCAAGAAGTAGCAGTTGTAAGTAAACCTGCTGTAGAACTTACCGATGTCCAAAAACAAGGAAAAGAACTATTCAATACAAACTGTGCTAGCTGTCATAAACGTTACAAAAAGGCGACCGGACCTGCTCTTCATGGTGTCACAGAAAGAAGAGATAAAGAATGGTTATATAAATGGATCAAAAATAGCAGTGCGTTAATAGCAAGTGGTGATCCAACAGCGGTAAAACTTTACAATGAATGGAATCAAAGTAATATGAATGCATTCCCTCAATTATCAAACGAGCAAATTGATGCTATACTAGCTTACGTGGAAATTCCTAAATAAACACATTAACATTTTCACAACTCCATACATTTATATTCTAAGGTATTTTTACTTTTAAATATTAATAATGAAAATACTTGCAATTGCGGCTAGTAATAGTTTGCAATCTATAAATAAGAAACTGCTTACTCATGTTGCTACTCTATTAGCTCCTTTAGATGTAGAGTTAATAGACATCAATCAATACGAGGTTCCTATTTACGGTATTGACAAAGAGATTGAAAAAGGTATACCAAGTGAAATTCTGGAACTATCCCAAAAAATAAAGAATAGCGACTTTTTAATTTTTTCTCTTGCAGAACATAACGGAAGTTATACAGCGGCTTTTAAAAATATCTTTGATTGGTTATCTAGAGTGCCAGATACAAAAGGATTTCATAATCGCAAGACCTTATTACTAGCTACTTCACCAGGATCACGTGGTGCATCTACGGTATTGGAAATAGCTAGAGATAGATTCCCTAGAAATGACGCTAGTGTAATAGGAGCTTTATCCGTACCTTCATTCAATGAAAACTTTGATCTTGAAAAGGGTATAATCAATCCAGATATTAAACAAGCATTAAACGATTTACTTCATAAAATAAAATAATTATGGCTACAATAACCTTAGGAGGCAATGAAATATCTACATCAGGATCATTACCTGAAGTAGGATCACAAGCACCAGACTTTCAATTGTTAGATTCAGATCTTAATACTAAAACCTTAAACGATTTTAAGGGTAAACGCCTTGTGCTTAATATCTTTCCTAGTATAGATACCGACACTTGTGCAACAAGCGTAAAAAACTTTAATAAAAGAGCGACTGAACTTGATAACACAGCAGTGCTTTGTATTTCACGAGATACACCGTTTGCTCAAAAAAGATTTGCTAGCGACGAGGATATAGAAAACGTCACAAACTTAAGCGATGTTATAACAGGTGAATTTGGTAAAAATTACGGATTAGAAATGACAAGTGGTCCATTATCAGGTTTTCACTCAAGAGCCGTTGTAGTTCTAGACGAAGAAGGAAAAGTAATCTATAATCAGCAAGTTGGTGAAATTGCTGATGAACCTGACTATCTTTCGGCACTTAAATCACTTTTATAATTGAATTTAAAACAATTTATCATTGGTAGAATAAAGGGCGTGGGCTATGCTTTTAAAGGAGCCTTTGCCCTTATTTTATCAGAGCCTAGTATACAAGTACAGGCGATCATCGGTGTTATAATGACAATTGCTGGTTTTGTATTTAATATCACAAGGTTAGAATGGATGATACAATGCATGTGTATAGGAGGCATAATGAGTTTAGAAGGTTTAAACACTGCCATTGAAGGCATTGCCGACTTTATTCATCCAGAATTTCACGAAAAAATAGGCCGTATCAAGGACATAGCAGCAGGAGCTGTTTTTATAACCGCAATAACAGCAAGTATTGTAGGTCTAATCATCTACATACCTTATATCGTAGAACTATTTAGTTAATAAATCCTGTTGATATCTGTACGTTTCAAATGTTTAAGGAATGTACAATATTGTTATTTTTGTTCGTTCATTATAATTCATGGCGCGCAAAAAGAAAACATCTACTCCACCATCGTTGATTTCTAAAATCAAAAACTTTTCTCTTACACGTAGACAAGAGGTTATTCTCGGATCTGGACTTATGGCTCTAGGTGCCATATTCTTCTTCTCCTTCTTGTCCTTTCTATTTACTTGGAGAGAAGATCAAAGTGAACTAGTAGATCTAGGAAATCGTGCAGTTGTGACAAAAAACTGGCTCAACCAACTAGGTGCTTGGTTAGGCGATATATTTGTTTATAAAGGTTTTGGAATAGCCGCATTTTCAATCGCTGTACTCACTATACTCACAGGAGTCTATTTATTTGCAGCAGGCAAGAACTTTTTATCGCTTTCGCGAAAGCGTATCCTGCAACTATGGTTTTGGGGATTATTACTTATGATATGGTTGAGTGTTGTGTTAGGATATTTCCATAATTACAGTGCTTTATTAGGAGGAACTGTAGGTTTTGAAATTAATGACCTACTTCAAGATTATGTAGGTCTAATAGGAAGTATACTTATTCTTACCTTTTTTGCGATTGTATACTTAACTCTAAGATTAAAACTTACTCCAGAGAAGATTGCTGCTCGTTTTGCTAAAGCAAAACAAACTGTGGAAAATTCGATAGAAGATGTTTCCTCCCATATTGAATCTACAGATGAAGAAAAAGACTGGGAAGAATCTGTTACACATACTGCCACTACGACAAGTGAACCAACTACAGAAAACGAAATAAAAAAGCAGCCTACCACCATGAAAAGTGGTGATATGGAAATAAATATTGCTCAAGAAGAAGAGGAAGAACTATCACCAGAACTTGAACCTACTTTAAAAACCACAGAAAAGGAAGTCGATCTAGAAGTAGGTGAAGTAATTGATGAAGAGCAACTTATAGATAATAAAGCTTCAAAGCTTGTAGAAGATTATGGAGAGTTTGACCCTACGCTTGAATTGGGTAACTACCAGTTCCCTCCTATTGATTTATTAAAGGATTACTCACAAGGTAAAACCATCACTATTAATGAAGAAGAACTTGCAGCCAATAAAGATCGTATTGTAGAAACACTTAAGAACTACAAAATAGGTATCGCAAAAATCACTGCAAACATAGGCCCTACAGTTACTCTTTATGAAATTGTACCTGAAGCTGGGATTCGTATTTCTAAAATTAAAAATCTTGAAGACGATATTGCATTATCGTTAAGTGCATTAGGTATTCGAATTATAGCACCTATTCCAGGTCGAGGAACTATAGGAATCGAAGTACCTAACCAAAAGCCGTCAATCGTATCGATGCGATCGGTGATCTCGTCTCCAAAATTTCAAAAAGCCGAAATGCAATTACCTATAGCACTTGGTAAAAATATTTCAAACGAGACCTTTGTTGTTGACCTGGCAAAAATGCCTCACTTATTAATGGCTGGAGCCACCGGTCAAGGTAAATCGGTAGGATTAAACTGTATACTTACTTCATTGCTTTATTCAAAGCATCCTGCCGAAGTAAAATTTGTTCTTGTTGACCCTAAGAAAGTAGAGCTTACTCTTTTTAATAAAATAGAACGCCATTATCTGGCAAAACTACCAGATAGCGAGGATGCCATCATAACTGATAACTCTAAGGTTATCAATACACTTAATAGTTTGTGTATTGAAATGGACCAACGATACGACATTCTAAAGGATGCTATGTGTCGTAATATTAAGGAGTATAATGCCAAGTTTAAATCACGTAAACTTAATCCTGCAAATGGGCATAAATTTTTACCCTACATAGTTTTGGTTGTAGATGAATTCGCCGATTTGATAATGACTGCTGGAAAAGAGGTAGAAACACCTATTGCTCGTCTTGCACAACTTGCACGTGCGGTTGGTATTCACTTGATTATTGCTACTCAACGACCATCGGTTAATGTAATTACTGGTATGATTAAGGCAAACTTCCCTGCCAGAATTTCATTTAGAGTAATGCAAAAGGTTGATTCCCGTACCATTCTAGATAGCGGTGGTGCCGATCAATTAATAGGCCGTGGAGATATGTTGTACACCGCTGGAAATGAATTAATCAGAATTCAGTGTGCCTTTGTAGACACTCCAGAAGTTGAGAAAATTACCGACTTTATAGGCTCGCAAAAAGCATATCCAGATGCTCACTTACTTCCGGAGTATGTAGGAGAAGATGGTGGCACGAGTCTTGATATAAGCATAGAAGAAAGAGATAGTAAATTCCGTGATGCAGCCGAGGTAATTATTACGGCACAGCAAGGAAGCGCTTCTTTATTACAACGTAAATTAAAATTAGGTTACAATCGAGCTGGTCGTATCATTGATCAATTAGAAGCTGCGGGAATTGTAGGTCCTTTTGAAGGTAGTAAAGCAAGACAAGTCCTAGTACCGGATTTAAACTCTCTAGAACAATTGTTAAATGAAGAAAAGAACTCCTAAAATGAAACACATTATTACAGCAGTGTTTATGATTTTTGCTTTCGCGAAAGCGGTAACAGCACAAGATGCTAAAGCAGAAAAATTACTTGATGAAGTAACAGCAAAATTCCAATCCTATGAAAACATCAGCTTTTTGTACAAAGGGAATTTACGTAACGCAAAAAGTAAAACTAATATGGACATTCAAGGAAGTGCAAGAATGTCTGGCGAAAAATATAACGTAGGTTATTTAGGAACCACCATAATTTTTGACGGTACTAAACAGTATGTCATTAATAGCGAGGATGAGCAGGTTACAGTATCAACCCTAGATGATGACAATGCACAATCTATAACACCATCAAACATGTTATCCTTTTACAATAAAGGCTATAATAAAAAGATGGATATTGTCAAAAATGTAGGCGGTCGTAAAATACAATTTGTAAAACTTACTCCAATTAAATCAGATAGCAATTACAAAAGTGTTTTAATAGGTATAGACTCCAATACAAAGCATATTAATGAAGTTATTGTTACTGAAAAGAATGGGACAGTTATAACCTTTACCATTAAATCTTTAAAGGTAAATGAGCCCTTGCCTGAGAATTCTTTTGTATTTAATAAAGAAGAATACAGCGGCTACGACATAGAAGAGTTGGACTAATTTGAAAATTCTAGACCGCTACATATTAACTAAATTTACAAAGACGTTTTTAAGCGTCTTTATTGTATTTACGTTTATTCTAGTTTTACAAGCTATTTGGTTATACATAAAGGCCCTAGCCGGTAAAGATTTAGATGCAGAAACTATTTTTCTCTTTCTGTATTACAACATACCACTTACGATTCCTTTATCATTACCCTTGAGTGTGCTGTTAGCTGCTTTACTCGTATTTGGCGAGATGGCAGAAAACTATGAATTTGCAGCCATGAAATCCAATGGTATTTCATTGCAACGTGCTATGAGGTCTCTTACTATAATTATACTAAGTATAGGTATCACATCTTTTTTCTTTGCAAATACAGTGATACCATGGGGTAATTTGAAACAAAAAAACCTCATAAATAATATTAAAAGAATGAAGCCAGCCATGGCTATCGTTGAAGGTTCTTTTGAACAATTAGGAGACTATAATATTAAAGTGACCAAGAAATCTGGTGATAATGGTAGATTTCTGGAAGATGTGATTATACATAAAAAACACCTAATCGTACCGGAAATTTTACGGTAATAAAAAGTAAAAAAGGTGAACTTAAAAGTAGTTTAAAAAGTGACGTAATCCAGCTAGTACTTTATGATGGTAATTATTACGAAGAAATGATTCCCAAAACTGCTGAACAACGAATAAGTCTTCCTTTTATCAAGGGTGAGTTTAAGGAATACGAATTGAATGTTGACGTTTCTGAACTTAACGAGGTAGATCTAGATACGGAAACTGTCACCGACAATCAAAAGATGCTACGAATAAACGAGTTGAAAGAACGTATAGACACTTTTGTAAACACTTTTGAGCAAAATATGAAAGTGTACCATCAAACACAACACACTAAATGGACTCCAGAAAATATAGACAATAGAGTTAAAGAAATTGATTCCATTGTTTACAAAGAAAACTTCTTTGATACGATGAGCATCTTTGATCAACGTAGGGCTATTGAAAATGCGATTAATAGATCTAAATCTGATCGATCTGCCATTCAAAGTAGAATATCCTTTGAAAAAACTGAAAATGAACGGTTGTGGAAACACGAAATAGAAATACACAAAAAATACGTACTAGGTATAGCCTGTATTATTCTGTTCTTTATTGGTGCCCCATTAGGAGCAATAATTAGAAAAGGTGGATTAGGACTGCCTCTTGTAGTTGCTGTTGTGTTTTTCCTTGCCTATCACTTTATAAACATTGGTGCTGAACAGTCTGCCACACGAGGTGCTATTCCTGTATGGTTAGGTGCATGGTTGGGTACCATGATTATATTTCCTATTGGGGTTATTCTTACCTATCGAGCGACTTCAGATCAAGGTTTTTTTGATGTAGGTGGTGCGATGGATAGCCTGTTTAGAATATTCAAAAAAAAGCCAAATAAGGCATAGGCACCTCGCTTATCCTTATCTTTGTTACTCCTTAAAAATTAAAGATATGATTGCTCCTGCAGAAATTAAGCTGGATCGCATTGAAGACGCAATAGAAGACATTAAAAAAGGTAAAGTAATCATCGTTGTAGATGATGAAAATCGTGAAAATGAAGGTGATTTTTTGGCTAGTGCAGCATCTGTAACACCAGAAATGATCAACTTTATGGCCACTCATGGTCGTGGTTTGATTTGTGCTCCTATTACAGACTCAAGATGTAAAGAATTAGATTTACAAGCCATGGTAACTAATAACTCCGACCCTATGGAAACTGCATTTACAGTTTCAATAGATTTAAGAGGTCATGGAGTAACAACTGGAATAAGCGCTAGTGATAGAGCCAAAACTATTCAAGCCTTAATTAATCCGGATACAAGACCTCATGATTTTAGTAAACCAGGTCACATATTTCCTTTAAGAGCAAAAGACGGTGGCGTTTTAAGAAGAACTGGTCATACAGAAGCTGCCATTGATTTTGCAAGACTAGCAGGTCATGAACCAGCTGGAGTGATTGTAGAAATCATGAATGAAGATGGAACCATGGCTAGACTTCCACAACTTTATGAAGTGGCAAAAAAGTTTGATCTAAAATTGGTTTCTATTGAGGATCTAGTTGCCTACCGCATGAAAAACGACAGCTTGATTATCAAGAAAGAAGACTTCATGCTTACTACAAGATTTGGAGAATATCGTTTAAGAGCCTATCAACAAACTACAAATGGGCAAATTCATTTGGCCTTAACATTAGGAAGTTGGGATGAAGATGAAACAGTCTTAACAAGAATGAATAGTACCAAAGTTAATAACGACTTATTCTCTACCCTAACCTCTGAAGCTGACAGAAAACTAGATGCGATGTTTCATAAACTCAATGATCGCGGTTCAGGAGCCATTGTATTTATCAATCAACAGTTTGAACCAGAAAATATGCTAGCTAGACTTGAAACGCTCAAGGAAATTCAGGAGTCTGGACAAGTAAAAGCGCCGCGTAAACAACTGGACAATCGTGACTATGGAATTGGCGCGCAAATCTTACATGATTTAAACATTAGTAAATTAGATTTAATGACCAATTCTGAGCAAAGTAAACGTATTGGAATGGTTGGTTATGGCCTAGAGGTAGTGAATACTACCGATTACTAATCAAAAGAACTACTCAGCTTTTATGCAATTCAAAAAAACAACAGAAGAGTCTTCTCTTTATCAAAATCTAGAGACGATGTCAACGGCAACTTTGCTTGAAAACATCAATGCCGAAGATCACAAGGTTGCATTAGCTGTTAAAAAAGTATTACCAGCTGTTGAAAAACTAGTTGATCGTATTGTTCTTCAAATGAATTCTGGTGGTCGTTTATTTTACATTGGGGCTGGTACAAGTGGAAGGTTAGGCATATTGGATGCCAGTGAATGTCCACCTACATTTGGTGTTTCTTATGACAAAGTTATTGGATTAATCGCAGGTGGTGACGTGGCAATTAGAAAAGCTGTTGAAAATGCAGAGGATAACAATCAACAAGCTATAAAAGACTTAAAGAAATACAATATAAATGCCCAAGATGTAGTCATAGGAATTGCTGCAAGTGGAACAACGCCCTACGTAATTGGAGGTTTACAAGCTTGTAAACAATTAGGTATACATACTGGAGCGATAACCTGCAATCTTAACAGTCCACTTGATCAAATAGCCGATGATTCCATAGTTCCTATCGTAGGACCAGAATTCGTAACAGGAAGTAGTCGTATGAAAGCTGGTACTGCTCAAAAAATGGTACTCAATATGATTAGTACCAGTGTTATGATCAAGTTAGGTCATGTAAAAGGCAATAAAATGGTAGACATGCAACTTAGCAATGATAAATTAGTAGATCGTGGTACAAGAATGATCATGGAAAATACAGGTCTAGGTTATGAGAAGGCTCATAACTTATTGCTAGAACATGGAAGCGTAAGAGCTGCACTGGATAATTATGGTGTTTGTTAATTATGGAACAGCCATCTACAGATAAAGAAATACTAGGAAAAGGACTTAAAAGACTAGCATTAAGTGTCCTATTTATATTTGCTGGTCCTATTTTAATTTATTTGGGAGCAGGAAGTGACCATCCCATCATTTTTCTCATGCCAGGAATAGCCTTCAGTATATTGGCCATATTTTTAATTTTTAGTGGCATTATGACCGTATTAGATGCTATGTTTAAAACCAAAAAGTCAAGATGAAATTTATCTACCTACTGTTAATCATTTCCATAATATCTTGTAAGCAAAACAAAGCTACAGATGCTACAGATGAAACTCAAACAACATCTAAGGAGTCTATAGTACAACCTGTTGAACAAGCGACGATAACTGGTAACGTAATTAATTATGAAGGTGATAAAGGTCCTATTAATATTTTGGGATTCTATGTTCAACCAGAAAACACAGGAAGTGTTGATGACCGTGGAAAGTTTACCTTTCAGTTACCACCTGATTTTAATAAAATTTCCTCAAATAAATTTGAAGAATACAACAAAAGCGACTCTGCAGAATATGAATTAGAGCTTTCTAATGCTGCAGAATTATTTCTTCCTCATGATAGCTTAAAAACTCAAGGTTTAGATTCACAAATAAGCCTTGCCGGTAAATTCTATACTTTTGAAGTGGCACAAGATAATGTTGATGATCAAGTTCTAATCGCTCCTGCAAGTAGTCCTTCATTCATTAAAAATGAGATTCAAGCAATACCTCAAACCCAAACAGGATGGCTTTCATATTATATTTATACTAATAATCCCGTTTTAATTAAAGGTGAGTATCAGCAAGACAATCTAGTTGAAGATTATTCGACTAGTGTTTTTACAACTAATTACAAGTACGACATCAACCTACTTAAAGGTTGGAATTTAATCACTTATAGTGTACAAGAGGTTGTTAAAGTAGACAATACCGCAAGGCCTAGTCTCGTTACCTATACATCAACTTCAGTAAACAATTCTCCTGTAGACTGGATTCAAATAAAATAAATAAAGATTGAAATATCTCATTGTCTTTTTATGTTTCGCTTTCGCGAAAGCGCTCACAGCACAAGAACAGCCAGTAGATTCCCTTATCAGGGTAACCGCAGGATATCAAACTATCGATGAAGCTGTCCTACCCGATGCAGTTATCTATTCTAAGGATAATGCTCGTAGGGTTGTAGTGAATCATCGAGGTATTGAAATGACTTGCGATAGAGCTGTATTATATCAAAAAGACAACTTTTTACGCGCAGTGGGAAACGTTATCATGAAACAAGGTGATAGTATCACAATGACATGTAATTATGCCGAATATAACGGTAATACCCAATTAGCATTCGCGAGTGAAAAGGTAAATATGATTACGCCAGATACTCGATTAACGACTGACACTCTATTTTTCAATCGTATAAAACAGCAAGCTTATTATAGGTCTGGTGGTACCGTTAGAGATAGTGCTAGCACATTAACAAGCCGTGTAGGAAGATTTTACGTACAAGAACAGAAGTACCGATTTATAGACGATGTAGTAGTAACTAATCCTGAATATACCATAAACTCGAATCATCTAGATTTTTACGAAGAAAATGGACATGCCTTTATGTATGGACCTAGTACCATAACTGGTAAGACCAGTAAGGTATATTGTGAACGAGGTTTCTATGATACACGAGGTGATACAGGTTATTTTGTAAAAAACTCCCGAATTGATTACAACACGAGAACTATTACAGGAGACAGTCTTTATTTCAGTAGGCCCAGAAATTTTGCAAGCGCAACTAACAATATAGTTGTGACCGATACGATCAATAATAGTATCATCAAAGGACATTACGCCGAAGTTTATAGAGATAAGGATTCGGTTATGATTACTAAACGTCCACTAGCTATAACGATAGAACAGCAAGACAGCGTTTACATGACTGCAAACAAACTAATTGTAACGGGTCCCAAAGACAATAGATTTGTAAGAGGTTATAACGATGTAAGACTTTTTAAAACAGACTTAAGCGGTAAATGTGACTCTATAACCACAAGACAAAGCACTGGATTAACCAAAATGATTAGGAAACCAATACTATGGAGTGGTAAAAGTCAAATGACGGGTGATTCGATTTTCTTACAAAGTAATCTCAAAACCGAAAAGTTAGATAGTTTAAGAGTTTTCTATAACGCGTTTATCATTGATCAAGACTCAAGTGGCGGCTTTAACCAAATTAAAGGAAAGGAATTGACTGGCTTTTTCAAGAACAATGAATTAGATAAAGTTTTTCTCAATAAAAATGTAGAAAACCTCATTTATAGCCGTAACGACAAACAGGAATTAATAGGAATTAATAAAGGTACAAGTGGAACCATGGAAATAGAATTTGAAGACAAGGCAATATCCATCATTGCTCCTGCTGATAATTCTGAAGACATACTTTATCCACCAAAAGAATTACCAGAGAATGCTAGAACTCTGCGAGGATTTAACTGGAGAGGTGATGAACGATTAATTACCAAAGCTGATTTATTCAAAGGCAAAAAACCACCTGTACTCACGAAAATTAAAGGAATTCCTCTACCTGAACTGGATGAAGGTTTTTTTGATGAAGAGGATGGAAAACTTAATGAGAATTCGGTCTTGCAAAATGGCGAACTAGAAAATCGCATAGAAAATCAGTCCAAAGAATTACAGCAACCATCAGGTGAAGAAAATAATGGGAATTAAATCAGATTTCTTTAAATATCAAGCACAAACCACTCCATTTGCTCCAGGTTTAGAAATAAGCCATGCAAATGGGAACTATTTCTTTGATACTCATGGCAATAAATATTTAGATATGGTCGCTGGAGTAAGTGCTTTACCGTTAGGACATTCACATCCTGCTGTTGTAAAAGCTATCAAGGATCAACTAGATAAGTATATGCATGTTATGGTATATGGAGAATATGCCATGTCACCTGCTACCCTATTATGTAAAAAAATTGCATCCTTACTGCCCGATCCATTAGACACTACTTATCTGGTAAATAGCGGAACAGAGGCTACAGAAGCTTCCGTAAAATTAGCTAGAAGAGTCACCGGTCGATCACAAATTATTGCCATGAAAAATGCGTATCATGGTAATACAACTGGTTCTCTAGCATTAATGGATTATGAAGAGCGTAAAGCGCCTTTCAGACCACTATTACCAGACGTTCACCACATTACCTTTAATTGTGTTCAAGAGTTAAGATTAATTACTAAAAATACAGCTGCGGTAATTATTGAAACTATTCAAGGTGGTGCTGGTTTTAAAGTGCCTTCTAGTCACTGGTTGCAACAACTTAGAATGCGATGCAATCAAACAGGGACATTATTAATCGTTGACGAAATTCAACCAGGGATTTGGCGCACAGGAAGTTTCTGCTATTTCCAACAACATGATATCACACCAGATATGGTTATCACTGGTAAAGGTCTAGCAGGTGGACTACCGATAGGAGCTCTCACTGCCAGACAGTCACACATGACACAGTTTAAAGAGTTTCCTATGCTGGGTCACATAACTACCTTTGGAGGAAATCCCGTTATAGCCGCTGCTGCCCTGGCAACCTTGCAAGCTATTGAGGACGAAGGTTATCCAGAACGAGTTAAGGAAATAGAATTGCGCTTTCGCGAAAGCTTACAACACAATAGCATCAAGGAAATACGTGGAAAAGGTGCTATGATTGCCGCTATTTTAGCTGACGATCAATATACGGCACGAATTGTGGATAGATGTAGAGAGAAAGGTGTCATCTTTTTCCTATTGTTGTTTGAAAAAAGAGCAATACGTATAAGTCCACCTTATACAGTTACTGATCAAGAAATTGATCATGCCTGTTCGGTTTTAAAAGAAACTATTGATGAATTTTATAGCAGTTAAATAAGCCTGTTTATAATTTGTTGACAACACTTTGAAGCATAACCGCTGACTAACCAATAATATTTACAACTTTAAGTACGCGAATTTTTAAAATTCTGCCTATGCATTTTGAGTATAATAATGAACACGAGCACAGCATTGAGAAATTTGAACTTATGCTACGCAGTAATGAAGTAGGATTTTTCGATAGTGACGAATTTGAGCAAATCATAGAACACTATCTTAATGTAGGGCAAATGGTTACAGCTCGTAAAGCCATTAGTCTAGCATTATCACAACACCCTAGTTCAGTTACTATACGCTTGTTCAAGGCAGAAATGCTCATATTTGATAATCACTTTAAAGAGGCTCATGCGCTTTTAGATGAGCTATATGAAATGGAGCCCAATAATGCCGAACTTTTTATTCAAAAGGCAAATATTTACTCAAAGACTGAGAATCACGACAAGGCAATAAAATTATTAAATGAAGCTTTGGACCTTACCGAGGATCAAGCTGATGTGTATAATTTGATCGGCATGGAATTTCTCTTTATGGAGGATTATTCTAATGCTAAGGTGAACTTTATGAAATGTCTAGAGCTAGACGATCAAGACTATGCTGCGTTATACAACATCATTTACTGTTTTGATTTTTTAAAAGAAAATCAGCAGGCGATAGACTATTTAAACAAGTATTTGGACTCCAATCCTTATAGTGAGGTAGCTTGGCATCAAGTAGGAAAGCAATATTTTGACCTTAAAGAGTATGAGAAGTCACTTTCTGCATTTGACTTTGCTATAATATCTGATGATACATTTGTAGGTGCTTATTTAGAAAAAGGTAAAGTCCTTGAAAAACTTGGGCGATACAACGAAGCCATTTTTAATTATGAGCTTACCCTAGGATTAGACGATCCAACTTCCTTTGCCTACCTGAGATTAGGAAAGTGTCATCTTAAATTAGGGAATGAAGAAGAGGCGATTAAATATTTAAAACGTACCGTAAAAGAAGATCCACTCTTAGACAAAGGCTGGATAGCCATTGTAGATTTTTATACCGAGAGATTAAATTATCAACGAGCGCTCAACTATTTAGACAAGGCAATAGAAATAGATGGCGATAACGCTTTATATTGGATTCGATTTGCAGTTTTAAATAACAAACTCAACTTTTTTGAAGAGGCTGAATACGGTTATAGAAAAGCTATCGAATTAGGAAATTATGAATTTGACACATGGATAGATCGTGCAGATATCCTTATTCAACTTGGAGAATGGCGAGCTGCCATCATTACCTTGGAACATGGTCTTGAGTTTTATCCTAATAATCCAGACTTAGAATGTAGATTGAGCGGAGTTTACTACCTTACCGGGAAACCTTTCAAGGGAAAGTATTATTTGCAAAATTGTTTAAAGTCTGAACCGGAACAAATCATTGCTTTTGAATTACTTTTCCCCAAGGTGTATAAGTCCGATGAAATACAACAGTTAATAACAGGATTATAATTATATGTTCTTTTTTTCAAAAAAGCATTTCCTTGTAGATTTGATTGACGGATTAACCGACATTCACAATCATATTTTACCCAATATTGATGATGGCTCTAAGGATTTAGACATGACATTAAAAATGGTAGAAGGAATGAAGTCGTGCGGATTTAAAAACGCTATAGCTACTCCACACACTATGGAGGATTACTACGGAAATGATGATATAAAAATCACAAACCATTTTCTTAATACAATACAAGAATTAGAAGGAACACATGCTCGTGACTTTATTGTTCATGCCGCATCTGAATATATGATGGATAGTAGTTTTGAATCCCTTCTCGATCAAGATAAATATTTATGTATCAAGGATACTTATATCCTTACCGAGTTAAGTTACTTTCAACCACCACAAAATTTAAATGATCTAGTATTTAAAATGTGTTCTATGGACTTAATTCCGATACTCGCTCATCCAGAACGTTATCGGTATTTTGGAAGTTCAAAAATGGAGAGTTTGATAGAAAGAGGTTTTGAGCTACAACTTAATTTATTATCGTTAAGTGATCATTATGGTAAGGATGCTTTCGCGAAAGCGGAAAAATACTTACTTCAAGGATACTACAGCTACATAGGAACCGATGCTCACAAGCCAGAGCATTTGGAAAAATTGAAAAACATTCAAATTAAGAGCAAGTGGGTACCTGCAACAAAAAAGCTGATGGAGAACCATCAGCTTATTTTTAATTCCTAGTAAAACGCTTTGGTCTATTATCTTTTAAACTTTTCCTTCAAAGAGGTCCAAAAACTTTGTTTTTCTGCTCCGTAAGAGTAACCATACTTATTACCATAACCAAAGTTGGCCATCTTAACATCGTTAATCACTAATGCAGCATTCTTAATCTTCTCAGATTTCAGAGTATCTGAAATATACTCTAATAATGAAAACTCTGTATAATCGGCACGAGTTACATACACTGTGACATCGGCGTATTTGTTAATCAACAAAGTGTCGGTTACTAAAATAGTTGGTGCCGAATCGATGATGATCAAATCATAATCGTGTTCAGCTTCATTAAATAAGTCTTGTGTTCTTTTTTGCATCCAAAGCTCCGCTGGATTCGGAGGTATAGCTCCAGACAGTACTATATCTAGATTTGAATTATCTGGATCTGTAATAACAAGATCTTTGATTTTGATTGAATCATTAGTCAAAAATTCTGTTACTCCACGCTTACGTTTAAATTGTTTGTTGTAAAACCTGTGTAATTGTGGATTTCTAATATCACCTCCGATCAATAATACTTTTTTTCCTGAATAAGCATTAGTAAGTGCTAAGTTAAAGGCTACAAAAGTTTTCCCTTCTCCTTTCACCGTTGATGTTACTAGAACCTTTTGAGCACGTTGCTCTTCAGGTAAAGCATTTAGCTTATAAGCTAAATTCGTCCTAAGAATTCGGAAAGCCTCAGCAAGCACAGATCTATCATTCGTCTGTATACGATCCTTATCATCTTTAGCAAGTTTTGGGATTTCGCCTAGAATTGCTGTCTCAGGTAACGACTTTTCGAGATCTTTACGACTTTCTATTTTATTATTAAAAAGTGTTTTAAGATATACAATTGCTATAGGAATTAATAAACCAATTATTAAGGCTGATAAATAAATAATTTTTGGTTTTGGTGACACAGGTTGTTCATTAGCCCATGCTCTATCTACAATTTTTGCTTTAGGAGTAGCTGAAGCAACAGAAATAGCTGTAGTTTCTCTTTTCTCTTTTAATAATAAATAAATAGCTTCGATAACCGAACGGTTACGCTCTATACTTCTACTGTATCGTGCTTTATCTGGGACAGCTGCAATTTGTCCTGCTATCCTTGCCTTTTGATTTCTTAAGTTATTCAAATTTATTTCTAAGTTTTTAATATAAGAATCAATTGAACTTTCAATGGATGTTTTTACAGCATCAATCTGACTCGCTAGATTAAGAACTACAGGATTTTCTTCTGTTGCAGATTCTAGTCGCTTATTGTATTCTAAAACAAGTGTATTATATTTTTCCGATAATCCCGCAATAGTTAGATTTTCCAGCCCAATACCAGTAGGCAGTGTGGTATTAGAATCTGTATTCATATATCTTTTGACAGATTTCGCCATTTCAATCTGAGATTGTACGGCAGTTATTTGGGCTTGCAGTTGATTTGACTGCTGTAAATCCAAACCAGCTTCAACAGATAAATCTGTGATACCTCTAGAATCTTTAAAGGACTGTTGGGTAGTTTCAACACTATCCAGATCTCTTTGAACTTCTTTTAAACGTTCATCTATAAAATCAATTGTGTTTAAGGCTACTATATTTTTATCCTGAATAGCGTCCTGATTATATACATCTACCAAGGTATTTAAAAATCTATTGCCTTTTCCTTATTTGGATTGGTAATAGATAATATCAATGCACTACTTCTTTTATCAGGTTTACTAAGTTTTAAATTAGATTGATAAGAGAGAATAGTTTTACTGATAGGCATTAAAGTAAACTGAAACTCTTTTTCAGATAAATTTTCTAAACTTTCTTGATTATTTTTATTTGATAGATTAGGTAACAAGATGATCTCAAACCGATCTCCTATTAATAAAGGTGATCCAAACTTGATACTTTTCCAACTACCCTTATCTGACAATTTATAGTTTACGGCCTCATCAGTAGGATTTTTTAAAAAAATATGGATTGGCTTATCTATTTTATAATGCAGACTATCGGTCAATCGTTTAATTAAAATAGGAGATTGTTTGTAAACATATGAATCTTTTATATTCCCTAGGACTTGATAACTAGTGGCTAAATCGAGTTTATTAATTACATCTTCTATCAATCTTTTAGACTTTAAAATTTCCATTTCATTTTCTAAAGAATTGTAAGAAGCTCCAAAAGCATCAATATCCCCTAAAGCCAATTGTTCGGATATTCCGCCTCCCATTTGAGTATCCTTAATGATTACTGAGGTATCCGCTGAATATTCGTTCACAGCATAGCGTAAATATATAAATGCTAAAACTGTACAGAGCAATATTGAAATTATAATAAAAGGGCTGGCCTTTAAATAAGGTTTTAGTTGATCAGCTAAATTAAGATTATTCTGGTTTGTTCGATTATTTGAATCCATATATATCTTTAATTATTACGTGTAATTAAAATAATTACTGATAACACTAAACTCGCTATACTCACGAATACACCTGCATACCTCGTATAACCTCCAGAACTAGCCTTAGCACCGTTTGGCTGTACGATAACAGTATCATTTTGTTCTAAATAGTAAGCTTCGCTATTTATAAAAGCCGAACTGGTTAAATCAACTTTTAAGGTTTCTTGATTTCCTTCGTTGTCACGAATAATCAAAATTTCATCCCTTTTTCCATCAATAGTCAAATCACCAGCATAACCCAATGCTTGTATAAGCGAAATTCGGTTATCCTTAAAATCATAAGTGCCTGGACGATTTACTTCTCCTACTACAGTAAATTTAAAATTCAGTAATCTGACTTCGACATCAGGTTGTTTAAGATATTTGGAGAGCTTAGAGGTTAGTAATTCCGAAACTTCCATTAAGGTTTTGCCTTTAACCAAGATTTCCCCTAACTCTGGAAATGTGATTGTTCCATCAGGTTTTACTAAATAACCGTCTAGCATTTGTTGACTAACAATTTGGGTAGTATTTTGATTAATCGCTGGAACAAACTTATTATATTGTTGAGCCGTGGTCATATCATCTGTTGTCACAGTAATACGTAGTAAATCATCGGGTTTAATCGTTACCTCATAATTGTTATTTTCGATAGGAAGATTTTCGTTCATATCCTGAACATATACAATCTGCTTTCTTGTCGTGCACGAAAAAGAAAGAGCTGAAAGGACAAGTAATAGTATTAAGCTTTTAAGCTTAGCAATTTTCATGTAATTTAATTTTTGTCTAAGGCCTCAAAGATACTGTTATTGCTCTTGAATTCAGGTACAATTTCCTTCAATTTGGAAACAATACTTTCATCATTGCAACCTAAGGTAAGCTGTTTTAAGTCCTTGATATTATTCTGTATGTCGGTATATGGGTATGAGTCCACCGTTGCTACCATGATTTTTTCATGGTGCGTAGGTAAAGTAGTCGATTCATCAGTTAACAATTCTTCGTAAAGTTTTTCCCCAGGTCTTAAACCTATTACTTTTATTTCTATATCAACATTCGGTTCAAATCCAGAAAGCCTTATCATACGCTCTGCCAAATTCATAATTTTTACTGGTTTACCCATATCAAACACAAAAATCTCACCTCCTTTACCCATAGTCCCGGCTTGGAGTACCAATTGACAAGCTTCTGGAATAGTCATAAAGAAACGTATAATATCTTTATGAGTAACTGTTACAGGTCCACCTTCTTCAATTTGCTTTTTAAAGAAGGGTATCACCGATCCATTAGAACCAAGTACATTACCGAATCTGGTGGTTATAAATGTAGTTTTATGTTTTTCTTTTTGTAGAGACTGTACGTACATTTCGGCACAACGTTTGCTCGCACCCATCACATTAGTTGGGTTAACAGCCTTATCAGTACTTACCATCACAAATTTAGACACTTCATACTTAACTGCTAAATTTGCCAGATGTGTGGTTCCCAAAACGTTTACATTGATAGCTTCCTTAGGATTGTGTTCAATTAAAGGAACATGTTTGTAGGCAGCCGCGTGAAAAACTACTGAAATATCATTTTTCTGAAAAATAGACTCTAATCGGTGATGCTCTCTGACATCGGCCAAAAGAAAATCGTATTCCTGCTCAGGAAATGCTTTTTTTACCTCTATTTCAACATGATATAGTGGTGACTCAGCCTGATCTAATACCAAAATTTTCTTAGGCTTGTAATTTGAAATTTGTCTGACAATCTCGCTTCCAATAGATCCTGCTCCTCCAGTAACGAGTATTGTTTTACCTCTTAAATATTCATTAATTTTATCATCAGATAATCTTATCGGATTACGCTCTAGAAGGTCTTCAATTTGTATTTTCTTAATACTTTCATTGACATTAGAGGATCCATCTAGCTCATCAATTTTAGGAGCATTGAACACTTTAAGTCCTTTGGCTAGTAGACTATCTACAATTTTATTCTTTTCTTTGCGAGAAATTGTATTATCAGCGATAATAACTCCGCCTATTTTCAAGGGAGCGATATTCTCATATAATTCATCATCGTTTTTAAAAACACTCTTACCTTGAATCTTAATTCGCCCCATCCTTTTAGAGGAACTTATGAATCCCTTTAAGTTGTACTTTGCATTATCCGATATAGAAATTGCCTCAGCCAAAGCAATAGAATTGTCATTTACGCCCCAAATTAAGACATTAATGGACTCTGTATTGATAGTAGAAAATAGCTTATAGAAACCTTTTACGGTAAATCTAAATGCAAATAGTAAGGTGAAAGTCACCATAAGATCTACCAGTAAAAAAGGAACTAAATAAATCTTTGAATGAAAAGTGAAATAATACAGATAATTAATTGCTAAAAGTAAAAGAATGCTCGAACTACAAGCAACCGCTACTTTGAATAAATCTACAAACGTACTGTGACGAATTAAACCAGAATAGGTGCTGAAAATAAAAAAGAACATCAAATAACTTAAACCAATAGTTAAGCCTTGTTGCTCTAGAGTAAGTACATGATAAAAATTAGGGGTAATGCGGTTAATGATCGCAAAACTCAATAAAAAAGAAATAAGAACGATGGTGAGGTCTATGGTAAGGATCACCCATCTAGGTAAGTAATTCAAATTTTTAAAACTCAAAGAGCTTTTTTCACCCCACAAAACACTGGCTGATCGTTTTTTAAAGTAATTCCACTTCATGCCGCAAAAATAAAGAAAAAGGTAATCCGTACGGATTACCTTTCCTAATTATTCTTAAATTTTGTAAGATTACTCAACCACAATTTTCTGAGTTGCTAGGGTACCATTCGACTCCAATTGCACGAGATAAACACCGGACTTCAAATTCGTAATCAACAATCCATCATTCATAATCTCGCTACCTTTTTGGATATTAGAAGTTAAAACTCTTCCTCTTAGATCGGTTACACTCCAAGAGTATGATGATGATGGATTTAAACCATTCATTTTTAATACCTCACCGTTACTAATAGGATTTGGATACATAGTTACTGCTTTCGCGAAAGCGATATCACCTTGTCCTAATGTCACAGTAGTAAACTTGATGGTAAACCTGTTTGTGAAACTAGAGGTAGTAGCAGGATCCTGGGTAAACACGTACGTATTATCTGAAGCAGTTAATACCTTTTCAGTATTAGTATAAGCATCTTCTAAAACTACTTGTAGATTAGTACCTGTAAGCTGTAGGTCAAGTGAGAGCTCATATTGAGCATTTATTAATCCAGATAAGTTCAACGGAATTTCCATCCCATCAAATGGTAAACCATAGGAGTTTATCGCGTAATTTTCATTATTATCTTCAATCCAAATGCTTTCATTAAGATTCATGAACTTGGTCATGGTAGAAGAAGTAGGATTAGAAAATTTAGCAATAGTCCCATCTACGGCGGCGATAGTTGCTTCGTTAGTTATTGGACTCAAATTAACTCTAAAGTAGTCCATACTACTAGATCTATAAACAGCATTAGTTTGGTTACTAGCAATCTTGTGAGACTCTTTAAAAGTTATTTGTGGATCAAAAGGAGCTGTACTATCATCACTTATCTCAACAAATACTGCCTGAGTAGGCTGTAAATTTTCATCAACTTGTGAACCTGCTACCGTATTTATTCCTAAACCAAAGTCATAGGATACATATGCACCATTAGTTTGAACAGTTGGATCCCAAGCGTAGTAATTAGCTTCATTAATATCAGTTGTTCCACCATCTTTTAAAACCAAATTGAAATCAACCTGTGAAGGATATGGATTTCCTACAAATAAGAACTCACCGTTAGATAAGGTATTTGAAAAAGATTTTACCACATCTCCTGTTTGTAAACTTCCTTTGGTAACCAACTTAGTGTCTGTGGCGGTTTGAGCGGCCGATGTTAAATCTACAGATCTGTCACCACGAATAAATAGTCTTAAAGGATCACCGGCACTTAAATTTAAATTATTTGTTGCTGCTTCTGCATTCCATGTTTGGGATGGCAAGTTGTCAAAGTTAAAAATTGATGGATTGTTTGTTGGTGACTGATCAAAACCGTTGGAAACCATTCCACCTGTAATTTGTGTCCCTACATTATCCTGATAACCAGCATCTCCTGGATTAAGACCCGATTGTTGCCATTGATCAAAAACCGAAGATGTCATGTTTACTGGTGAAGAAACGAATCTAAATACCCGTCTAGCTGGAAAAAATTGTTCCACTATTAAATCACCATTCAATGAACCATTTGTTACCTCTG
Source organism: Nonlabens tegetincola (assembly GCF_002117085.1). Taxonomy (GTDB): domain Bacteria; phylum Bacteroidota; class Bacteroidia; order Flavobacteriales; family Flavobacteriaceae; genus Nonlabens; species Nonlabens tegetincola. The sequence goes on along the minus strand of NZ_CP019342.1, from coordinate 840,652 downwards.
CAACATAAGCGCTTGCTCCGTCTGAGCTTGATAAACTTAAGTTATCATTGGTGGATACCACACCATCTACTAGATTAACAAATTCCTTCACGCTACTGCTTGAACTAACAATTACATCTCCTAACACAGTTAAAGAATTAACGTCTCCAAAAAGCCTTGGACTTTCTGATGTTGGATTAACTACAAGTTGGATATTATCAATAGCTAACTCATCAGAACTACCACTACCACTATCATTTGATTCCCAAGCGATAAGATAGGTTTCACCATCTAAAATGGAAAGACCTGTGATATCGGCTGTCACAAAGTTACGTTCCCATTCCTCTACGGCATCTTGTCCAATTCCCGTTTCTATAAAAGAATCAGTAACTGAAGTAAGATTTGTTTTTGATGGACCGTGAGCAAGTACCAAGCTGTTTGTTCTGTCTTCATTATTTAAAAAGTATGCATCGTAAGCTATTGAAATATTAGTTACGGTTTCACCTGTATCGTTTCTAAATTTAAAATAAACGGTACCTGGAGTAAAGTCTGCACCTGTAGGTTGAATTCCAAGTGCTGTATTTCCTGCACCTAGATCAAAGGCATACAAACCACCATTACTCACACCACCTGTAGTTTGACCTCTCGCATAATCACCTGAAGTATAGTCAGCATCAAAATCGGTATCTCCATCACTAAATCCGTCAAAGGAGAAAGTATTTGAATCTAATTGACCTGTTGATGGAAGTTGAGCTAAACCAGATCCATCAAAACTACCATTATTAACGTTTGCTACGGTGTTACCAAAATCAATCGTGTATCTAACATCTGTATTTGGAACACCAAAACCTTGAGGTTCTGGATCTAACACAAAAATACTTGCTTCTAGTGTTGTAGAGGTAGCTGGAGATGCATTAAGATCAGTTGCTGAAATTTCAAAAAACACTTCAGATCCATTTGATTGTGGAGGAATCATTCCTGTCCAAGTGTCTCCAATTGTATTTGTCATAACAACACTACTAGTTAAATTCCCAGAACTTGTACCGTAATTAATCACTACACTTGCAATACCATCAGTATCAGCTATGTCCGCAGTAATTACAATAATATCACTTGAAGTTGGCATGTTTGGTGTCGCTATCACGTTAACAATGCTTGGAGGAGTATTAACAGACCCAATATTTCCAATTACCTGAATGTTATCTATATAGATTCCTTCATCAGTTGAAGTAAACCCGTTAAAAGTCAATGTAATTGATAAGTTAGAATTATTATTTAAATCGATCAAACTAGAAGCAAAATTACTGAAAGTGTTTGCCGAAGTAGAGCAAGTATCAGCTGTACCTGTGCTTAATGCTGGTAATACAAATTGAGGGTCGCATTCTCCAATACCATCAAAATCTGTATCGATTGCCGCTGGTTCATTAAATGAATTATCTGTACTTTGAATCCAAAGCAAATTTTGACTTACTCCACCATCTAAGGAATAGGTTATTAATACTTCTTCTTCTGTATCCCAATCATTATAGTGATGAGCTAATAAATCCAAAGAAAAATTAAATGAATCATAACCAGTTACATCAATATTATCTAAGGTTATAGTTGCCGGTGTTACATTTGAATCTTCTACAGCCCATATAAAAGTGTTATTACCTCCAATGTTTGGGTTAGCCCTGTTGAAAACATCTGTGAAACCGGAACCTTCGGTAGCTGAAGTTGTGTATCCAATATTTTCTTGTTCAAAATCTTGAGTGTATATGATTGTCTGCCCATGTACAATACTAGTGATAAACAAAACAACTAATAGTAGTTTTTTTCTCATAACTGATTTTATTTCGTTAGCAATCAAATATACGAATTTTCAAAAAAATTAACTTAAGGTAATATTAAGTTTATATTAAATTAAAAATGTTCGATAAGGAACTAAAAATTTATAAAGTTTTTTCTATTTCCAGTAGATAAAAATCTCACGGCTTTTTTAGACTTGTCTTGAAATTAGTATTATCTCTTAGACCTCAACTAATAATAAAAACTCACTTGGTAGTAGCTTTATCTTGAGACGAATCATTAATTTTTAAATTTTTATGAATTCGAGGTTCACTTTAAATAAAGAACAATTAAAATTAAAATGATTCTTGAATTAGGAATTATTCTTAATTCTATAAAATACACTTGTAATTCAAGTTTGAAGTACAAGTAATGCTAATTTTAATAAATACGAAGTCTTTTTCTAGTAGAAGTATTTACTAGTTTTCAAAAGTAAAACCACAATTACTAAATTCTTAATCAATCCTTAATTGTCCTAATAATCAAGAATACCTAATACTAAAACTTACTCAAAACAAGTGGATTAATTTACTAGCTCAAGCTGATCTTACTCAAAAAAATTTAGCTGAATAATTTATTTACCACTTCCTCTATTCGACTTCTATCTGAATCGGTTAAATTAGATCCTGAAGGTAAACACAATCCATTTTCAAATAGCCTTTCACAAACTCCAGTTCCATAAAATGGGTATTCTTGATACAAAGGTTGCAGGTGCATAGGTTTCCATAAAGGTCGAGATTCTATATTCTCTTCCTCAAACGCAAGACGTAAATCCTCTCTTGTAATACCACCTGATTTTTTAGGATCAATTAAAATAGCACTTAACCAATGATTACTGTAAAAATCAGAATTAGGTTCACTTAAAAGTGTAACCCCAGGTATCTGATTAAATAATTTGCTATAGAATTGATGCATTTCCCTACGAAGGGAAATATGCTTGTCCAAGACCTGCATTTGACCACGTCCTATTCCTGCACTGATATTACTCATTCGATAATTATATCCTACTTCACTATGTTGATAATGCGGTGCATTGTCTCTAGCTTGCGTAGCTAGAAAAACTGTTTTTTCCTTTCTTTCTTTAGAAGGTACTACCATCGCACCACCACCACTAGTTGTAATGATTTTGTTTCCATTGAAACTCAAAATCCCATAGTCTCCAAAAGTTCCGCACTTTCTACCCTTATAGGTGCTTCCTAGAGCCTCGGCACTATCCTCAATGACTGTGAGTTGATTCGCTTTCGCGAAAGCGTGAATCTCATCTATTTTATAAGGCATTCCATACAAGTGAACAGAAAGCAAGGCTTTAGGTGTTTTTCCCTTTTTAACCCGATCCTCGTAAGCTTTCTTTAAGGATTCAGGACAAATGTTCCATGTCTCCGGTTCGCTATCTACCATAACAGGTATAGCTCCTAAATACAATATAGGGTTTGTGGTACCACAAAAAGTAAAACTTTGGCAAAGCACCTCGTCTCCTGGTCCTACGCCAGCCTGAATCAAGGCTAAATGTATAGCCGCAGTACCACTACTTAAGGCTGCTACGTGAACATTTTCTCCTTGGTAATTTTTCAAATCTTCTTCAAATCCATTAACATTAGGACCCAATGGTGCTACCCAGTTTGTATCAAAAGCTTCTTTTACAAAGTCTCGTTCAGTTCCTCCCATGTGTGGAGAAGACAACCAAATTTTATCCTGTGACATAGAAATTTATTTGTGGCAAAGATAGCCTAGTTAAAAAGAGATTTTATAGTTAGGATTATGATTTTTAAATCATAGAAAAACGAGCGTTTCTCCAAATATTCTAAATTCATTCTTACCTTATCTGGAAAAATTACAGTATCGTTATATTCGAGTGGATTTACTTGTTGAGAAAGTAAGAGCTCTTCCTTTCCATATTTGATAGCGGCAAGGCTAGTTAATCCAGGTTTCAAAAGTAACACTTTGCGCTGTTCTCCTTTAAGATTATCGTAGTAGCCAGGGATATCTGGCCTAGGACCTACAAAACTCATTTCACCTTTAAGGATGTTCCATAATTGAGGAAGTTCATCAACCTTATACTTTCTTAACCACTTTCCGATTCGGGTTACTTTTCCATTCTGCATGGTTTTTAACTTGTAAATTAGAAAAGGTTCACCGTGTTTACCAATTCGATATTGAGTAAAAATTAAACGTGATGAAAATATAACTACTAAAAGTAGCGGTGGTAATAAAAGTAGTAATAACAAAAACGATAGTACAACGTCAAAACTACGCTTCATTGCCCATTTTTATAATTCGTGCAGGATTACCGACTACCGTACAATAATCTGGTAAATCCGATATGACTACAGCTCCAGCTCCTACCCTACACCATTTACCTATTTTTATTCCTGGAATCACAACTGCATTTGCACCAATGTGGGTTCCTTCGCCTATGGAAACGTTACCACACAATGTTGATCCAGGTGAAATGTGAGCAAAATCTTTAATTTCACAATCATGTTCAACCGTAGCATTAGAATTAATAATAACATGTTTACCAATCGTAACTGCACTATTTACAACAGCACCTGCCATTGTAACACTACCTGTATTTATAGTACTATCATTTGCTATAATTGATCTAGGATGAAATAACTTTATAAAATTATTATCTAGATATTTAGTACTTATAAATTTTCTTACCCGATTATCTCCTATTGCAATGATTAACTTATCAACCGAACTTTTTTGTTGAACTGGGTGATCGCAAAAAGTATTTATGTTACTATTGTCATCTATAAATCCGCTCACGCATATTTCATTGAGTCTGAGAATATCTAAAATCACCTTGCCGTGACCGCTAGCTCCGTAAATATACATAGATTAATTTCCTTTAAATCTTGTAGTTGTTGCCTGTCCTTCCGCAGATATACCTTCTGAAATAAATACTTTTTTAACTGTTTTAAATAAAATTTTTAAATCTAAAATAAAGGATTGATGATCTACATACCAAACGTCTAATTTAAACTTTTCTTGCCAGCTTATCGCATTGCGTCCATTAACTTGTGCCCAGCCAGTAATTCCAGGCTTAACTTCATGCCTTCGGGCCTGCTCTTTAGAGTATAGAGGAAGGTACTCTGGTAATAGAGGCCTAGGACCTACAAAACTCATATCTCCCTTAATTACGTTTAACAGTTGTGGTAATTCATCCAATGAAGTTTTTCTTACGATTTTACCTATTGTCGTTAACCTAATATTATCTGGATAAAGCTCGCCATTTTCGTCTGTTTTATCATTCATGGTTTTGAACTTGATAATATTAAAATAATTACCGTTTTTCCCAGGTCTTGTTTGTATGAAGAATGGTGAGCCTGAGTTTGCTATAGTCAGTAAAACTAGAACAGCTATAAATATTGGTAACAAAATTATTAGTGCTAATACTGCAAAAAAAATGTCTGAAGCGGGTTTTAAAAAGTTCTTGTACATTATTTCATAATCGTTTTGATGTACTCTAAATACCTAGTAGCTAAAACTGTTCTGTCAAAGTTAATTTTGGCGTGGTGATAGCCGTTAATTCCCATTTCTAGGAGACGTTTCTCGTTAGCCATTATCTGTCTAATTCCTTGAGCAATAGCACTAGCATTTTCTGGTTCTACGTAGATGCCACAATCTGCCTCTTCGATAAGCTCTCTACTTACACCATCAATCGCTAACAGCGTAGGTTTCTTGCAAGACATGTAATCAAATGTTTTATTACTATAAATGGTTTTAAAGGTATCCACTTTTTTAAGTACAGATGCTCCCATATCTGAAGACAAAATGTATTTAAACACTTCGGCTTTGGCAACGGGTTCTCTAAATATAACATTATCTAAACTACGGTTGTTTTTTTCTTCAATTAATTGATCCTTACGCATACCAGAACCTATAAGTTGAAAAACAATTTTGGTGTCCTTTAACAATTCTGCTGCATCTAGTAATTGAATGAGATGATTTGCAACACCATGAGCCCCTACATATGTTATCACGAATTTGTCCTCTAAGCCTAAACCTTTCTTAAATGCCAATGCATCAAAATCTGCTTGGACGGTCTCTGCCAAAGAAAAATCTGCTGCATTAGGTATAAAAATGATTTTATCGCTTGGAACACCTTTTTCTATAAGTTTAGTACGGAATGCTGGTGTCAATACATTTATAAGTTTTGCTTTCTTGTATATAAAATCCTCAAACCAATAAGCAAATTTTATGATTAGCTTATTCTTTAAAACACCTGTATCTATGGCGCTTTCTGGCCATAAATCTCGTACTTCAAACACAAAAGGTAATCTTTTCAACAGGGACAACACATAAGCCGTAATCCCAACAAATAATGGTGGTGAAGTTACTAAGATAACATCATGCTTAGCTTTTACTTTGAATAATCCTGCATAAATACTGCTGAAGACGAAAGAAAAATAAGCCCACAACCGTCCTAAGAAACTAGAATTATAACTTTCTGAAACATGACAACGAATTACATCCACATTCTCGTAGAAATTTTCATCCTTAAAAACGAACTTACCCTTGTATCGTTCTTCTTTTTTTCCCGTAGCATAGTGAACCATACCTGCAAGAACCGTAACTTGATGTCCTTGGGCTGCCCAAGATTTGGTCATTTCATTAAAACGAGAGCCACCACCATCGTTTTTTTCTAGAAAATATTGATGTATAAGTAATATATGCATTTAAGGATTGATAATAATTTGGGTTTGAATAGAGTTGGTTTGAGTGGAGAATGATACTTCTATTGATTTTTCTTTTACTCCATAGTAGCTCGAGTACCACTTTTCCTTTATTTCATAAGACAGTTCGTTATTAAGACTATCCTTCGCAGCAAAGGTAACTTTTTCAAATAAGTCAGGATTCACATGCCAGTGCTGAGTTATGGTATTATTTTTAGTATCCCTTACTATATCAATGACTTTCCATTCTAGCTTGTTTGGAATCTTAATGACTTTACGATTATGTACTATACCTCCTAAGTGTCGGAAAGCCTTTATGCTACCGTTAAATCTGTAAGCATTTTCTTTTTTTAGAGAAGCCTTGACCCTTTTTACCCACTTATACCATATGAAACGTCCACCCTTAAGCATTTGATCATTACCACCGACAGACAAAGTGTTATGACCTGTTGTACCCATAAAATGCTTTAAATATTTGTCTTCTGTATTATACTTATAACTACCACAATCCCAGAGGTAATTTTTACCATTCACCCAAATATCTAAATGTAGATTATCTGCTTGGGCAGGTCTGTCTTTATACGCGCCACAGCGTATAAAAGTCTTTGTACCTTCTTCATTGATAATATAATAACCACCTTTATCAAATTTGGATACTTCAGGTTGATTGCGCTTTACGAAAGTTGGTTTTTCCATACCGTACCAGGCAAAACTTTCGGATGGTAAAACGGCTTCATTATTAAGTGCCATTCTTAAATCATCTAGCTGGCTGGTGTAATTTCTATAATCTAAATCTGTGAATTTAAAGAATAAGGCGCCATCATTACTACCATAATTCGGTAATTTACCAGATTGTTCATCAAGACATGTATCTAAAAAATTCAAAGAAAGTTGCGCTTTTTTATATACGCTTTCGCGAAAGCGTAATCCATTCAAATCATTCAAACGTATTCCCCATGTGAGTAATTGAACTACTACTCTGTGGTAATTCATTGAATATTGAAGAAACGTCCCATCATCATAAATCTGGTAATCAATTTCCTGTTCAAACCATTTCAACCCATACTGACTCCATTTTTTAGATTCTGGAATGAATGGGAATAATAAATGTGACAGATACAGCATTAAAGTCTCTGTAATAGCATGATTATTGCGTACAGCAATTCGAGAAAAATGAATATTGTTGCGCACATGATGCAAATGCCAGTAAATTGAATTGATAATTTTCTCAAACAATTCCTCAGTTAGATGAGTGCTGTTTTTGAAGTAATGAATGGCGTAAGTCCAGTTCAAGATACGCAGGCTTATCTCCTGACTACATTTATATTGTGGACCAAGGTTTATTGGGTTATTATCTATAAAATCCTCAATCTCGCCCAGAACATAGGCGGCTTGGTCTGAGCCACTATGGTAATCATATCGTAAAATATCGTAGATAAAAGAAAATCGAGCTTTCTCCCATACGAATTTGATATCACCTGCTTCCTTGGATAAATCTGCTATTTGAGACCAATGTTTATTTACATCATATCGATATCCATTACTAGGATTCGCATGCCATTGTGCTGCTTCGTTTAATTGAAATTGCTGGCTGTTAAAGAAAGTGATATTGTTGTTTACGCTTTCGCGAAAGCGTAATTCTAAATCCTTACTCAAGTTTTTATCTAACTTTATAGATTCTCTAGAATGTATGAGAAATGGAATTTCTTCCTTTTTCCAATTCTCTAGTGAGATGAACTTTTTAAATGGTGGATTTGCTGGGAATTTCTTAGCAAACAAACCTGTTTTGATTTGAATCATATGCCAAATACGAAAGCTGACGTAGCGCCAGCCCATATTTTTAATAAAATCAAAAATCAACGATAGTCTACTTAACATCTACCCAATTCCCTGTTTTCAAGCTCTCAATAGCTGCGAAAGATGCTCTAGTGGTATTCACCAAAGAATCCATTTCAATAAGTGCCTCACCGCCATTATTTATATGGTCTACCATTTTCTGGAATTGATTTTTATGACCTTTATCCATTTTAGTCTTAAGCTTACTAAAACCTTTAAAGCCAAATGCCTTTGTAATTCTCCAGTTGTCCAAAATAAGGGTGCGTTCCTGACTGTAAATCTCTACGCGTTCTTTTGAATAAGCTTTACTTCCATTTGCAAAGTAATTGATTACACCATTAGAACCGTTCTCAAATTTGAGTAAAATAGATGCATTGTCCGTGTTTTCTTCAGGATTCACACCCATGGCATTCATACATACGGCAGTAACCTTGCTACCAGTATAATAGGCAATTAAATCTATAAAGTGACAAGCCTCACCGATTATTCTTCCACCACCTACTTTAAGGTCATGCACCCAAACCTCTGGCGGAATTGCACCAGCATTCATAGTCGCAATAACGTTTATAGGTGTTTTTCCATTTCCTATAGCTTCTTTCATTTTCATAGCGTGTGGTGAGAATCTACGATTAAAACCAACGGTAAGACTAGCTTTTGATTCTTTATATACTTCTATAATATTATCAAGTTCTTTATTATTTAGTGCCAGTGGTTTTTCTACAAATACATTTTTACCAGCTTTAAGAGATTTGATTACCATTGGCGCATGTAAGTTGTGTCTAGTGGTAATCATTACGGTACTTACACTATCATCTTTTAATACTTCATCAAAATCTGTTGTACTATTTGCTATGTCAAATTTTTTGGCTAATGTAGTTCCAGAGAGACCACCAGAGCTTATGATGTATTGCAGGTTTGCGTTAGTACCTTTTATGGAAGGCAGCATGGTCATTTTTGTAAAGTTACCAGCTCCTACTATGGCAATACCATTTTTTGAATTGGTATTTAAGTTGCTATTAATGGTAATCGTATTGCTATAGGTAGCGTTTTTATAATCTAAAATAGAGGCAATGGATTTAGAACTTCCTATATCACCATAAATTTTTTGGTAATCTTCTAGGTCTACAATTTCAGTAATCATAGGGTCTACTTCTATATAATTTTTAGAAATAGAATTAAGGATAGTTTCAAAATTGCGTTTCTCAGTCCAGCGTACAAAAGGTAACGGATAATCCTGCCCACGGTTTTCATAGTTTTCATCATATCTTCCTGGACCATAAGAACAGGAAACTTGAAAAGTAAGTTCTTTCTGATAAAACTCTGCACGACTTATATCCAGACCTATAACTCCTACTAGAATGATTCTACCACGTTGACGCGACATTTGAGCTGCTTGTGAGATAACATCGTTAGATTTAGTTGATGCTGTGATAATAACCCCATCTGCTCCTACACCATCTGTAAGTTGCATCACCGTTTTTACTGGGTCTTCACCTTGTCCAGGATTGATAGTTGTAATTCCCCATGTTTTAGCTAGGTCTAGTTTAGACTGATCAAAGTCAATACCGATAACATTACAACCATTTGCCTTAAGTAACTGTGCGGTTATTAATCCTATCAGTCCTAATCCAGTGACTACAACAGTCTCTCCTATCGTAGGCTCACATAATCGTATACCTTGTAAACCTATACTTCCTATTACCGTAAACGCTGCTTGTTCGTCTGATACGTTGTCTGGAATAGCAGCCACTAAATTCTTAGGAACACAAACATACTCTGCATGACCACCATTAGAAGCTACACGGTCTCCTACTTTAAACTCTGAAACTCCTTCTCCTACCTCAATAACTTTACCTACATTACAGTAGCCTAATGGTAATGGCTCTCCTAATTTATTGAACACTGTTTCTAGCGTCGGTATTAACCCGTCTGTCTTGATTTTATCTAAAACCATTTTAACCTTATCAGGTTGCTGTCTTGCTTTAGAAATCAAATTAGATTTTCCAAATTCTACCAGCATGCGTTCTGTCCCTAGCGAGACTAACGATTTAGTTGTCTGAATAAGTACATGGCCACGTTTTACTTGTGGTGCTGGTAGTTGTTCGAGTATAGTTTCTCCTGTTTTAAAGGATTGTATGATTTGTTTCATTAATAGTTTTTATAGAAATGTAATATAAGAAAAGGATAGGTAAGCAATAACAGAAAATTCTTGTTATCAGACCAAGAAACTCAGAGTAAAGTATTAGGAATGTAAATCCGATTAATATTATAAGTTGAATTAATTTAAGGTAAAAATTACTTCTAGTTAAATAAGATTTTAGTAATGCAGATATGCTTACACCGTATAAAAATAGAAATACAAAGTAGATAAAGCCATTAAAATTCATTTTAAGTTCTGTCAATAATCCTGTTGTCAAAGAACCTCTGTACTTATTATTTATCGAATATTTATTTTTACTAACATAATTCTTCATTAAAGGACCAGCACCAAATGGTTTGTTTTTCCATAAAGACCTTGGGATAAAATTTTGAAATGCAGCAATGTAAGTTGCTCCATTTTGATAAGAAATTTGATCTTCATTTTCAATTAACCAGTTTAAATTTTCATGGTTGCCAAAAGTATTATTTAAAAAGACTAAAGTCGAGAATTCAATATTTTTATTTTTATTTCATTTAGATGTTGAATTCGTTCTAATCCCATTAGGTAAAAGACAATAAAACACAAAACAACGCAGTTGATACGAATAAAATATATTTCTTAATTATTTTAAAATTTAAATGGATGATTGAGTAAAAAATAAAAAATAAAAAGAACAAATAATGCATTTCTATATTGAACGAAAACATAATAAGATAAACCTATTAGAACAGAACTTAGGAAAATCACGATATATTTTTTTCTATAATGACTATCTCTTTTTATTAAAGTAAATGAGACAAAACTAACAACCAACATTAGTTGAGCAGACAATGTTAAAAAACCTTTTCCAGTACCAAAATGTACTCTTGAAAACAAATAATCTTGTCTACCATAATCTAATATTTGAAATACAAGAATAACTTGCGTAATGAAGCTGTAAAAAAATAATAAAATGATAAATCGATATACCCATTTATTATGCTTTAATCGAATTGGATTAATAGATTTTATCTCTCTAGGAGTGAAGATTGCATAAATTAAATATCCCATACTTATAACTAGAAAGCTCAGAAACACCAAGTTTAAAGAATCTATATAAGTTGATTCAGCATAATGTTGCTTCACATATCTGTTATAATGGTTTAAATAGAAATACAGTGGTAGACCTAAATGTATAAAGAAGAAAAATGATCCGAATGAAATATAGAATATCTTGTAAATGGAATCATAATTTCTAAAAATCCGAATAACCAATATCATTACTAAATAAATAATGAAGAGCAGATAATAGAATTAATGATCATGATACCCTACTTTCTTTCTTTCTTTGAAATAATAATAATAGGCCACAACCTAATAAGCCATTTATTAAAAGCTGGGATGGAGCACCTGCAATCCAAGTGAACAAATAAACAAAAATTGAACAGTAGACTGTAACCCTGATAATTGTTTTCTTTCCATTTATAAACCTCAAATATACCTTGGTATACAGAAATCCAACTAGGAGACAAAGAAATATACTCCCCATAAAACCAAAGTTATGATATGCCGATCCCCAAACACTTAATGGTGCAGTACCTCTAAAACCTCCAAAAATCTGATCAAAAATTCTATTTGACAAATCACTACCTTTAATTCCTGGCACTAAACCAATTAATGACTCTAACCACTCATTTCCTAAAACTATATTCTGCTTTTCAACATATCGAAATCCAACCACAGCACTTAATTGATTAGAATCAAAGATTCTATGACTTAATTGTTCTAATGTACTAGTCAATCCAGCGTCAGAGACTCTGTTCAACTGTAATGATAGAAATCCAAACACTACGATTATAAAAATGGATGAGTAAAACACAATGGATTTACTAATTTTTCCTGATTTTAATCCTGTGATTATTGCTATAATAATTAAAATGCCAGTGACAAGAAAAGTTCTTTGACCTGTTCCAATTAATGAAAAAACGAGAATTAGCCCAACAATAACAATATAATACCAAAAAAAGTTTCTGTTACGCCATAAGAACGCAAAATAAACAAAAAGAATTGGAAAAATCGTATTTTTAAATTGGTTGAAAATACCGGGTGCGTAATAATTTTTTCCAGAGTAAGCATCTAGTCTCATTTGAACAAAATCATTAGCACCACCTCTCAAGCTTTCTAAAAAAAGATTATATCCTACTAATTGATAATAAAGGATTGACATAGCTATCGAGAAAATCAGCAAATACAATAATCTTTTTTTTCGTTTTTGACTTGATTCTATAAGGGGTTTATTCCAGAATATATAATAACTATTTGAGAAATTTGCTTTTGATATAGCTAACAAATATCCTATGTAAATCAATAGAGGAGAAACTCCTATAATAGCAGCATGCTTATAGTCCGCAACTACATCTTCTTGAAAATATTTAAAACAACCAATACCTACAATTCCATTGAAAACCAAATAAATTATAGCTGGGTTCAATGTCAATCGTTTTCTTTCAATTAGAACGAGAGCAAATGTCTGAAAAACAAACAAATATTTAATTAAATCAAACCAGTTCATAAATTTGATTAAGATTTATTTGAAAATCTCTGCGTCTAAAGAAGGTATTTTTTTCGCTAAATAGTTCTTTGAATCACCAATTATTTTTCCTGGACTACCAATATAAATGGAAAAATCAGGAATTTTACCTCTAACAACTGTACCAGCCCCAATTATACATCCTTTCCCTATTTCTGCACCCGGCATGATTATAGTACCTGTACCAATAAACGAATAATCCCCAATCTTAACCGAATCAAGAATACCAAATGGTTTCTCCTGTTCAACATCAAAGGCTTTAGCTACTGTGTGCAATGACCAATCATGAGTCAAAACTCTAATATAACTGGACATTGTTACTTGGTTTCCTATTTCAATTAGTGAATAATCTGATCCATCAAACCAAATTTTTGAAGAAATATAATTCGGTCTTCCATTAAACCTCATTCCCCATCTTTTAAAAAAATAGTATTGAATATTGGTTGCCCATCTAGGCTTGAAATTTGCTACAGATTTTACAATAAGAAAGCAAAATATTTTTTCAAGTTTATTCGGCTTCATAAAATAGGTTGTTTAATTGATCTTCAAAATAACCAAATTTTGTAGATAAATTTCTAGAATTACTTTTTATTTTTTTAATGCTATCAGGATTATCTAATAATTCACATATTTTGTGTGTTAATGAGGTACTATCTTGATAATTATAGGTAATAGTCACTCCTGCTTGATCAAGATAATTAGCGGTTATAACTTCAGAATTTACAATGACGCCGATTCCCATTTTAAGAGCATCTCCCCATTTGTTTGAAGCTGCTAAAGTATTAACTACTGAATTCGGATCATAATAAGTAAATACAAAATCAGAAGCTAAATAGGTTGCTAATGCTTTGGAATTAGACACTTGCCCTATATATTGTACATTTGGTTTTTTTGAAATGATTTCGGCCTCAGGACAATCTAATTTCCCAGCGAGAATAAAAGCTACATCTTTATCTTTTAAATTTTCGCATAATCTTAGAGCAGTCTTCATACCACGCCCTGAACCTAACCAGCCATTAACATTGATGACTACTGAAGCCTTTATCAAATCCATGGTCTGGTATAATATTTCTGCTTTTTTAATTTCTGATTCACTAGGCATATTTGGAAGAATAAAAACTTTTTCGAATTGAAATTATATCTTTCCGCTACAGGAATAATATGTTTATAACATTTTTGTGAAGTGATTTTTCCAAAAATTGAATTCCAAATTTTAAGGGTTTCGGAAAATTAAATAACATTGAAAATCGATCAGCATCATCGAAATATAATTTAAAACCCTTTATTTTACTTGCAAGTAATAAAGGAAAAGCACTCTCAAAACCTAATGCCCAAACCACATCACTTTTTCTAAGAGTGAACCCTTAAAAAATAATTTTAACATCCATAGTAAATAAAGTCTTTTTACTTTGCTTCCTCCATATCCTCCACCGGATTGGATTATTTCCTTTTCAATTACAAAATCAAAAGCGAATTCTTCAGCCTCATTTGGTAACCTTTCCCAACCAATATGTTTTATTCTTCTTATGCCTTTACCGAAAACATATACTGCAATTTTAAAGAGTCGAGTTCGTCTTGAAAGAGCGGATAATGGTGCTATAAATACAATATTATTCAATGCTTCTTTTTTTTAGAGTTATTACAGTGAATGTATTTGATATGAACAGTCGTAAAAACCAATTAATCAATGTCGCAAAACAAATGAGCTCAGCAGCAAGTATTCCTGTATATGCTGTTAGAATAATTATGATGCTAATAAGATAACCTATGGTTGTTAACCACGTATAAAGAGCTGCTTTTTGAAGGTTTTTTTTGGTCCCAAACACCCCTAAACATACCGAAGTAGCTATGTACAGACCTCTGATCATTGTTATTACAAATAAGCACACAATAATCCAATAGTCCAATTCTGACCATGATCTATCAAGAATAGTCTTCATATATATTATTCCAAAAAGAAAGGAAATCATTACTACAATGATTGAGAAGAATAGTATTCTCAAACCAAAACTAAAATACCCATTCAAGTCCATATTATTCATTATGCGAATTTTAGGACCTAAATAGAAGCCTAAAAACCCATTCAAACTTAATGCGATAGGTGTAAAAATAGCAACATATTTAAACAAGTGTGAAGAAGTCATTTCAGCACCAAACAGGTTGATTAGAAATTGTTCCCCATAAATTGCCACAACTAACGTAAGATTGTGAAGTAAAAAAGAAATCCCCATAAGCCGAGCAGTTTTATTATCAAGGATTTCTTTAGAAGCAAAACTAGAATCAACTTTTTTATATCCTCCCAAAAAAAAGCCAACACTTACGCAAAACAATAGAACTATAACAAAGTATTCTATTGTATTATAATCAGGTATTAAAACAATACTTAAAAATAATAGTAATTTCCAAAAATTAGCTGAAAATTGTGCCTTCCACAACCTATAATTACCCCTAGAGGCGGCAGAAATATAATTCTGAACAGCCATCAAAACTATAGCGACACCTAACAAAATTAATTTAGTAAGATTATAATCCTTTAAAAAATAGATGATCAGTAAAACTGACAAAACAATTAAAAAAGTATAACCTATAAAACTATAAAAATAGCGTTTAATTAATGTTTGATCCCTAACAAAAAGTTGATCAAAACCTAACAAACAAATCGTAGAAACTATTAAAATAGTTGATTTGAAGAATGCCCATTCTGCGATGTTAGAAGTTGAAAAATTTGAACTGACATAAAGGTCAGATAGCAACATACCTAACAAGCCAGATCCATACAATAAAAAAGAAAATGTAACATCCTTATTCTCTCGGACAAAAGAAACACCTCGATGCCACAATTTTAAAACCATCAAAAACTATTTATTTACTCCACAAAAATCAAGAATCACTTTGTCCGAATCCTTAGGTAAAGTCTTAAATTCATTGTGCGCAACTAGGTAAGCTATAATGTCTGCTTTGTTATAAGCATCTTCATAATCCGTAAGTTTAAATACTTTATGATCACTAATATTAGGTTCTACGATAAAATAGTTTTCGTCGTTGGCATCTTGCAAGACCTTTTGAGCGATATATTTCGCAGGCGATTCTCTTAAATCGTCAATATTTGGCTTAAAGGCTAAACCCATTATAGCAATAGCAGGTTTTCTTCCGTGTTTCAATTGGAATTCTAACTTAGCACTTTTAATTTTTTCAGCACACCAGAAGCTTTTGTAATTATTGATTTCTCTAGCTTTTCCTATAATTTGAGACTCCATAGGAAAGTCTGCGGTAATGAAATAAGGATCTACGGCAATACAATGACCGCCCACTCCACAACCTGGTTGTAAAATATTAACTCGAGGATGCTTATTTGCCAAATTAATCAACTCCCAAACATTAATTCCTGCTTTATCACAAATCAAACTTAATTCGTTTGCAAATGCAATTTGAACGTCTCTAGAAGAATTTTCAACCAATTTACACATTTCAGCCGTTCTTGCATTAGTAGGATGTAAATCACCTTTAACGTAAGCACTGTAAAAATTTAGAGCTTTTTGTGTGCTCTGCTCATTGATTCCTCCTATCACTCTATCGTTATGCACCAGTTCATGCATCACATTACCTGGTAACACACGTTCTGGACAATAGGCTATATAAATTTCTCCTTTTAATTCTGGGCGTTCAGAATAAATGAGTTCAGCCATTTTTTCGGTAGTACCTACAGGAGAAGTCGATTCTATGATATATAAATCGTCTTTTTTAAGTAATGGAATAATTCCTCTAGTTGCCGATTCTACAAATGAAATATCTGGTTCGTTCTTATCTTTAAAAGGAGTGGGAACCACTATCAAATAATTATTAGCTTCTACTGCTTTTGTAGAAGCTTTCAAAAACCCATGTTTTACTGCAGAAGCAACAGCTGTATCTAAGTCGGGCTCAATTATATGAATTTTGCCTTGATTGATAGTCTCTACTACATGCTGATTAATATCAACACCGTGAACATGAACATCATTTGATGCGATTAAAGCTGCTGTAGGTAGACCTATATAGCCTAATCCTATCATTACTACTTCTGGTTGCTTACTCATTATAATTTAATATAGTTTCTACAATTCGTTTACAAGCTTTACCATCTCCATAAGGATTATGCAAAGCACTCATTTTATTAAATCGCTCTTCATTATCTAGAAGGTCGATAGCTTCTTTATATATCAATTCAGGATCTGTACCTACTAAAATAACTGTACCTGCTTCAACAGCCTCAGGACGTTCTGTAGTATCCCTCATTACCAAAACAGGTTTACCTAAACTTGGAGCTTCTTCTTGTACTCCTCCACTATCTGTAATGATGATCTTACTTCGGTTCATCATCCATATAAAGTCTTGATAGGCTAACGGATCAATTAAGGTAATGTTACTAACATCACTCAAAATCCTGTTAACGGGCTCTTGTACCTTAGGATTTAGATGAACAGGATAAACTATTTCTATTTCTGGTTTCGCTAGTGCAATATTTTTAAGTGCCTCACAAATATTATTAAACCCTTGACCGTGGTTTTCTCTTCTATGTCCAGTTACCAGAATAAGATCTCGACCATTAAGTTTTTCATCTAATTGTTGAATGAGCTCTGATGGTTTCTCATTCACTTTTTCAACGCTACCGATTAAGGCGTCAATAACCGTATTACCCGTAATGATAATCTTTGAAGAATCAACATTTTCACTCAAAAGATTATTAGCACTTGTTTGTGTAGGTGCAAAATGTAAATCTGATATTCGACCTGCAATTTGTCGGTTCATTTCTTCTGGAAATGGTGACCACTTATTAAAAGTTCTCAAACCAGCTTCTACATGACAAACTCTAGATTGATTATAAAAAGAAGCAATACTCGTTGCCATAGTAGTAGTAGTATCACCATGTACAAATACAAAATCTGGATTAAAATCTTCTAAGACTGATTTTAGTTCCCGTATAATATCGGCAGTCAGCCCGTAAAGATTTTGATTAGGCTTCATCAAGTTCAAATCATAGTCTGGATTTATTTCAAAAAATTCCAGAACCTGATCTAACATCTCCCTGTGTTGAGCAGTTACACACACCTTGCACGAAACGCTTTCTGTACGTTGCATTTCCTTAACAAGTGGTGCCATTTTAATAGCTTCTGGCCTGGTACCAAAAACCACTAAGCATTTAACTATTTTAGACATTTCCCCTTTTTAAAGTTGCAAAAGTAGGTTTATTTTCTCTATTATGAGGTATCAAATTATTATAGTTTACCATGTGATTTTGTACCTAAAACATTTTTTACGTCGTAAATAATACTTTCTTTTTCTAAATACTTATTTAAATCAATATCAAGATACTCCTCATGTGCAACCGCTAGTAATATTCCTGAATAACGTTCTTTCTTAAATTCTTTGTGTGAGTAGTAACCGTACTCTTCAAATACTTCATCTGGGTTTGCCATAGGATCATGAACACTTACATCTATCCCGTATTCTTTCAAATTTTGAATAACGTCTACAACTTTAGTATTTCTTATATCTGGACAATTTTCTTTAAATGTTATTCCTAGAACTAACACCTTGGCATCTTTTACCGAAATATTTTCAGCTAACATGAGTTTAACAAATTGCCCTGCTACATAAGCACCCATGCTATCATTCATACGTCTCCCAGCCAAAATAATCTCAGGATGATAACCTACTTCTTGTGCTTTTTGTGCTAAGTAATAAGGATCTACCCCTATACAATGACCACCTACTAAACCTGGTTTGAATGGTAAAAAATTCCATTTGGTGCCGGCTGCTTCAAGAACTGCATGTGTGTCTATTTCTAACAAATTAAAAATTTTAGCTAGTTCATTGACAAAGGCAATATTAATATCCCGTTGAGAATTTTCAATAACTTTTGCTGCCTCAGCAACTTTTATTGTTGGTGCGAGATGTGTACCTGCAGTAATAACTGACTTATAAAGCTCATCAATTTCCTGACCTATTTCTGAAGTACTTCCTGAAGTAACTTTCAGAATTTTATCAACGGTATGTAACTTATCTCCTGGATTAATACGTTCTGGTGAATAGCCCGCATAAAAGTCAGTATTAAACCTAAGACCACTAACTTGTTCCAATACTGGTATACACTCCTCTTCAGTCGCTCCTGGGTATACCGTAGATTCATAGATAACAATATCTCCTTTTTTAAGTACCTGCCCAACCGTTTCACTAGCTTTTTGAAGCGGAATTAATACAGGACGATTATTTTTATCAACTGGTGTAGGAACCGTGATAATGTATATTTGAGCGTCTGCAATATCTTCTAATTGAGTAGTACAATACAATCCATAAGAATCATTTGACTCATTTTTAAGCACTTTCTGAAGTGTTTCTTCATCTACTTCAAGTGTATTATCTCTACCCTTATTAAGCTCATCTACCCTAGCTTGATTAATATCAAAGCCCACAACATCGTATTGGGTAGCAAAGAGCCTAGCTAAAGGAAGTCCTACATAACCCAAACCAATAACACAAATTTTCTTATTCATTTCTCGTTTGTTTTGATCGCTTTCGCGAAAGCGTAGATTAACTAATTATAAATTATTCCAATACCATTCTACAGCCTCTTTGAGACCTTGATCAATATTAAACTTAGGCTCATACCCAAGGAGTCGTTTAGCTTTTTCAATAGAAGCTAGTGAATGAGGGATATCACCTGCACGATTAGGCCCGTGCTTAATTACCACATCTCGAATATCAGAATCAAATTTACTTAAGTGCTTTTTCAAATACTCAATTAGTTCAATTAATGTAGTTCGATCACCGTAGGCCACATTAAACACCTGATTTTCACTTTCTTGAGAATCAACCAACATCGCCTTTACGTTAGCTTGAATCACATTATCGATGTAAGTAAAATCACGACTGTAGGTACCGTCACCGTTTATAATAGGTGATTCTTTCTTCATTAGGCTAGAAGTAAATTTTGGAATCACAGCTGCATAGGCTCCGTTTGGATCTTGTTTACGGCCAAAAACATTAAAGTACCTAAGACCGATAGTGTTAAGCCCATAGGTTTTGTAGAAAACATCCGCATACAGCTCATTAACAAATTTTGTAATAGCGTACGGAGATAAGGGACGACCTATTTTGTCTTCCACCTTTGGCAACGATTCGGAGTCTCCGTAAGTAGAACTACTAGCCGCATATACCATTTTCTTTACTCCTGCATCTTTACATGCTACTAGCATATTCAGAAAACCGCTTACATTAACATCGTTTGAAGTGATCGGGTCTTTTATTGATCTAGGAACACTACCCAAAGCAGCTTGATGAAGAACGTAATCACAATCAGCTACGGCACTATGACAAGTATCTAAATCCCTAATATCCCCTTCTATAAAAGTGAAATTAGGATGTTGAATAAAAGGCTCAATATTATAACGGTGACCATTAGAAAAATTATCCAGTCCTATAACATTATAATTATTATTCAATAAGAACTCGCAAAGATTGCTACCTATAAAACCAGCAGCACCTGTAACTAAAACTTTAATTGATTTCACCTTAAATATTTGAATTTGCGAAAGTACAAAAATAACTCACTGCATAAGAGTTACGAGAAGGTTATCCTTTTTAAGTATTCGAAATAAGAACCTTTTAGAGTTTTAACTCTTTCTGCAACTTCGTTTTTATCAACCCAACCCATTTTAATAGCAATTTCTTCTAAACATGAAATTTTTAATCCAGCCCTATTCTCTATGGCTTTTACAAATTCCGTTGCCTCAGAAAGTGCCTCGTGAGTACCTGTGTCCAACCAGGCAAAACCTCTACTCAAAATTTCTAAGCTCAGTTCCCTTTTTTCTAAATAATATTGATTCAAACTAGTGATTTCCAACTCTCCTCGATCACTAGGTTTCAATCTTTTAGCGACATTAATAACAGAATTTGGATAGAAATACAAACCAACTACAGCAAAATTACTTTTAGGTTGTTTAGGTTTTTCTTCAATGCTGATTAATTGACCATCTTTATCAAAAGAGGCAACTCCATAACGTTCTGGGTCTTTAACATAATTACCAAATACGACTGCTCGCTTTTCATTGGTTACAGTACGTACAGCACTTTGCAGTACTTGAGAGAATCCTGCTCCATAAAAGATATTATCTCCCAACACCATAGCTACATCTTCATCTCCTATAAAATCCTCACCTATTATGAAAGCCTGTGCCAAACCATCAGGTGATGGTTGCTCTTTATATTGCAGACGTATCCCGTAATCTGAACCATCGCCTAAAAGTTTTTTAAAATTTGGTAAATCATGCGGAGTTGAAATAATTAAAATCTCTCTTATACCTGCCAGCATGAGTACAGATAAGGGGTAATAAATCATAGGTTTGTCATAAACAGGTAGCAATTGCTTACTCACTGCTATGGTTAAAGGATGCAATCTAGTTCCCGAGCCACCTGCTAATACAATACCTTTCATTTATTTATACTGTTGGTTATAATATTCTTTGTAAGCACCAGAAGTTACCCGTTGTAACCATAAAGGATTTTCTAGGTACCATGAGATTGTTTCTTTTAAACCTTGTTCAAAAGATACTGATGGCATCCATCCTAATTCGTTTAACATTTTGGACGCATCAATGGCATATCTTAAATCATGTCCCGGTCTATCGTTTACAAAAGTAATTAAAGACCTACTCGTTCCTGCATCATTATCCAGCATCACATCCATTTCATCACACAATAACTGTACAAGATCAATATTTTTCCATTCATTATGACCACCAATGTTATAGGTCTCACCTAATTGCCCTTGCTCCATTATAGTTTTAATTGCCAAGGCATGATCTTTAACATACAACCAATCCCGTGTGTAATTACCATCTCCATAAACAGGTAATGGTTTTCCATGTTTAATATTATTAATAAACAACGGTATTAATTTCTCAGGAAATTGATAAGGTCCATAGTTATTTGAACAATTACTTATAACAATAGGCAAACCATAAGTTTCATGATAAGCGCGCACAAAATGATCACTACTAGCTTTACTGGCCGAGTAAGGCGAATTAGGACTGTAAGGTGATTCTTCAGTAAAAAGACCTTTCTCACCTAAAGCACCATAAACCTCATCAGTACTTATATGATAAAACAACTTATTAGTAAAATCCTTATTCCAAGTTGATCTACAAACTTCTAAAAGATTAAGAGTTCCTAAAACATTAGTACGAGCAAAGGCTAGTGGATCACTTATGGATCGATCAACATGAGATTCTGCAGCTAGATGTATAACCACATCAATTGAATGATTTTTAAATACAGTTTCTATAGCGTGAGCATCATTGATATTTACCCGATAGAATGTATAATTCTCTTTGTGCTCGATAATTTTAAGGTTCTCTAAATTTCCTGCATAGGTAAGCGCATCAAGATTAATAATATGAGCATCTGGATACTCGGTAACAAATAACCGCACCACTTCCGAACCTATAAATCCAGCTCCTCCTGTTATAACAATTGTTTTTCTCATTGATGTTGTAATTACGCTTTCGCGAAAGCGAAATACTTCTAACCTTTACCTATAGTATACATTTTAAATCCTATATCTTCCATTTTATCATGATCCAAAATCATACGACCATCGAATAGGAACGCAGGTTTCAACATTTTGTTATAAATAGATTTCCAATCGAAATCTTTAAACTCATCCCACTCTGTCATAATAGCAATTGCATGAGCTTGATCGAAACACTCCATAGGATCGTTAACAACAGTAACTCCTTTTCTATTTTCTTCGCTACTTCGAGTATTTAAATAATCTAAATCGGCATAAATCTGTTCAGCATTTACTTTAGGATCGTAAACCACAATTTCTGCCTGTTCATTAAGTAGGTCATCTGCTACATATATACTTGCAGATTCCCGGGTGTCATTCGTATCTTTTTTAAACGCCCAACCAAGCATTGCTATTTTCTTGCCTGAAACAGTATTATAAAGCGTTTTTACAATATTAGATGCAAATCGCCTTTTTTGATGATCATTCATTATAATCACCTGCTCCCAATAGTCAGCTACCTCTTGCAAACCATAAGACCTAGAAATGTATACAAGATTTAAAATGTCCTTTTGAAAACAACTACCTCCAAAACCAACGGATGCTTTCAAAAACTTAGATCCTATCCTAGAATCAGTTCCTATAGCTCTCGCTACCTCATTGACATCAGCTTCAGTTTTTTCACAAAGCTCACTAAGTGCGTTTATACTACTAACTCGTTGTGCGAGAAACGCATTGGCAGTAAGTTTAGAAAGCTCTGAAGACCAAACGTTGGTCGTCAAAATTCTATCAGAAGGCACCCAATTAGCATAAATATCTACTAAAGCCTTTTGGGCCATACGTCCTTCCTCAGTTTGTTCACCACCTATAAGTACTCGGTCTGGATTTAACAAATCTTGAACAGCAGTTCCTTCTGCAAGAAATTCTGGATTGGATAAAATTTGAAACTTTACGTCCTTGGAAGTATTGTCAAGAATATTTTTGAGTGCTTCGGCCGTACGAACAGGTAGTGTACTTTTTTCAACTATTATTTTGTCATCCTCTGCAACATCGGCAATCTGTCTAGCACATAATTCAATGTATTTTAAATCGGCCGCCATTCCTTTTCCTACTCCATAGGTTTTTGTAGGAGTATTTACGGAAATAAAAATCATATCAGCTTCCTTGATCGCTTGATCGACCTCTGTCGAGAAAAATAGATTTCTTCCTCTAGCTTGTTTTACTAAGTCAGATAGACCTGGTTCGTAAATAGGAATTTTGGAAACATCAGAATGATTCCAAGCTTCAATTCTTTTCGTATTAATATCAACTACATTAACCTTAAGATGAGGACATTTAGCTGCTATCACAGTCATTGTAGGACCACCAACATATCCTGCTCCAATACAACAGATATTTTTTACCATATATTTAATAACAAGAAGGCAAAGGTAGCGATTAGTCACTAAAACGTTTAATTAAATTTTAAGACTAAAAAGTAAGAAAAGATTAGCCTATCTCTTAAAAACAAGTATCTTTGTCGCTTAATAGAAAGCAAAAAAACAAACTTCATGAAAAAAAGTATTTTTTGGCAATGGCTTTAGTAGCTAGTATAGCTGTTGCACAAAATGACGAAATGGAATCAGATGTTAAAGTAAATGACTTTAACAAGTGGTCGATCGATGTTGGTGCTGGTGTAACAAAACCTGTAAGACCAGTATCATCAGGAGCCTTTACTAACACACCATCCTTGTGGCAGGCAGATTTAGGTATTCGTTACATGGTGAACAATAAATTTGGTTTTAATCTTGATTTAGGATATAATAGCTTCAATGCAGATGAAGAAAGCCGTGATTTTGAAAGCAGGTATGTAAGAGCAACACTTGAAGGTGTGCTTAACGCAGGTCATATTATTGGACTGAATCAATTAGACGATCGATTAGGACTTTTAGTTCACGGTGGTATGGGTGTATCTACTCTTAAGCCAGTTGAACCTGTTGAATTAGATGAAGACTACATGCTTAATTTTCAACTTGGTGTTACTCCACAAGTGAGATTATCAAATCGAGTAGCTTTATTCGGAGATTTATCTATACTAGGACATGTAAGACAAGACTATACTTTTGACGGTTTAGGAAGAACAGGAACTAGAGGATTTAATGGATTTGTTGTGAATGCTTCTGCAGGTTTAAATATTTACCTAGGTAGTAATGACATTCATGCAGACTGGGCTCCAGACATGTACGATGAGAAAATTGCTGAAATGGCAGCAGCTGTTGATAAAATGGCTCGCGAGCAAGCAGATGATGATCAAGATGGTGTTCCTAACTATTTAGACCGTGATAATACTACTGAAAGTGGTGTAAGAGTTGATAGTAAAGGTCGTGCAATCGACATGAACAAAAACGGTATACCAGATGATATGGAAAGTTCTTTAGCTAATACTTATGTAAATAAGACCGATGCTGAAAACATGATGAATCAAGCTGGAGCTGCTGACTCTGATCTAGTTAAAAAATTAATCAACGAAGGTTATGTAAATGTATATTTCCAGTTTAACAGCACTAAGCCTACTACTTATAGTTTAGGAGCTCTTAACACTATCGTACAGTACATGAAGGATCACCCTTCTGCAACTGCTACTTTGACTGGATATGCTGACGAAATCGGAAGCCCAGAATACAACAAACAATTGTCTGAGCGTCGTGCTAAGATGGTAAATGATGTAATGGTTGCAGCTGGTATTGACGCTTCAAGGTTAACTGTTAACGGTGATGGTGAAGATGCATCAGTAGATAAAAATAGCGCACAAGCTAGACAAATGGTAAGAAGAGTTACTTTTAGAGTAAACTAATCTAACTGTTCTTTCTGTTAATATAAAGCTGCCCAATCGGGCAGCTTTTTTTATTTCTCTAATTTATGAATATCAAAAGTGGATATAGTTTTGAACATATTCTAAGAAAAAAGACATTTTACATCAACACCTAAACTAAGCTGAAAAGTCTTTTAAAAACCTACATGATGCGTAAATTAAGAATTCATCTAATACAGTTACTTAAGCATTTGAGATTATAAGCGATCTCAAGACAGACATAAGAAGTATAATCTGTATCCAAAATAGTCTAATTATTCAGGCATTGTTGTATCTATATTTCTATTCTTTTTCAAAAAGAAACTCCTCTATATACATCATTAATAAAAGTGTTCACACTGCCCAAACTCGATTCCGATTTGACCAAATCATCGATAAAGAATAAGATCCTTAAACCTTTAAAATGCATAGGAAGAATATAAAATAGTTAAGTAGATTAAGATAAGCTAGCAATAAAAAAACCCGTTTGAAGCTTCAAACGGGTTATGTAATTTATTGTAAGGTATCGAATAAATTATTCGATACCTTCTTTTAACCAATCTCTATATTCATTTATGTCTGGAGTATAACCTACTGGATCAGGCATTCCTTTTTGAGTTCCATCCGCATTAAGTTTTACGTAATAAGGTTGTGCTGCATTCTTAAATTGCTTCTTTTGTAACTCGTACCACTTATCTCCTATCGTTCTTACCTTCCCTCCTAAAACTTCACTTTCATATTGCTCTTCTTTGGGTAGTTTGTTTTGATCATCTACGTATAAAGAAATCATCACAAAGTCATTCTTTAATATGGGCAAAATTCTAGGATCTGACCAAACACGTTCTTCCATTTTACGGCAGTTTACACAAGCATAACCAGTGAAATCTACTAACACGGGTTTATTGACTTGTTTAGCATAAGCCAATCCTTCATCATAATCATCAAAAGTTATGATGTCGTGTACACCTAAATGAGCATGTTCAGGAATCTCTGTCACTTCAGTAAGCTTTTTGTAACCTACTCCATAAGGTGACTCCGCATAATTTAATGGCGGTGGAAAACCTGATATAATTTTTAGTGGTGCACCCCACATACCAGGAATCATGTATATAGTAAAGGATAAAACAACCACACCTAACAAGGCTCTACCTACTGAAATAGTTGACTCTGGTCCATCGTATGGCATTTTAATTCTACCAAATAAATACAAGGTTAATGAACCAAATATGGCTATCCAAAAGGCCAGGAACACCTCACGTGGTAACAGCATGAATTGATAAACTAAATCTGCGTTGGATAAAAATTTGAATGCTAACGCTAACTCTAAAAAACCCAAAACAACTTTAACTGTATTCAACCATCCACCTGATTTTGGTAACGAATTCATCCAGCCAGGAAAGATGGCAAACAAAGTAAAAGGAAGAGCAAGAGCAGTCGAGAATCCTAGCATACCAACAATAGGTGCTACTCCACCTTTACTAGATGCTTCAAGGATCAAGGATCCAACAATAGGTCCCGTACAAGAAAATGAAATTATGGCTAAAGCCAAAGCCATAAAAAATATACCTATAAATCCACCTTTATTGGATTTTTCGTCGACTTTATTTGCCCAAGATTGCGGTAAGGTAATTTCAAACGCTCCAAGGAAAGAAGCGGCAAAAATTATAAGAATGATGAAAAAACCTAAATTGACATAAGCATTAGTAGACATGGCATTCAGGATACGGTCACCAAAAATAGCCACCACTACACTACCTAACAACACATAGATTAATATGATAAAAAAGCCATATAGAATAGCGTTTGATATTCCTTTAGCTCGATTACTACTTTGTTTAGTAAAGAAACTCACCGTAAGCGGTATCATTGGAAATACACAAGGTGTTAATAAGGCTGCAAAACCGGCTAAAAAGGAAACCAAGAAAATACCCCATAAGCTCTTTTCTTCAGTGTCATTTTCAATTTTATCATTTTGTTTTTACTTGTATCACTTTCAGATGCTTGTACATCAGATTCTGATTTAGATTCTAAGTCATGACTTTCCTTTAGTGGAATGGAACTGGGTTCAGGTCCTTGCGAAAGTAAAGGCTCCTTTTCTTCATCATAATAAACATCAATGATATCAGTGGCGTCATCAGGAACTACAACATCAGGATTTAGTTTATACACGTATGAAAAAGAAGTTGGTCTTAAACACTTTTCATCATCACATACCTGATAACCTATTTCTCCAACGATGTATTCTAGAGATTCATCTAGTATTTTCACCCGTTGTTCAAAACTACCTTTATCAGAAAATTGATACACATTGAAATCCCAAACTGAAGAAAACTCTGCAAAAGATCCTTCCTCCTTATTTACACCGATAAGTTCAATTTTATCTTCAACTCCGTAATAACTAAATGTAGTTGGAATAGGTCCTCTACCCTTTTCACCTGTTTGAGAATATAAATGCCATCCAGGTTCTAGAGTTACTTGAGTTTTAAAAACATATTCGTTTTTAGCTATTTTTTCAACGGTTGTATTCCAATTGGTAGGATCTTGGTCACCAAACTGTGCAAAAGCATAAAAGCTCAAAAAGCACAATAAAATGCTTAGGTAGTTTCTCATGAATGAAAAGTTATTTTTAATAGTTTTTTAGTAGATGATGTAACTGGAAAATGAATGCTGTTTCTATACCCTATCACCGATAATAAATGACCAAGATAACGCAATACTGGAACATTGGGCTTTTCAAAGGTAGAAACCTTATAATTTGTAAGTATATCACTTACTAATTGACTTTTCCCCTTCATACCAAATGGCTGTAATTTATCTCCTGCTTTCCAATTTGTTATTTTTAGAGGAGCGACTATTAATTCAGCATCAAGAAACAAATTATTCTTGCTTGCTTCATTTTTTACAACCTCTAATGGATTATTTACCGATTGAATTTCAAGTTCAAAAGTTCCTATCTCAGTTTCCACTTTAGAATTTTCTATAGGCATACTTACATCAAATTCAAGCTTTTTCGGTACGGGAATTAACTTAAAATATTCTCTATCTCGCCATAATTGATAAGCACCTAATTCTAATCTCTTACCACTTGGTGAATTCATAAATTGCATTAATTCATCGTAGTTAACGGCTGTATATTGATTGACAACTTCATATAAATACGAACCAGCTTGATGGTAAGATTTTAATGCTTTGACCGAGAAATGTATTTCATCCTGAACCTGTGTGATTACGCTTTCGCGAAAGCGTGATACCGCATCATCTTGTAATTGTTTACTAGCCTTTAAATTAACCAACACTTTAGGAAGATTTTCCCTTAATTGTGGTAAAGCTTTATACAATTGAGGAAGCACGAGATTACGCAATTGGTTGCGTAAATAGTTATTTTGATTATTGCTTGCGTCCTCTCTATACTCTACCTGATTATTTGTTGCATAGTTTTCAATTCTCTCTCTAGAGAAAATCAATAATGGTCTTCGGATTTTATTATTGCGGTCAGGTATGCCTGTAAGACCATTTAATCCTGCACCACGATTAAGATGCATAAAGAATGTTTCAATTTGATCATCTAAATGGTGAGCAGTGAGAATGTAATCATAATTAAATTCCCTGCACATAGCATAGAAATATTCGTATCTTAATTTTCTAGCAGCTTCTTGAACAGCCATGTTGTGCTGCTTCATAAACTCTTGAGTATTAAAGCTAGTTGTATGACAAACAACGCCTAGTTCTTGCGCTTTATTAACAACAAGCTCTTGATCTTTATCACTTTCATTATCTCTAAGAAGGAAGTTACAATGAGTCACGGCATAGTTCAAACCAGACCGATGAATTAAATCCCACAATACCATACTATCACAACCGCCGCTTACTGCAATTAATAGAGATGCATTTAAAAGTTCTGGAAATTCAGTTTGAATATGTTGTTTAAAATCTTGTAACATACTTATCGTGCTTCAAAGCCTTGTAAAGCTAAAACATTCTTCATAGCTCTAGCCTTAAGCATACATTCTTGATATTCTTTTTCGGGTTGTGCTGCAACGGTTAAGGCACTACCTACTGAAAAAGACAGGTATTTTAAATTTGAGTTATACAATATAGATCTGATAACCACATTGAAATCAAAATCATCATTTGGAGTAAAATACCCTACTGAACCGCTGTACAAACCGCGTTTAAAGCTTTCTTGCTCTTCTATAATTTTCATGGCACTTATTTTAGGAGCGCCTGTCATACTGCCCATAGGAAAGGAATTTTCAATCGCATCAACAGCGCTTATTTCTTCCCTAAGTTCACAAGTAATAGTACTTATCATTTGATGCACTTGTTTAAAGGTGTAAACACCAAAAAGTTCTTCTACTTGCACGCTTCCTTTTTGCGCTACTCTTGATAAATCATTGCGCACCAGATCAACGATCATGACATTTTCAGAACGTTCTTTAGGATCGTTTTGTAATTTTTCTTTTAAAGATTCATCCACCACAAAATGTCCAGATCTTGCAGCTGTTCCTTTTATCGGTTGTGATATGATCTTAGTTCCTTTTTTTTGTAAATATCTTTCTGGACTAGCTGATATTAGTGAGAACTCATTACTTCTTACATAAGCTGCAAATGGAGGTTCACTTATTTTATTTAAATCATTATATGCTTTTACACTATCAAAATAGGCATCATAAGCAAAAAATTCTGTGCAAAAGTTTGCTTCATAAATATCACCTCGCTTAATATGGTTTAAAAATCGATGGGCCTTTTTTATGTACGTATCTTCTTCATCTCGAGCTTCAATAAACTGAGATTTAACTACTGTTGCGTGATGAGTTATTGGATCCTGAACTATCTGATTAATTAAGTCAGTAACAACTCTCGAATCGTTTACATAGGCATGTAATTCTACCTGTCCCTTTTTACAACTAAATACATATTGAGGTACTACAAATTGCATTACCGGTATTTGCATCCCATCTACATTCAATGACTCAAGTTCTTCTACCTCATTTTTTAAGTCGTAGGTCAACCATCCAAAACACCAATCTGGGAATTCTTCTCTAAAGGATCTCAAACTATTAAAAGCATCACCTGATTGGGGAATTAACTTTTCTAGAGCACCTACTGCCACTAACCAATCATAATTAGCATATTGATCCTGATGATGGTTGCTGTCTAATAAAAAGAAAAAGATTCCTTATTAAAAAAATGTATTAAGGCAGTTTTAAATGCCGCAGCATCCTTTTGGATAGAATATGTTTGTCGTTTGTTCACTTACTAATTTAGAAACAAAAAGTGCGAGTAAATTAAAACTCGCACTTTATAAATTCATTACTTATACAATATTATACATGTAGAGCACGATCATCAGTTGCAGCAAGAGCCGCTTCTTTAACAGCCTCGGCATAGGTAGGATGTGCGTGTGACATTCTAGCAATATCCTCGGCGCTAGCTCTAAATTCCATTGCTGTTACAGCTTCTGAAATTAGGTCGGCTACTCGAGCACCTATCATGTGTACACCTAGAACCTCGTCGGTTGCTTTGTCGGCAATAATCTTTATTAATCCATCAATGTCACCACTTGCTCTAGATCGCCCTAAAGCTCTCATAGGAAATTGACCAACTTTGTAATTTGCCCCAGCTTCCTTAAGTTGTTCTTCCGTTTGACCTACACTTGCTACTTCTGGCCAAGTGTAAATTACATTAGGAATAAGGTTGTAATTAATATGTGGCTTTTGACCTGCAATAGTTTCGGCTACAAATACACCTTCTTCTTCTGCCTTGTGAGCTAGCATAGCGCCACGTACTACATCTCCTATCGCATAAATGTTTGAAACATTGGTTTGTAAATGTTCATTTACCTCTATTTGACCACGCTCATTAACCTTTACACCTGCTGCGGTAGCATTTAATTTATCCGTATAAGGGCGACGACCTACACTTACTAAAACGTAATCACCAGTAAAACTTACTTCTTCTCCCTTTTTATTTTTTGCCGTTACCGTTACTTCATCACCATTGCGTTCCACTTTATTAACCGCATGAGATAACTGGAATTTTACTCCTTGCTTTTTAAGAACCTTGGTAAGCTCTTTAGATAAAACCTTATCCATTCCAGGAGTAATGCGATCCATGTATTCAATCACGGTAACATCGGCTCCTAGACGACGATAAACCTGACCTAGCTCTAGTCCTATTACTCCACCACCTATTACGATCATGTGTTTAGGTATTTCCTTAAGCGATAATGCTTCGGTAGA
This sequence comes from Nonlabens tegetincola, assembly GCF_002117085.1. Taxonomy (GTDB): domain Bacteria; phylum Bacteroidota; class Bacteroidia; order Flavobacteriales; family Flavobacteriaceae; genus Nonlabens; species Nonlabens tegetincola. The sequence goes on along the minus strand of NZ_CP019342.1, from coordinate 809,003 downwards.
TGTAATGATACGCTCCTTATCTAGTTCTATAAATGGCAGTGTTGCAGGTTTTGAACCTGTTGCAATTATAGTTTTTGCTGCCTCGATAGTTTGTGTTTCTTCACCTTCTATTTTAATGTGAGTAGCATCGACAAAGGATCCCATTCCAGTAAAAACATCGATGTTGTTCTTTTTCATAAGAAATGCTACACCATCACAAGTTTGATCAACTACTTTTTGTTTACGAGCGATCATTTTTTCAAAATTGATCTTAATATCACCTGGAATATCAATACCGTGCTCTTCAAAATGTCTCATCGCATCATCGTAATGATGAGAAGAGTCTAAAAGTGCTTTTGATGGAATACAACCCACATTCAAACAGGTTCCACCCAATGTATTGTATTTTTCTATAATGGCAGTTTTCATACCTAGTTGTGCACATCGAATTGCTGCAACATATCCACCAGGTCCCGAGCCTATAACGGCTACATCGTATTTACTCATAAAAGAGGTCTTTATTTCATATTTGTAATGAATAACAAAGATAAGAAATAGGCTTTTTTTTTCATACATTCTGGACTGTTATATGATAGAATGTGATTATACGCTTTCGCGAAAGCGTACTCACTACCTACTTTTTTAAATTTATCATTTGTATTGTAACAAAAAGTAAACCTAAACTACTTATAAGCATAATCTGATTTTGTGAAACCAGACCAAGAAAAACAATTTGTAGAGCTACTTGATAAACACCAGAATATCGTGCACAAAATATGCCGGTTATATACCAATGATCAAGATGCACATAATGATTTGTTTCAAGAAGTTACGATACAACTGTGGAAAGCCTATCCCAAATTTAGAGGTGATAGCAAGTTTTCAACCTGGATGTATCGTGTAGCACTGAATACGGCAATTACATTGTATCGTAAAAACAAACGTAGAGTCAAGACTCAAGAATACGATAGCGTACAATTTAAAATTGAAGACCGTAAAGAGGAAGATGATTCAAACGAACAACTTACTTTATTGTACAGTGCTATTAAACAACTTAATGATATAGACAAAGCTCTTGTTTTTTTATATCTGGAGGATAAAAATTATAAGGAGATTTCATACACTTTGGGTATAAGCGAGGTAAATGCCCGAGTAAAGATGAATCGAATAAAAACAAAACTTGCTAAACTTGTAAATCCATAAACTATGGATCAATTAGATATTTTAAAAGAAAACTGGAAGCAACAGGAAAAAGGTTTACCTAAATTTTCTACAACTGCACTGAGCAGTATGCTTCACAAGAAAAGTAGTAACATCGTAAAATGGTTACTCTACATTGCGTTAATTGAATTTGCACTACTCACCTTGGTAAGTTTTCTTCCCTTTATGACTGATGCTAGAGATGAGGCCATTGAAATCACCGGTGAGAGTTTTCATTATGGGACGTACGTATTTAGTTACATCGCGCTCATAATTTTTGTGTATTTATTTTACCGTAACTACCGTCGCATATCAGCAGTTCAACCTGTAAAGGAATTGTTGCGTAACATTATCATTACTCGTAAAACAATGAGGGCTTATATCTGGTTTAACCTAGCCTTTGTCTTTGTATACGGTGTGATTTTTAGTGTCCTAATGTTAGAAAATGACCCTAGAATTTACAATATGGTGCATGCTCCTTCAAACGCAGGACATGAATTAAAAATTAAATTGATGTTTTTAGGGTTTACCTTTATTTACTTATTGGTAATGTGTCTTGTGATTTACGGGATTTACAGCTTGGTTTATGGAATTTTACTCAAAAGATTGAAAAGAAACTATAAGGAATTGAGTAAAATTGAAATGTAATTAATTGGAGTCTATTAAAATAGAGCTCTTAAATTATTCCTTGGTTGGGTGTTTTTCTAAGTTGTTTCTTACTTTTGAGAGAATCCTAAAACCAACCTTTGACAAAATATAAATACTTTTTTTATATACTTCTTTTTTCTAGTTGTTACCATGCTCATTCCCAAGATAGTGAGATAAAATCCTTTTCTTTAGACTTCAATCCATTTTATGGTACCATTCTAGAACACAATCCTGATATAGCTCATTTAATCACTGATCATCCTACAGGTTTTATCGTAAGTTATAACAAGAAAACATACGGTTATAATCAATGGGAAAGACGATTCAACTATCCTGACTGGGGTTTTTCTCTATCTTATCAAGATATGAAAAACCAATATTTAGGAGAAAATATTGGCCTATACGGACATTTTAATTTCTACTTTTTGAAACGAAGTTTGACTTTAAGAATTGGTCAAGGTATCGCCTATACTAGTAGTCCCTATGATCGTAATACTAATTATATAAACAACGCTTACGGCACTAGGTTACTGAGCTCGACTTACCTAAAATTTGGATATGTAAAAGAAAATCTAATTAAAGGATTAGGTATTCACGCTGGTTTTACCATCATTCATTATTCTAATGCAAACATTAAAGCTCCTAATAATAGTACAAACACCTTTGCACTTACGGCAGGTTTAAGCTATCAATTTAAACACGACCAATTCCCTGATTATCTTCCTAATACTGAAAGTAAAAAATACACAGAACCTTTTAAATACAATTTCGTACTTAGGAGTGGAATAAATGAAAGTGATATCAATGCAAGTGGTCAATTCCCCTTTTATGTTTTTACCGGTTTTATAGATAAAAAAATTAACCGTAAAAGCACGTTGTTAGCAGGATCAGAATTATTTGTTTCTTATTTTTTAAAGGAATATATCAAACATCAATCTATTGCGTTTCCTGAGAATAATATAAGCGCCGATACGGATTTTAAGAGAGTTGGTGTTTTCATAGGTCACGAATTACGTTTTAATAAAATTGCTTTTATCACACACTTAGGCTACTATGTTTACTGGCCAGTAGAATTTGAAAATCGAGTTTATAATAGATTAGGACTTAAAAGATACTTTGGTGATAAATTTTTTGGAGTGGTAAATGTGCATTCACATGGCGCCAAAGCTGAAGCTGTTGAATTTGGAATTGGTATAAGATTATAACTATGAAAAAAGCATTCTTTTTCCTTTTTGTCGTGATTCTTTTCTCTTGTGATTCAGAGAATGCTAATGACTGTGTGCAAACATCGGGTGACCTAGTACAAATTGATTATGATATTACAGGTTTCAATAAAATTATAGTTTATGAACGTAGCCAGCTTATTGTATCACAAGGACCTTATGAAGTAATCCTAGAAACTGGCGAAAATCTTGTAAATGATATTGATATTACAGTAGCCGATGCTACCCTATCCATCAAAAACAATAATAGTTGTAACTTGGTACGGGAATATGGAGTAACTAAAGTATACGTAACCTTACCTGATCTTCAAGTTTTAAGAAACAGTTCTGGCCTTGCTGTGAAAAGTTCAGGCACTCTTAATTTGAACGAACTTACCTTGCTATGTGAGGATACCGAAGAAGAGGATGCTTTTCATATTAGCGGCGATTTTGATCTCGATATTAATGTAGATAAGCTTTCTATAGAAACAAATGGTCTGAGTAATTTCTTTTTAAAAGGAACTGTGAATGAACTCGATCTAAAATTTCTTTTAGGAGACTCGAGGTTTGAAGGTAGAAACCTAGAGGTGCAAACAGCTACGGTCTACCATAGAGGTACTAACGATATATTTCTTCAAGCAAAACAACAAGTGACAGGCTCCTTACTGAGTACAGGGAATTTAATTCTAACCGAAGAGCCACCTGTTTTAAACGTAGAAGAATTGTATACTGGTCGTGTAATTATTGAGTAATATTCGTTAATTGACACCTACTTCATTAAGTCTCCAATCATATTCTAAATAATTAATCTCGGTAGTCGGTTGAATTTTAACTCTAGAATATTGATTAATGTATTCGTCTATAGAATTAGCTTGTTTTAAAAAATCCTTCTTATACCATTTAAATATTTCAGAGATTCTTACTCTAACACTTGTTATCTCGTTTTTATCAGAGTTAATGAACTCCGTTGTTGCCTGCTCCATTAAAGAATCCACGTTCTTTGCTGTATAAGCCTCTCTCATTAACTTGGGGCAAGAATAAGATGCACAATTAATGGCAAAATGAATTCTAGGCTCATTCATTTTCTGCAGGATTCCCTTTTCTACATCGGCTAGAGACAGTTTTTCATCACCTATTTGAATAAATTTTTTCAAAAAAGGAGATATGGTAGCTTCTACATCTTTAATACTTTTAATAGGGTAATTTTTTACTATCAGGTGTACCGTGCTCGCATTATAAAGATTTATGAAATACGCTAGTTGTTCCTCGTAACTCCATTTTTCAGAAGGTTCATTTTCTGATAGGTATGTTAAATACTCGGACAATAAAGCACTATCTTTTTGAAATCCTTTATAATCCACCAGTCCTTCTTCACTAACATGTTTTTTTAGTAAATCATCCCATTGTTGGTGATTTATCTCGTTAACTAGTGGTACTGAACTATTACTTGTTCTGGCTTGTTTTTTAAAATTAATTCCTCGTGATGAAACACATGAAATCATTAAACCAGAAAAAATAGCTATTGCAACAAGATTGTATATTTTCATTTTCATAATGGGTAAATTACAACCTATAGCGGTGCATTGCTCCTAATTATTCCATAAAAATACTTACCTATCTAGTGGTGCTTGTAGAGAGTACGCTTTCGCGAAAGCGTAATTCACAACCTAATTACCTATACTATTTTAAGCCTCTATACCGGCAAAGGCTTGTTGGATTCCCATACGCAAACGACGGTAGTAATCCTCTTCTAACCATTCCTTGTAATTGTTGGTATTATTGATAATACAGTAAGCATAACGTTTTACTCTATCCTTAATATCATCCTTTAACAACCTAGCTAAAATACGTGCGTCGAATACATCTTCACTATTTTCTACGCACCATTGTACGTGTTGAGCTATAGATTCGTCTAGTACCTCTTTGGACTTACGTCCTTCTTTTGTGATTCGTTTATAAGCTCCTTTTATATCAAAGGTAAAGTCTGTTGTATTAGGAAATTCGGCTCTTACATCATCTGGCATTTTATATACAAAATTGCGCTCTATTTCCTCATCAGACACTATGTTTTCTACGTAGAAGTCTGGTGTTCTGAAAATTTGTTGCCAGTCGATAGGCTCATTCCATAATCCAAATCTGGCGACGTTGTTTCCTAGGTCGATGATGTGAAATTCCTTTTTGTTCTCAAATATTCTAGATCCACGACCTATCATTTGAAAATATAGAGTAAGAGATTTTGTAGCACGATTAAGAACAATACATTCTACAGAAGGTTCATCAAAACCTGTAGTTAAAATACTCACTGAAGTAAGGACGGCATCTGGTTTTTCTTTAAACCATTTTAATATCTCACGTCGCTCCTCTTTTGTATTAGTATTATCTAAATGCCTGATCTCAATACCAGCTCTTCTAAAAGTATCTTCAACTTCTAGACTAGTACGTATACCATTATTAAAGATTAGTGTTTTCTTTCCTTTACAAATTTCATTATACGAGGTTAACAACTTATCCTGCATGGTTGCATTAGTATAAAGGGCCTCACTGGATTTAACCGTATAATCTCCATTCATACCAATAGTTAATCCACTCAATCCGACATCATATGTATGAGTCACAGCTTGTGCTAAAAATCCTTTTTCTACTAGCGTTGAAATACTATCACCTACAATAAGCTCCTTGTAATTATCCTTCATTGGCAATTTGAAGTTAGAGCTTAAAGGAGTTGCCGTAACACCTAGCATAAAACAATGTTCAAAGTACTTAAACAACTTACGGAAACTATTGTAATGCGCCTCGTCAATGATTACCAACCCAATATCTTCAAGGAGAAGTTTATCATCTTGAATTCTGTTATTTAAGGTCTCTACCATCGCTACAAAGCAATCGTAGTCTTTTTGATCATTAAGATCCTTAACTTTTGAGTTGATCACTTTATTTCTTACGCCAAAACCTTTCAACATCTTGCTTGTTTGCTTACACAATTCTATACGGTGTGTAAGGATTACAACTTTCTTATTTTTTTGCTCTAGATATCGACGTACGATTTCAGAAAAGACAACAGTTTTACCACCACCAGTAGGTAGCTGATAAACCATATTATAGTCATCTGGTTTATTGTTTATTCTATCAAAAATAGCCGCTAAATCACGTTCTTGATAATCGTAAAGGGATTTAATTTCAGTGCTATTTTCTGGGGAATTCATACAATGCTATTTTTTTGAGATTTGCAAAAATAGGGCATTTAAAAGGTTTATCTAGCTTGATGATGATGGAATTTTAGTTTCTTTTTAATTCAGTCTTCTTTAACAATTAATAGAATGAGACACCGTATTTTTGTAGGCTTATTTTCCTGCCATCAAAAATGGAACAAGTGCTAGATAAAAAGAAAAGAAAATTTGAACCAAAACGTGCTCACCGGTACTATAAAATCACTGGATTTTACGAGTTTGTGATCGACAGCATTAAAAAATCAATGCCGCCAGTGATCGCTATTGTGATTATCTTGTTGCTGGTTCACTTTTTTGTAATGGAAATTCCTGTAGCATTGAAATATGCTGTAGAAAATTTACCTGATTATGGAGTTCTTGCTTTCTTTTATGCCTCTGAAACTATTCTTGGATTAGTTCCGCCAGAATTATTCATAGCTTGGGCTGGTGAAACTAGCTCACCTGTATTAAACTTGTTTTTACTAGCTCTTTTTTCGTACTTGGGTGGAATGACTTCTTATTTTATAGGAAGACGTGCTCTTAAAATTCCATCTATACATCAATATTTAGAAGTAAAAATGGCTAAACAGTTACTAATGGCACGCAAATGGGGTGGAATTTTAATTGGAGTAGGCGCTCTTTTACCGCTTCCTTTTTCTATGGCTAGCCTAGTTGCTGGAATGCTTAAATATCCATTCAAGAATTGGGTACTCATTGGATTGCTGCGATTTTTGAGGTTTGCACTGTACGGTGCTGCGATATTCTCAATAGTCTAATAGAATCATTCTTGACACGGCGTATCAGCTTTTAATTTTTTACTTACATAGGGATTATCGGCCGCGTAAAATCGCCAGGGCAATTGTGCGTCCTCACCGGCATAGTCTATACCTATTCTAACACTTTGTATTATAGGAAGAGTTTTGGTTTTATCAAGTATGTAAATTTGAGAACCTTGAAGATCCTCACCGTAATGAGACTTTGATATTCCAAGAGCTTTGGAAACATTACCAGGTCCACTTGTTAAGCTAGCTTCTACTTTGCTTTTATTTCTTCTTTTAAGCATGTGGTCTAGACCAGAAGTAGGTTGTATGGCTCTTATTAAAATGGCGTCGGCGTTATGTTTTTTATTAGTAATAATATTGAACAGGTGATGAATACCGTAACATAGGTAAACATAGGCAACGCCACCTGTTTCATACATAACTTTGGTTCTTTCAGTGAATCTACCCAAATGTGCATGACAAGCCTTATCATCGTAGCCTCTATAAGCTTCGGTTTCAGTTATAATTCCCGAAGTTTTTAAGCCATCAATTTCAGTAACTAGCTCGGTCCCTATTAGGTACCTCGCTAGTGCTACCACATCATCTTGTTGATAAAATGCAGCATTTAGTTTTTTCATGATAATAATTGAGGTACAAATGGGGTTATTCCATTTCACGTTGTTTACGCTTGAAATGCTTCATTTCTTTCCACCTTGCTAAAAATCCAATAGCTAAAACAACAGCCAGTGTGGTAACTATAAATTTATAAGATAAGATTTGATCACCGCTAGCATAACTATGAAGACCTGATAAATAGAAGTTAACACCAAAGTATGTAAACAATATGGAACCGAAGGCCAATACCGACCACAGGTTATAAGTCCACCTTCCTTTGAGACCAGGAATGAGTCTTAAGTGTAAAACAAAGGCATAAATAAAAATAGAAATTAAAGCCCAGGTTTCTTTAGGGTCCCAACCCCAGTATCTACCCCAACTTTCATTTGCCCACATACCTCCTAAAAAGTTACCTATTGTAAGCATAATAATACCTATAGTCAAAACTACTTCGTTAAGGTAGGTAAGCTCTTTAATATTTAAATCAATACGTTTTTTATTCTTTTCAGTAGTTACAATCATTAGAATCAAGGCTATCAATCCTAGTATCATACCCAATGCAAATGGACCATAACTACCTACAATCACAGCAACGTGTATCATTAACCAATACGAATCTAATACAGGTTGTAAATTGGAAATAGATGGATCTAACCAATTTAACTGAGCTACCCAAAGAATTATAGCAACTACAAAAGCTGCTCCTGCAACAATTAATTGGCTTTTACGGCTTAATAACAATCCCATACCCATTGTAGCCCAAGCTACATAAATCAATGATTCATAAGCATCGGACCATGGAGCATGACCACTTAAATACCATCTAACTACTAATCCAGCTGTGTGAGCAAGAAATAATCCAATAATAACTATATGATGAAAATTTATACTCCATCTGATTTGTTTCATTGGTTTTAATATCTCTGCCACCAATAGAAGCAACATTAACAATCCAAACCAACCATACCACTTGTACAGATTTTTGAAAATATCGTGTTTATTGTAAAAAATCTCAGCGTCAATCTTATCCTGACTTGGCAACAAATCACCACCAAATTGCTTTTGAAATTCAAACATCCCATTGAGAGCAGCATTTGCTGCTAGATAATTCCCTGTTTGTTTACCTTGATTAAGCAATGTCAAATATGCCGGAATGAAATTTTTTGCAAACTCCTTTTCTGGTTCTGCTTGATAGTTAGCCTTTTCAGTTTCGATTGGGGAATACCATTTGTTATTCTCTGTATTTTGTCCTGGAAAAATTTTTAGGATATTTCCTGAAAGTGTTTCGTTTAAAATACCCGTCGAAAAATTGAGATCTAAAATATTATTCTGCTGCGCAGTCTTTATATCAGCAGCGTTTGCCTCATCAACTAACATGCTTAATTTATAACTTCCAAAGGTATCATCTGGTCGTCTGAAGAAATCTGTTCCACTAGCAAACTTTCTACTACGATCAATTCCTAATAAGTCACGAATAGAATCGTTACCTCTTTTTAATTTAATGATAGGTACTTCAAACCACAATTGTCCCAGTTGCATCATACTCAAAAGAGTTTGCTCTGGCGTTAATTTGACAATGCTGTCTCCTACTTCAGCCTCGTAGTATTCCTTTTCTGATAGTCTTCTTAAAATTTCACTTGATAAAGTAGAGATAGGTTTCATTCTACCATCATCTTGAGCTACCAATCTACCAAACATTTCTGCTTGCTTCTCTGGAACCATATTAGCAACTATGATACTGTCTAATTTTTGTTTTGGTATCACAGGCATCTTCACTTCTTCGATAGGTGGTGCCTCTTGCGTAATTACTGAGGCTAATGAATCCGAAGCTACCAAATTTGTTTCATGATCATGACCGGCATGATTATCTTGTGCTATAGCACCAGAAATAGAAAACAAAATAACAACGATAGTAGCAGCCATTTTGGCCTTACGTTTTACAACTCTATTCACCAATCTACCTAACTCTGCAAAGCGAGTATGTTTTGAAAATAATAATCCTAATAAACCAATATATAAAAGGTAATACCCCAAATAAGTAATATTTGTTCCCCACCAATCATGGTTTACACTTAAATGTGTTCCTAATTCGTCTGGATCAAAGCCTGCTTGGAAAAATCTATATCCTTCTTTATCTAATACGTTATTCATATAGATATGTTCTTTTACTGCACCAGATTCATCGTTTACTGTAACATAAGATTCAAAGGAAGAATATCCGTTTTCAGTTCCTGGGTACTTGTTAGCCACAAAATCATCCAGAGTTACACTAAAAGGTAATTCAAGTTGCTTTGAGCCATACTTAAGGTACACATTTTTATCGCCTAATTGAATATTTTCATAATCTGATATCATACCTTTTCCTCCTAGCAATTCCATTTTCTTACTTTCAATACCATCCGATACAGTTACAAACAAGCCGTAGGCTTTTGCTTTAGTAGGTGGACTTGCTTGAACAATTCCTGGTCTACCTTCAGTAATTCCATTAGGTATCACAAATTGCAAACCAGCTGTGGTATATAAAGATCTTAATTGTAAAGGTTGAATACTATCTTGAATAACAGTTCCTTTCATTTGGTCTGCCATTCTTAAAAATTCACCTTCATAAGGAGTTTGAATTGTATAACCATTCCAATTTTCAGTGATGTTTATAATTTTCTCTTTAGCAGCAATTTCGGGATCTATATTAACACCAAAAAGTACGCCGTGTATACTACTTTTCTCACCATCCTTGATTAGATGATCGTGACGAGAACCACTACCTGCTTCTACTACAGTTAAGTATCTATCACCAGTACCTTCTTCCACTGGCACCAGTCCTTCAACAGCATCGTATAGTAAACTATCGATAGTCACCGTAACTTTATCATTAAAGTATTCAAACGAGGTTTCTATATCATAATCATAAGGTGATATGAGGACCTTTTCATCTACAGTACGTTGGATATCTTGACCATCTGGACTTTTTCCTTGGATAATAGCACTGAAATAAGTACTCTCGCTGAAAAAGAATTTTTCGGTTTCTCCTTCACGAATCAACATCATACCTTCATAAGAAATATATCTGGTAATTCCTGCTCCTATTATAATGAGTACCCAAGAGATATGAAGTAATAACACAGCCCACTTTTTCCATTGTAGCAATTGATAGCGTTTAATATTATAAATAAAGTTTGCCATCAACCACAACATTATCAAGGAAAACCACCAAGTATTATAGATCCAGATCTTTGATGTAGGTGTATCGTAACTGTTTTCAATAAAGGTTCCAAAAGCCATCGCAGCTGCAAATCCTATCATAAGAACTGCCATAGTACGGGTACTGAAGAAAAAAGCTATCAATTTGTCTTTCATAGTCAATTTTTAAGGGTAAAATCAGGAATATTTTACCGGCCGCAAAGATACTTCACAAAAGCCGACCTGCCATAGTTTGTGAGTCGATGAAGAGTGCTTATTTTTACGCTTATGATACGTGTTTTTGTAATAGGAACTGGAAACTTAGGATTGCACTTGTGTAAAGCACTTGAACAAAACGCTTTAAACACTCAAAAACAAACAGTTAAACTTGTAGGTTATTACAATCGTACTGGAAAAAAAGAACCTCAATTAAGTTCTAAATTATATACAGATTTACAGACAATACCTGAGTGTGATATCCTATTTATTGCTACTCCAGATGATACTATAAAAAATGTGTCACGCATGCTTAGTAGTCACGCTACCATTGCACACACTTCAGGCAGTGTCTCTATGAATGTACTCAAGAAACATAGTAACTATGGGGTTTTTTATATGCCGCAAAGTTTTTCTAAACAACGAGATGTTAATTTCAATGAAATACCCATTTGCCTGGAATACAATAATGATGAAAGTAAGGAAATACTAGAAACGGTGGCTAGCACGCTTTCGCGAAAGCGTAATTACTTAAATTCTGACCAACGTAAATATTTACATGTAGCAGCTGTATACACTAACAACTTTGTAAACCATTGCTATGCTAAGGCAGAAGAAATCATGAATAAATATGATATTCCCAGTGATCTACTTAACGCGTTGCGTCAAGAAACTTATTTAAAAACAATTGATCAACCGGCGAAAGATTTACAAACTGGACCTGCTAAACGTGGAGATAAAGAAACAGTTGAAACACATTTAAAATTACTGGCAGAAAAAGATCATAAAATGTATCTAGCCATTACAGAATCAATTAAAAAAATGTATGAAGAATTATAAAGAATTATTGAACGATGTAACAACCTTTATCCTAGATGTTGATGGTGTACTTACGGACGGAAGACTGCTTATTTCTGAAAGTGGTGAGTTATTAAGAACCATGAATGCACGAGACGGATATGCTATTAAAACTGCCCTCAATAATGGTTATAAGGTTTGTATTATTACTGGTGGTCGCAATGATGGTGTTAAATCCAGATTAATGGGATTAGGCGTTGAAGATGTTTTTCTAAACGCCAGTGATAAAATGGTGCAAATGCGAGAATATGTTGCAAAACATAATTTAACACCAGAAGAGATACTTTATATGGGTGATGACATGCCAGATCTGCCAGTACTTGAATACGCAGGCGTGGCTACTTGTCCACAAGATGCCATTCAAGAAGTTAAATCAATTTGCAACTATATATCACATCGTAACGGCGGTGACAGCTGTGTGCGTGATGTTATCGAACAAGTAATGAAGGTTCAAGGAAAATGGAATGCTACACAAGCTATTCAAGCTGTATCTTCATAATATCATTGTTATAAGCTATTTTGAAATATTACTTTCTACTTACCAGACCTCTTAATGTAGTCATCACAATATTATGTCAATGCATTATTATTTATGGTGTTATCGACACGATGGTGACTGGTACCGCTCTTGATTTAACAAATGCTATTCTTTTGATTGTTTCAACTGCGATGCTAGTTGCTGGTGGTAACGTAATCAATGATATTATGGATGTGACTACCGACAAGATTAATAAACCGAATAAAATAATTGTCAAAAAACATATCAATGAAAAAAATGCCTTTTCATTTTATGTAATTCTCACGATTATAGCAGTAATAAGCGGTTTTATACTTGCCAATAGAATTGGTAAACCTATACTAGCTTCTATATTCATAATTGTTGCATTTCTATTATACTCGTATGCCAATCAGGTAAAAAAAATGGTGCTGGTTGGTAATATTCTAATATCCTTTATGGTAGGATTAGTTGTGGTGATAACAGGGATTTTTGATCTGTTTCCTGTAATCAATGAAGAGAATCGTGCATTATTTGTTGCGGTCATGCAGCAATTAGTATGGATAGCAAGTATAGCTTTTGTGCTAAATTTAATTAGGGAAATGATTAAAGATTGTGTGGATGTGAGTGGCGATAAAGTAGCTGGTCGCAATAGTTTACCCATTCTTTTAGGAAGATCTAGGGCTTCTAAAATTGCCGCTGTAATTAGCTTACTTGTAGTTTTGGGTTTAGGAACCTCGGTAGTTACTGTTTTTATAAATCAAGAGTACATGATTTACTTGATCGTTTTTGGTATTATGGGACCACTTATGTATGTATCAATTAGATTGTGGTCAACAACAGTCAATAAAGAGTTGACTACCCTAAGCACTATCATGAAAATAGTTTTTGTAATCGGTCTAATAGCTGTATATCTTAATTACAATTTGTAAAAAATGCTTAAAGAAAAATACCTAGACACCAATATCATTCTTGCCTCTCAATCACCTAGAAGACAAGAGCTACTTAAAGGACTAGATCTTGATTTTGTCATACAAACTAGACCTGTGGAAGAGATTTACGACAAAGCTTTGAAAGAGGAACAAATCACAAATTTCCTCGCGCAATTAAAGGCTTCGGCATTTAACGGAATTTTACAGGAAAAGGATTTATTGATCACGAGTGATACTATTGTATGGTTAGATAACCAAGCATTAGGTAAACCTAAAACTACTGAACATGCCATTGAAATGCTCACTGCCATGAGTGGCAAAAAACACAAGGTTTTTACTTCAGTATGTTTTACGAGTACTCAAAGGCAAGATACTATCTACGACTGCACTAGTGTTTATTTTAAAAAATTAAGTAAAGAAGAAATTGAATACTATGTTCATACCTACCAACCTTACGATCGGGCTGGATCTTATGGAATTCAAGATTGGATAGGATACACAGGGATTGAAAAGTTAGAAGGTTGTTATTATAATGTCATGGGACTACCATTACCGAAAGTGTATGAATATTTGAAAAACAGATAATGAATAGAGTAGTGTTAACTATATCTTTTCTTTTAGCACTTATCTTCGGGAGTTTATTCTATGGAGCAGACATTAATTTTCAAATAGAGCGTTTTGTCTTTGAAAATTGGGTAACTGAAGTACTGTTCTTCCTTATTATTTTAATTGTTAGTGAGTTGATTAGATATTATTATGATAACTATTTTTCTAAAAAGAAAGATTCTTAAAAAGGTTAGATATTCAATTAGCAATATCTAGATTATTCACAAAACGCAAATAAAGATTTACGTTTTTTGTAAAAAATACAAATAGGATTTAGTTCTAAGATGTACTTTTAAACCATGCAAGAACAACTATTTAGAAAAATCAAGCAGTTAATTCCTGAACACAAAAATCTCATGGATGAAATATCAGGTATTCTTGATATTAATTATGATGCAGCATACAGACGTGTTAATGGAATGAGCAAATTAAGCCTGAACGAGGCTGTTACGCTAGCAAAACATTACCGTCTATCGCTTAATAAACTATTTGAGGTCGGTGAACAAAATAGTATTCTTACGCAAGTTTCTCCTCACATTGCTACCATTGAAGATCTAGAAAGTTACTTTAAGGTTTCCTTATCTAATATTCAGGAGCTTGTAAAACTCAAAAGCGCTAGTATTACCTATTCTGCCAAGGATATTCCTTTATTTTATACACTAAAAGATTCCTATATCACAAAGTACAAGTGTTATGTCTGGTTGAAATTTTTGAACGAGAATGGTTCAATGGCAAAGTTGACCTTCACAGAGTTTCTAGATCGTTGTCCTAGTAGTTTATTTAATGCTGCCCATGAGTTAGGCAGCACCTACGATTACATAAATATTACAGAATTTTGGAATGATAATACTATAAATGGCTCTCTACAGCAAATATTGTATTATTTTGAAACAGGTAGACTAGACGAAAAACATGCTTTATTAATTTGCAAGGATTTACACGGTATTATTGACCATGTTGAAAAGCAATGTATTTCTCAAGCCATCGATAATAATGATTCTACCGCAAGTTATCAATTATATACCAGCGATTTACTTACCATGAGTAATACGATTATGGTTCAAACCAAAAATGAACGCGTATTCTTTACACCTTTTACCGTTCTTACCTATCTCAAGGTAGAACACAAACCTACCTGTGACCGACTAGCTAATTTCTTTGAACAACAAATGAAAAGTTCAAAACTACTGGTACATTCTGGAGAAAAAGATAGAGCACAATTCTTTGAGCGCATGCGCATTAAGATTAATCGTGTAGCCGCACTTATAACTGCCCAAAAAGAGGAACCGCTATTTTAAAATACGTATGTTGGTAATTACGCTTTCGCGAAAGCGTACTCTTAAAACAAAAAAATCCACTTTTTACAAAGTGGATTTTATTTTATGTGTTCAATGTTAATTAAAACATCTCGCGACCTGAGA
Source organism: Nonlabens tegetincola (assembly GCF_002117085.1). GTDB lineage: Bacteria > Bacteroidota > Bacteroidia > Flavobacteriales > Flavobacteriaceae > Nonlabens > Nonlabens tegetincola. The sequence goes on along the minus strand of NZ_CP019342.1, from coordinate 793,686 downwards.
AATGGAAAGCGCTTTCAATAGCAGCATTCTCATCACTATCAGATCCATGTACAGCGTTTTCACCAACACTTTTAGCAAACATTTTTCTGATGGTTCCATCTGCAGCTTCAGCAGGATTAGTAGCCCCAATTAACGTACGGAAATCAGCAACGGCATTGTCCTTTTCAAGAACAGCAGCCACGATAGGACCGCGCGTCATAAATTCAACAAGCTCTCCAAAGAATGGACGCTCACTGTGGATTGCATAAAACTCCTCAGCATCTGCTTTAGTCATTTGAGTAAGTTTCATAGCTACGATTCTAAAACCGCTTGCTGTAATTTTTTCAAGTATAGCGCCTATATGCCCATCTTCTACGGCATCTGGCTTAATCATGGTAAATGTTCTATTTGTTGCCATTTTTGCTTTTTTAAATGCGCTGCAAAAGTAGTGCATTTTTAAACGTATACCCTAATAATTGATACAAAAACTAATGTGACCGTCATTTACGCTCATCTAGCAACACTGTTTATATTTGCGCTATGAACGAGCAACAAATTACAGCGCTTAAGAAAGAGTTATCACATCCCAAAAAGATTGTCATAGTACCTCATAAAGGACCCGATGGCGACGCAATAGGTTCGATAACCTCGCTATATGAATACTTGATACAATTGAATCATCAAGTCCATATGATTTCACCCAATGACTTTCCAGATTTTCTAAAATGGATGGCACATACAGAACAGATCATTAATTATGAAAAAGATTCTAAACTTGCCGATTCCATAATAAAGGAAGCCGATCTCATTTTTAGCTTGGATCATAATGCCCTACACCGAACTGGTGAAATGCAAACAATTCTTGAAGAATCAACAGCTAGCTTTGTCATGATCGATCATCACCAGCAACCTGATCCATATGCTACCTATATGTATAGCGATACTGGCATGAGCAGTACCTGCCAGATGATGTATCACTTTTTTGAAATGATGGATCATGTAGAGTATATAACGCCATCAATGGCTGCTAGTATGTATACAGGCATATTGACTGACACAGGAAGTTTTAAGTATAGATCGACAACATCAACTACACTTAGAGTAGCGGCAGCACTCGTTGATAAAGGTGCCGATGCTGAATCTATTAATCGCAATATTTACGATGCAAACTCGGTAAGCAGGCTTAAATTATTAGGTGTTGCACTCAATAACATGACCGTTTTGAGTAATTATCGTACAGCCTTTATTACTCTTACTCAACAGGAACTAGATGACAATGGATTTAAGAAAGGTGATACTGAAGGATTTGTAAACTATGCATTAAGTTTAAAGGATATAGTTTTTGCTCAAATATTTATACAAAAAGCTGATGAAGGTATTATTAAAACTTCATTGCGTTCCAAGGGAAATTTTGATGTTAATACGCTTGCGCGAAAACACTGGAATGGCGGTGGACATTTAAATGCCGCTGGAGGAAAATCAGATCTAGATATGAAGGCTACAGTCGATAAATTAATTAGTATCTTGCCACAATATGAAGAAGAACTGGTACATACTGCTATTTAGTTTAATTAGTCTAACATTAAGCAGCTGTTTCAACGAGACGATACCTCGTAAAGCAAAAACAAAATCAAGCAGTTCTTATTTAAAATCTTCGATTGAAAGAAATAAAGAACTAGCAGAGCAAGAAGAAATGCTTATTGAAAAGGCCATTAAAAACAATGCCGATTCAATGTTACGTTCTCAAAATGGTTTTTACTACCGCTTGTTTAAGAATAGTGAAAACAATGCTCCTACACCTAAATTTGGTGATAAGGTCACTTTTGAGTATAATGTCTTGGCTCTTAATGGCGATACCATCTACTCTACTCAAGAATTATCACCAATCACTAAATCTCTGGAACAAGAGTATGGTGTTTTTACGGGAATGAGAGAAGCTTTAAAATTAATGCAAAAAGGAGATTCTATGGTTGCTTATTTCCCATCTTACACAGCCTATGGTTATTATGGTGATGAGAATAAAATAGGAACAAATATTCCTTTTAAAAGTCATATCAAACTTATTGACGTAAACGATTCTAACAACAAAATTGAATTTCAAATACCCAACAATTAAATAATTAAACAGTAAATGAAAAAATTAAAAGTAGTACTAGTTGCTTTATCATTAATATTAATGGCAGCATCGTGTGATGATGATTATCCAGAAGTAGAAGATGGAATATATGCAGAAATAAACACCACTAAAGGTACCATGTTTGCGAAGCTTTATCATGACGCTACTCCTGCAACAGTAGCAAACTTTGTCGCTCTTGCCGAAGGTGATCATCCGGCAGTAATAGACTCACTTAAAGGTAAACCTTTTTACAACGGTCTAATCTTTCATAGAGTTATTGAAAACTTCATGATCCAAGGAGGTGATCCTACCGGAACTGGAAGTGGTAGCGTAGGATATAAATTTGATCAGGAAATTGTAGATACACTTAAACATGATGCCAAAGGAATTATGTCAATGGCAAATGCAGGACCTAATACTAATGGAAGTCAATTTTTCATCATGCACAAACCTACTCCTAGTTTAGATGGTAACTACAACGTATTTGGAAAGGTTGTTAAAGGATTAGAAGTCGTAGATTCTATTGCTACCACTCCAACTGGGTTCCGTGACAAACCGAATACCGATATGGTAATCAACTCTGTTAAAATCATAAGAAAAGGTAAAGAGGCTAAAAAATTTGATGCTTCAAAAATTATTGCTGATTATATCCAAACTTCAAAAGACAAAGAGCAGCAACGTATGGAGGAAGCTCGTAAGGAGCAAGAAAGAATAGCAGAACTTGCTAAAAACGCTCCTAAATTGATTGAAGAAAAAGAAAAAGAATTTACAGCTCTTAAAAAGAAGGCAAAAAAATTACCTAATAGCGACGTAAAAGTTTACGTGGTTAAAGAAGGTAATGGAACAAAACCTGAAGTAGGAACACCTGTTTTAATTCCATATTCAGGCTTTCTAACAAACGGAAAAATGTTTGACAGTAGTGATAAAGAGTATGCCTTAAAGTATAATGCTTACAATCCAGGTAAAGATCGTGGTGGTTTTTACAAGCCTATTCAAATGGCATTTGATCCTCAAAAAATGCAATTGGTTTCTGGTTTTAGAAATGCCATAGCTAGTATGAGTTACGGAGAAAAAATTGTAGCCTTCATTCCTTCAGAATTGGCTTATGGTGATCAAGCCCGTGGTCCAATTCCTGCTAATTCAGATCTGATTTTCGAATTGGAGCTGCTGCCAGTCGAATAATAATAGAAAACTATTAACAATTAAAAGCCACCTTTCCAGGTGGCTTTTTTTATACCGTTTAATTAACAAAATGTAAAACTAACCTTCTAACAATAAGCACAATCTTTAAAGCAATCAAGAGGTACGTTCAAGGATTATCTAACATAAAAACATCGAAATGTTAATTTTTTAACATATGTGATTTGTTGATTGTTTTTATTGACAATTATGAACATGTTAACAATTATTAAATAACTACATCTAATTATTTGAAAAGCAAGCGTGATTTATAGATAAAACCTTCCTATTTTTAATCACCCTTAAAATTTTAACCATGAAAAAACTCTTAACCGCAGCGTTAGCTGTATTTATTCTCTACTCTTGTAGTGATGATTTAACCGAAGGCAATAATAGCGACAGCTCCCAACAAAAGGAATTGCTTTCTCCTGAACAAATCAACAAATACGTAGATCAACAACTTCAAGAAACAGGTGATGTGGATTGGACAAACGCTCCTGCCCAAATTCTATGGAGTGCAGCTGTGAATGGAGACATGATGCTTAATATAGGGTATGGAACCGATGATGATTACTTTGCTGAAACCAAAAGCAATGAAATTAACGACCTTAAAAATCAAATCCTAGAAATAGTTGCAGATAAAGAATCCTTAACTGAAAAGGAAGTACTTATTGATGATCATGATTTTTTCTATCAATTGGAAGTATCCGTTACTAGAATTGAAACCATTCAAGCGCTTCAAAATTTACAAGGTATTAGATATATAGATCCTATAGGTTACTCCTATGAAATGGCAGGAGAACAAAAATCGAATAGCGGATGCAACCAAAGTCCTGACAACATCAATACCGCTGATTATTCAAATATAAGTCCAGGTGCAAGAATGCCGTGGAATTTCAATATTCACAACATTGACGATGCTTGGAACTACAGCACAGGATCTGGTGTAACTCTGGCTGTAATTGACACAGGTCTTACTCCAAATAACTATCTAATGAACGCTGGGTTTAATGATGGAGCTTCGACTGGTAGAAATGTACAACGATACGGTAACTTCATAGACTCTTCCTGGTGGTGGAGTAATAATGTAGACGGGCCAAATGATCGTTGTGGACATGGATCTCAAATGGCTAGCGTTGCCGCTGCTCCTAGAAATAATGATAAGTTACCAGTAGGAGTGGCTTATAATTCTAATCTTGTGGTTTACCGCAGTACAGAAGACGTAGTACTTAATGACTACCACGAGCGCAAAGGTGTAAGTGAGGCGTTAAGAACTCTAGGTAACCGTAGTGATGTTAAAATCATATCTATGAGTATAGGTTATGTTTGGAGTATCGGTAATATTAAAGATGCAGTACGATATGCTAATAGTCGTGGGAAATTAATTTTTGCTGCAGGTGGAACTTCAACATCTTTTACCAATTGGTATGGGGTAATTTTTCCTGCTTCTATGAGCGAGACAGTTGCAGTAACTGGTATAAAAGATAACGGCTACAACCGTTGTGATGTATGCCATAGTGGTTCTAAAATTGATTTTACAGTAACCATGCAGCGTGCTAGTAATAGCAATAGAACTGTTCCTGTTTTAGGCTTTAATACAGGTCAACAAAAATACGTAGGCGGTTCAAGTGTAGCGACAGCTACTACAGCAGGAATTGCAGCACTAGTTTGGAGTAAAAACCCATCATGGACAAAAACTCAAGTGCTTAACAAACTCAAACAAAGTGCTCACTTCTACCCTAACCGTAATTCTAGTTATGGTTACGGTAATATTGACGCCTTACAAGCCGTTCAATAGAATCCCTCTTAGAATTAATAAATGAAAACGACTGCTTAAAAGCGGTCGTTTTTTTTATTATCAGACTGTTGATAGTATCTTTACGTCAATTCTAATAACCTGCTATGAAAAGAATTATTTATACTAAAAATGCCCCTGCTCCAATTGGTCCATACAATCAAGCTGTACACTATGTAAACGCTTTTGAAAACACTTTATATACCAGTGGTCAAATTGCGATGGATCCAGAAAGCGGCGAACTTAAAATAGATGATTTAAAAGAAGAAACACATCTTGTAATGAAACATCTAGAAAGCTTATTAGAGCAGGCAGATATGAATTTTGAAGATGTTATTAAAGCAACTATTTTTTTAAGTGATATGCAAAATTTTGCAACCGTAAACGAAGTGTACGGATCGTATTTTGATGACAAAACAGCTCCTGCCAGAGAAACAGTAGAAGTAGCTAACCTTCCTAAATACGTAAACGTAGAAATTTCATTTATCGCAAAGAAAATGCCTTAATCCCATGTTAGAATCCTCAGAACTTATTCTTAATGATGATGGTAGTATTTACCACCTCAATTTATTGCCAGAACAACTAGCTTCTACCATAATTACTGTTGGTGATCCAGAACGTGTAAGTGAAGTTTCCAAACATTTTGATGTAATAGACACTAGAGTAGCAAAAAGAGAATTTCATACTCATACAGGTTTATACCGCAACAAACGCATAAGCGTTATAAGTACAGGAATTGGAACGGATAACATAGACATCGTTTTTAATGAATTGGATGCCTTAGTAAATGTTGATTTTAAAACAAGAAAAATAAAAGAGAAACTTACTTCCTTGGACATCATTCGTGTGGGAACTTCTGGTGCCATACAACCTGATATTCCTGTTGACTCTTTTGTACTTTCTCAACGAGGTATAGGTTTTGACAGTCTGTACCACTGGTATCAAAATGATGGTGGTGATTCCGCTTTCGCGAAAGCGATTTCTCAACAAATACCGCGCAACGACAATCACAGTAATCCTTATGTAATACATTGTAATCCAGATCTAGGGAGAAAATTTCAAACTGTAGAAATGATCAATGGTAATACGGTAACCAATGTAGGATTTTATGGTCCACAAAGTAGAACTATAAGATTGAAACCAGCTTTTGAGGAACTCAACGATCAATTAGCAGGATTTAACCATGACAACCAGCGCATTACAAATCTAGAAATGGAGACCGCTGGAATATATGCCATGGCAAATCTGCTAGGTCATAGAGCAGTTTCATTAAATGCTATACTTGCTAATCGAGCTACAGGTTCTTTTTCTGAACAACCAGCTGCGACCGTTGAAAAACTTATTAGCTTTACACTTAATTGTTTAAGTTAAGTTAACCTAACAATAACAGAATTAAACACAGCTCGTTTTTAAATTTACGAGCTGTATGAAATACGATTTTCCTTACCGACATAGAGATCTTAATTGGTTAAGTTTTAATCACAGAGTGCTCCAAGAAGCAGCCAATGATCACTTACCTGTCTATGAGCGTATTAAATTCATGGCCATTTTCTCATCAAATCTGGATGAGTTCTTTAGAGTACGTATTTCACAATTACGACAACTTAAAAAGGTAAGAAAAAAGTACCGAAAAAAATTAGAGACCAAACCAACCAAACTGGTAAAAGAAATATTGGCCAAAGTCCAAGAGCAACAGCATTTTTTAGGTACTATATTCCACGAAAGTATTAAGCCAGAATTAGAGGATTATGGTATTTTTCTACACGATGAAATTAGTTTAAAAAAAGATCACAAGTTACTGGCAGACAAGTGGTTTAAAGAACATTACGAGGATAATCTAGATATCAGTTACATCAACGCAGGAACACAAAGTAACATTTTTCTAGAAAATCAAAGATTATACTTATTAGTTACATTTAATGATAAAGATAAGTATGGCCTTGTAAAAATACCTAAAGATTCTGGTCGATTTATAACCCTAGTTAAAGATAATCATCACGCACACATTGCGTTTATAGACGATATTATTAAACTTCAATTAGATCGTTTTTTTTCAAACGAAATAACTGGTTATTACAGTATTAAATTAAGTCGTGATGCCGAGCTTTATGTGGAAGATTTTGCCGAAGGAACTCTAGCAGAAAAAATCTACAAGAGTCTAGAACAACGTAATATTGGAGAGCCTACTCGCCTACTTTATGATGATAGCATTCCTGACAAAGTAATTAAGAATGTGCGCAAAAGTCTTGAATTGAGTAAAATTGATCTAGTTAAAGGTGGTACTTATCATAACTTTGATGACTTCTTTGGTTTCCCAAAACCATTCGATAATCCAGATCTTTATCTCGAACCTAAAAAGGAAATAAAACACAAAGAATTTGAAAGCAACGAGGACTATTTTGCTTTAATAGACAAACAGGACCAACTCATTCACACTCCATTCATGAGTTTTGACTATGTCTCTAATCTAGTCAATCAAGCTGCAAATGATAATACAACAGAGTATATTAAAATATCTCTTTATCGAGTTGCCGACGATTCAAAATTAGTGCAAGCTCTTTTAAAAGCTGTTGAGAATGAAATAGAGGTCGTAGTTTTTGTTGAAGCAAAAGCTAGGTTTGATGAAAAAAACAATATTAAATGGGGCCAAATTTTAGAAGAAAAAGGAGCTCGTGTCATATGGAGTTTTCCTAATATTAAAGTTCATAGTAAAGCTTTACTTATTCAAAAACGCATTGATGGTGAAAAGAAGAGATATGCTTACATAGGAACCGGTAATTTTAATTCTAAAACAGCTAAGGTTTACTGCGACCATGGACTTTTTACTTCTCATAAACCTATAACAAAAGATTTATATCAAGTATTTAAAGTTTTGGAAGGTGATTTAATTATTCCTAAACCTAAACACCTATTAGTAAGTCCTTACAATACTCGGCAAACATTTGAAGATCTCATAAGAGCTGAAATTGATGAAGCGCAATTAGGTAAACCAGCTGCTATTTGGGCAAAGATGAATCAATTAGAAGATCCTAGAATCATAGAATTACTGTACAAAGCAAGTCAAGCAGGAGTTACTATTACTTTGTTAGTTAGAGGTTTTAGTTGTTTAATACCAGGTCTCAAAAACTTAAGTGAAAATATAACTTGTTATTCCATTGTAGATACCTATTTGGAACACGGTCGTATTTATAAATTTAATAATGCTGGGAATCCCAAACTATTTATTGGTAGCGCCGATTGGATGACGCGTAATTTAGATCGTAGAATAGAAGTTCTTGTTCCTATTTATGACGAGAGAATTTATGAAGAATTAAACACAATTTTAACCCTTCAATTAAATGACACAGATAAGGCTAGAATTCACGATCAAAGTGAATCTAACAATTTCAGAAAGTCTGAAAAACAAGATGTTGTAAATTCTCAAACAGAAATAAGAGAATACTTAAAAAAACTTCATTCCTAATTTTTCTAAAGTATATTTGTTTCTTCTATGAAGAAGACTACCATACGAATAGGCGGAGTACCAGAACATTTTAATTTACCTTGGCACTTAGCAATAGAGGACAAAGCCTTTGAAAAAGTAGGCTTGGATTTACAATGGCAAGATATTCCTGAAGGAACGGGAAGAATGAGTAAAATGTTGCGAGACGATGAACTAGACGTGGCATGTATACTCACCGATGGTATTGTAAAAGACATAATCGCTGGAAACCCTTCAAAAATTCTTCAAGTTTATGTCCAAACTCCATTATTATGGGGTGTTCATGCTCCTGGTACTATAGAAGCGAATAACACTAGACAGTTGGAGGATGGTAAAATAGCGATAAGTCGTTACGGCAGTGGCTCACACCTTATGAGCTACCTTATGGCCAAAAAACACGGATGGGATACTACTGAGTTAGACTTTGAACTTGTTAATACCTTGGACGGCGCTGTTGAAGCTCTATCTAACAATAAAGCTCAATTATTTTTATGGGAGCGATATATGACCCAACCATTAGTAGATAGAGGCATTTTTAAAAGGTTGGAAACCATAGCAACTCCATGGCCTAGTTTTGTTATTGCAGCAAGAGAAGAAAGTATCAAAGAAAAAGAGGAAGCGTTAAGCAAAATGCTTTATGTGATAAACACATACACTGCCGACTTTAAATTGATTCCAAGTATAGATCGTACTATTGCTGCTCATTACGATTTACAAGTAGGAGATGTTCAACAATGGATGCTACGTACCGAATATAGTGACGATCAACTATGGGATACTACCGTAGATACCATATTAGAAGAATTTACAGCAGTAGGAATTATTGATAAAGAAGTAAAATTGGAAGAGCTTATCAAAGACCTTCCAAAGTATGAACAAGAGATGGAAGATTAATCCATCTATTCTCTTTCAAGCTTAAAACTAGATATTTTCCCATTACCAGCTAGCATTCCCTCATTTTGATTAATCATACTTGCCGTGTAATAACCATCATTAGTAAGTTTTCTCCAAGTAGTTCCTTGATCTCCACTCCACCAAATACCTTGTGAGCCCGTGGCTAGTAGTTCATTTCCTTGCGTATTTGGAACAAACTGTATGTCACTACAATATCCTGGTCCAACACCAGAGGAAAGAAGTTTCCAGCTGCGACCACCGTTTTTAGTTATAGCTTTATTGTATTTGTTATCTTTAGGGTTTTCCCAATCTCCACCTATAATCACACCGGTTTTTTCATCATAAAAATCCATTGCAAATATTCCAGTCATCTGACTTCCGGCAATAATTGGTGTTTGATATTCTTCCCAATTAACTCCTCTGTCATAACTGTACAACACTCTTGCTGCTTTGCCACCAGTAGCAATCCAAACATGGTCATTTAAGATTTTCATATTTGAATTACTCGCTGCAAAACCTGCCTCGCCATCTATATAATCTGGTAATTTAAAGCAATCCAACTGTCCAAAATCTTTACCTCCATTTTCCGTTTTAAGAATGGCTATACAACGATCAAACTCATCCTCACCTTGAGGATCACCCATTATTATACCTTCTTCATCATCCCAAAACTTCATACTATCATAAAAAACATCGTCACCAGATTGTGATAGAAGAAGTTCAATATTATCATTTGCATGTGTTATTCTATATAACAACGCTGGACTACCAGCACTTAAAATGTAGGTATATTGATTAGTAACAGCTATAGATCTAAATTGAACATCTAACGAATCATTGACCTTGATTATACCTTTATCGATGCTTAAGTCTTTAGGGTCGATGGAACCGTAGTTACCTTTACTTCCACCATACCAGTACTTACCATCACCGTATTCTAGTGCCCTTATGCTTATAGAATCTGTTACCAAGTTATTAATTTCGATTGTTGTGACAGCTCCAATTGAATTCTCGCTTGTAATAGAGTTCTCATCTTTAATATTCTGTTTGCAGCCTAACAGCGACACAATAAAAATTAAGGTGATGATGGTTGAAAAATATTTCATTTTATAGATATAATAGGTTGTGTGAGTAAAAATAAGTTAAGACAAGCTAATTTGAATAAGGATAATAGTAATTTTGCAAAATGAGATTTCACCACAACCTAGTAGTTGCAACTACTCAAGCGTTACATAATATTTTTAATGATGGCAAGTATGCAGATCAAGCCATACAAAAAATTTTAAAGAAAGATACTCGATGGGGTTCCAGGGATCGTGCATTCATAGCAGAAACTACATATGACATAGTACGATACAAACGATTATATAGTGCTATAGCAGACGTTCAAGAACCTTTTAAGCCTCAAGATTTGTGGAGACTTACAAGTGTTTGGATTATTTTAAAGGGACATGATTTACCTGCTTGGGAAGAATACTATAATACACCCGTAAGAAGAATTAAAGGTCGTTTTGATGAATTAAGAAAAAAAAGAGTGATGCGTGAATCTATTCCCAACTGGATGGATGAGCTTGCTCTTAATCAATTAGAAGAGTCCTTTTGGGAAAAAGAACTGCACGCGCTTAATGAGCAAGCAAACGTTGTATTAAGAGTCAATGAATTAAAGACTGATATCAACACCTTAAAAGAAAAATTAGTTGCTCGCGACATCGCTACTGATATTTCACCAGAATTCCCTAATGCTTTAGTTTTAAGGGAAAGAGCTAATGTTTTTAGTCTTCCAGAATTTCAAGATGGCCTATTTGAAGTCCAAGATGCAGGTAGTCAAAAAATAGCACCATTTTTACAGGTAGAACCAGGAATGAGAATTCTAGATGCTTGCGCTGGTGCTGGTGGAAAAACATTACATCTTGCTGCGCTCACACAAAATAAAGGTCAAATAATTGCGACTGATATTTATTCTAGTAAGTTAAAAGAATTGAAACGCAGAGCACGTAGAGCTGGAGCACATAACATAGAGACCCGATTAATCGATACGACTAAAGTGATAAAAAAACTTCACGGAAAAATGGATCGTATACTTATTGATGCTCCATGTAGTGGATTAGGTGTTTTACGTCGTAATCCAGATGCAAAATGGAAACTTGAACCTCAATTTTTAGATACTATTCAAAATACTCAACAAGAAATTTTACAATCTTACTCTAAAGTGCTTAAATCAGGTGGAAAGCTGGTTTACGCAACTTGCTCTATATTACCTTCAGAAAATCAGGATCAAGTAAAAACATTTCTAGAATCAGAAATTGGTAAAGAATTTGAACTTGAAGAAGAAAAAAGCCTATTCGCACACCTTGATGGTTTTGACGGATTTTACATGGCAAGACTTAGTAAAAAATAATATGAGAACAATTTTATTCTATATAGTTATTGGATGTTTCGCTTTCGCGAAAGCGCAACCACCAGCAAACTACTACAACAGTGCCAATGGGCTCACAGGATATGCATTAAAAACCGAATTGAGCAACATTATTTCCAATGGTTATAATAACCAAGGATATGGCGCATTACATACTTTATATCTTACATCTGACAATGATGAATACTACGATAACGGGACGCAAACCGGTACCATATTAGATATGTATTCTGAAAACCCTACCGGTGCAGATCCATATAATTTTAATGGAAATACAAATGAGCGATGTGGTAATTACAGTCAGGAAGGAGACTGTTATAATCGCGAGCACCTGTTTCCTCAAGGATTTTTCAACCAAAGAGAGCCTATGCGCAGTGATGCTCACCATGTAATACCGACTGACGGTTTTGTAAATGGAGGTCGTGGCAGCTTACCCTTTGGAGAGGTTGACAGCTCTAGTGGCGGCGTTACTACCTACAGAAATGGTTCTCGTAAAGGCCCTAGTGCTACATCAGGATTCACTGGGACAGTGTTTGAACCGATTGATGAATTTAAGGGTGATATTGCTCGCTCTTTATTTTATTTTGCCACTCGTTATGAAGCTCAATACAACGATACGAGTTGGGATAGTCCAAATGCTACAAATGACCCTAGAGATGGTTCTCAAAATCAATATTTTGAACAGTGGTTTGTAGATTTACTTTTAGACTGGCATAATGCCGATCCAGTAAGTCAAAAGGAAATAGATCGTAATAACGATGTTTATTTACATCAAAATAATCGAAATCCCTATATCGACAATCCATCGTGGGTAACAGATATTTGGACATCAAGCAACGCTCCATCTGGAAGGTTATTTGTTACTCTTGAAGATACTTATGTAGACACGAATAACAACGCTACAATCGATGCTGGTGATCGCATAGAATATGACTACACCTATAACAATATAGGCCAATCGATTTTATATAACCTAAGCTCTACCCCTATTGTTGGGACTTTTGAAAACACAGTTACGCCAGTATCTAGTTTAAATCCTGGGCAATCGATTACTAACCCGTTTGGAAAACTTGTGGTAGTTTTAACGAACAATCTAATCAATTCTTCTCCAAATTGCGAACTTGAAAATTACCTTACAACCACTGCAGATTTCAATTCGACTGGGACAAATGGAGGATTATCCAAATTAAGTGATGACCCAGATAATTTTGCTAATATTGATACTGATGGAGATAATTTACCCGATGATCGTAATAGAACGACAGTATGTACTTCAACAGGAGTGGTATTTAATACATTATTTATCAGTGAATACATAGAAGGATCTGGGAACAATAAGGCAATTGAATTATCTAATTGGACTGGTGCTCCTGTTGATTTAAACGGGTATACACTTGCTCGTGATGCGAATGGCGGTGGTAACTGGTCTGGTACGGTAACACTATCAGGAACTGTTGCTGATCAAGATGTTTGGGTAATTGCTCGTGGTAATGCTTCCAGTACGATTGTCAATGCTGCAGATCAACTGGTTAGTAGCGGTAGTGCTCTAGACTTTAACGGCAACGATCCTGTAGGACTGTTTTTAAATGGCAATCTTATTGATATTGTAGGAACATTTGGATCTGGAAGTAATGATTTTGCCAAAGATGAAACCCTGGTTCGTAAATCTAATGTTCAAGCACCTTTGATTCCTTTTAATAAAAATCGTGATTGGGATGTCTTTCCTACAGATGATACTAATGATCTAGGAATGCATGATGCAGTAACGTTGTCAATAAATGCTTCAGAAATAGGCGATGTAATACTATATCCTAATCCTTCAACAAATGGTACATTCACAATTGATAACTTTAAGTCAGATATGAACTATGTTGTTTTTGACATGACTGGTCGCATCGTTTTAAATGGAAAAGAAAACAATTTCACAATTGAAAATCCAGGACTGTATTTAATACAGATTAAGCTAAACGATAAATCTGTAACTAAGAAAATTATCGTTCGATAATAACGCATAAAAGTATTTCATAAAAAAGCCTGCTATAAATAGCAGGCTTTTTTTAGTTTAAGTATCAAGTTAGATACGTTTCATTTGTTGCTTCATCATTCTTATCTGATCGGTCAACATATTATGTTTGTCCAATTTTTTAGCTTCAGTCAACAGCATTTGGGCTTCTCTTTTACGTCTCTTACTCATTGCTATACCAGCAAGGTTAAGTTTTGCCATGGCAAGATCTTGATCCATGCTCAACCCTAGTTTAATGGCTTTTTTGAAATACTTCTCTGCCTTGGTCATATTGGTTTGAGAAATCATTAATCCATTCAAATAGTTATAATAACCTTGTTGTTTAGTGACTAGTGCTGCTTCTGGATTTTTAATTTTATCCAACCATTTTTGTGCCCCTTCAAAGTCTTGTTTTCTTAATCTAAGAAAAGCAAGAACAATTATTTCATTTTTGAAATAAAGTAAAACAAACATTCCGGCAAGTAATAGAAGACTAATACCAGAAAGAATTTCGTTTCTTGTAAAGAGATAAACCGCCCAAGCTACAACAGCAGCAGCTAGAACAAGCTTTATATTTTTATTGAACATACTTCTTTTTTTACACGGGCAAAGATACTGGTAATTTGAAGTAACTTACAACTTGTAGAAGGACTTAAAACTTCTCTGGCTCAATTGCGGTTATATTAATAAGGTAGCGTACAACTTTCCCTTTATCATACACTTTACCAAATTTAAGAACGGCGGTCCCTAAATCACATTTGTAAGTATAGTAATATGGCAAGGCGACAATTTTTTCTTTGGTATTAGGAAAACTTACTGTACTATCGACCACCTTTTTTAATCTATCACCTCCAAAAAGACTAAATTTTTCAACGTATTTAGAAAAATTATTATCATCAGTAGTTATATAGTTTAAATAACGTTGTGGCTGTATAATAAAAACATCAGTTTTATAAAAATTATCTGAATTTGCTTCTAGATGATAATTATTAAAATTAAAAGTGGTTTCAGTTTGAGTCAAACAAAACATGTGTGCCTGAATTTCTGACACATGGTAATTCTTAATATCTAAGAAATCAAGAAATTGTTTACTAGTAAACAATTCGACGGGACGATCAATTTTGCATTCTTCTTGTGATACTACCGAATTCATCCCTAGTAGTAGTGCCACAAGGCATACAATAAATTTCATTTTCAATTGGTTTAGCAGTCAAATATAGCATTAGTTAAATATAACTACTAATTTTATTTTTGTATTTCCTTGAATAGTAGGTATATTAATAAAAAAGAAGTATTTTTGCACTCCCAAAGCGAGAATATGGAAACCGCTTGGAAATCAATAATTTAAAAACAACCCTTCTAGAAATTGTTTCTATAATGTTTCCAGCAAGTCTAGAATACAAATTTTTAATCAGCAAATATGGCTGAAGAAACAACAAAACAAGAGCTTGAAGCTGCAAAAGACGGTGTAACGGATACACAGGTTCAGGAACGTGTGGAAAAAGTAACTACTTCTCCACAACAAGAAAACCCACAAGATTTCCTAGATAACTTTGACTGGGAACGTTACAGTGAAGGAATTGAAAAAGTTGATGAAGAGCAACTTAAAAAGTTCGAAAAGCTTGTAGCTGAAAACTTTGTGGATACTATTGATAATGATGTTATCGAAGGAACTGTAATCAAAATTACTGATCGTGACGCTATCATCGATATCAATGCAAAGTCTGAAGGTGCTATCTCTTTAAACGAATTCCGTTATAATCCACACCTAAAAGAAGGTGATAAAGTAGAAGTACTTGTAGACGTAAGAGAAGATGCTACTGGACAGTTAGTATTATCTCACCGTAAAGCAAGATTAATCAAGGCATGGGAACGTGTAAATGCAGCTCATGATACTGGTGAAATCGTAAATGGTTATGTTAAGTGTCGTACTAAAGGTGGTATGATTGTAGACGTATTTGGTATTGAGGCTTTCCTTCCTGGATCTCAAATCGATGTTAAACCTATCCGTGATTATGACCAGTATGTAGATAAAACTATGGAATTCAAAGTGGTTAAAATCAACCATGAATTCAAAAACGTAGTAGTTTCTCACAAAGCTCTTATCGAAGCTGATATCGAAGAGCAGAAGAAAGAAATCATTTCTCGCCTAGAAAAAGGTCAAGTATTAGAAGGTGTTGTGAAAAACATTACTTCTTACGGTGTATTTGTTGACCTAGGTGGTGTTGATGGATTAATTCACATTACTGACCTTTCTTGGTCAAGAATTAATCACCCACAAGAGGTTGTTGAATTAGATCAAACTTTAAATGTTGTAATCTTAGACTTTGATGAAGATAAGTCAAGAATCCAATTAGGTCTTAAGCAACTTGAAGCTCATCCATGGGATGCTCTTTCTGAGAAAATCAAGCCAGGTGATAAAGTAAAAGGTAAAGTTGTTGTAATCGCTGATTACGGTGCTTTTGTAGAGATTGAGGAAGGTGTTGAAGGTCTTGTACACGTGTCTGAAATGTCATGGTCTACTCACTTAAGAAGTGCTAACGACTTTGTTAAAGTAGGTGATGAAATCGAAGCAGAAGTTCTTACAATTGATAGAGAAGATCGTAAGATGTCTCTAGGAATGAAGCAACTTTCTCAAGATCCATGGACTGATATTACTTCTAAATACCCAGTAGGTTCACGTCACACTGGAACTGTAAGAAACTTTACAAACTTTGGTGTATTTGTAGAACTTGAAGAAGGTGTTGATGGATTAATTTACATCTCTGACCTTTCTTGGACTAAGAAAATCAAACACCCAAGTGAATTCTGTTCAGTTGGTGATAAACTAGATGTTGTAGTATTAGAACTTGATGTTGATGGACGTAAACTTTCACTAGGACACAAGCAAACTAAAGATAATCCATGGGATAAATATGCTACTGAATTTGCAGTAGGAACTACTCATGAATTAACTATTGACGAAGTATTAGATAAAGGAGCTGTTGTAAATGTAAATGATGACATCAGCGTATTTATTCCTTCTCGTCACCTAGAAAAAGAAGATGGAAGTCGTCTTAAGAAAGGTGAAACTGCTGATATCCAAATCATCGAATTCAACAAAGAATTCAAGCGTGTAGTTGGATCTCACATGGTAATCCATAAAGAAGAAGAAGCTAAAATAGTTAAGCAAGCTGCTGCTAAATCTCAAGAGGAAAACAAACCTACTTTAGGTGATGCAAATGCTAAACTACAAGCTCTTAAAGACAGAATGGAAGGTAAATCTTAAGCCTTCTCTATTCTAAATAGTTTAGAAAACCCTTACTTAAATTAAGTAAGGGTTTTTTATTTATTTAAAAATCACATTATACTAGTGAACACATCATACGTTCTACTACTTAACAAGCGCTTTTAAGTTTCATTCTTGCGTTTCTACATTATTAAAATACTTATCTTTGTCACTAGCAAGTAACCTCAATGAGTCAAAAATTACTTCTAGACGCGACGGCATTAAATATCACCTTACATAGGTTAGCCTGTCAATTAATTGAAAATCACGGAGATTTTAAACAAACTGTTCTTATTGGCATTCAACCTCGAGGAACATTTTTATTAAATCGATTGACACAATTACTTCAAGATCATTATGAAATATCCGATTTATTATCGGGTAAATTAGACATCACATTCTATAGAGATGATTTTAGAAGAAGTAATGAACCACTTAAAGCAAACTCCACCGAAATTAATTTTCTAATAGAAGATAAAAAGGTGGTGCTTATTGATGACGTACTTTATACAGGACGCAGCATACGATCAGCACTTACCGCTCTTCAATCCTTTGGAAGACCCGAACATATTGAATTGTTAACATTGATAGATCGTAGGTTCTCTAGGCATCTACCTATACAACCTGACTATAAAGGCAGACAAGTTGATGCTATTGACAATCAAAAAGTAAAAGTACATTGGAAGGAAAATGCTGGTGAAGACGCCGTTTACTTACTTAAAACAAAGAAAATTAATGAGTGAATTAAGTGTAGATCATGTTTTGGGTATCAAATATCTTACACCACAAGATATTCAATTAATTCATCAAACTGCCGATCAGTTTAAAGAAGTAATAAATAGACCTATTAAAAAGGTTCCATCACTTAGAGATATTACAGTTGCCAATCTTTTCTTTGAAAATTCAACCAGAACAAAACTTTCTTTTGAACTTGCCGAAAAACGATTAAGCGCCGACGTAATTAACTTCAGTGCTGCCCAAAGTTCTGTAAAAAAAGGGGAAACTTTAATAGACACCGTCAACAACATTCTAGCTATGAAGGTGGACGTTGTAGTAATGCGTCATCCGAATCCAGGCGCAGGTGTGTTCCTTTCAAATCATATAAATGCCAGAATAGTAAATGCTGGAGATGGTGCGCATGAGCATCCTACACAAGCTTTATTAGACAGTTATTCTATTAGAGAAAAATTAGGTGATATATCAGGGAAAAAAGTAGTCATTGTTGGTGATATTTTACACAGTCGTGTAGCCTTATCTAACATCTTTTGCCTACAAAAATTAGGTGCCGAGGTCATGGTTTGTGGCCCTGCAACGCTTATACCTAAGCATATAGAAAAACTAGGTGTTAAGGTAGAGCTAGATTTACGTAAAGCTCTTCAATGGTGTGATGTAGCAAACATGTTGAGAGTTCAAAATGAGCGCATGGATATTTCCTACTTTCCTAGCGTGAGAGAATACACCCAACAATACGGTGTAAATATGGAATTGCTTCAATCGTTAGACAAAGAAATAACAATCATGCACCCTGGACCGATTAATCGAGGTGTTGAAATTACTAGTGAAGTGGCAGATAGTGATCAAGCTATTATTCTGAATCAAGTAGAAAATGGTGTTGCAGTAAGAATGGCCGTTTTATACTTAGTAGCAAGCAAAATAAAGAGAAATTAAATGAAAAGCTCATCGCACGACAACTTTGTCCTTTTAAAGGATGAACATAATGATATTGTTGAATTTGCAGAATTTTTACCTACAATCTGGCAACAGTTTTCAAGTAAAAATGTTATAGTTGATTTATCCGAATATGATCAAGCTACATTAAACCAGCTTCTACATTTTCTAGAATTAAGTAATAAACACCGTGCTACAAAACAGTCTTTTGTTATTATCAACAAAGCACTTTCTATAGATCAAATTCCTGAAGAACTTATGGTTGTCCCTACCCTTCAAGAAGCGCAGGACATCATAGAAATGGAAGAAATAGAAAGAGACCTAGGATTCTAGATCTCTTTTTTATTACTCTTCGGTGTTGTAAAAAAACTGCTCTCGCCATATTTTTCCATCCTTCACTTGATAAACTCCAATCTCGGTCATTTGAGATCTTTGTCCGCTAGGCTTGTGTGTAGTATCCATCCAAAAGGTAACCGCAAAATGATTGTCGGCAACAATAGGATCACTTACCTTATTCCCATGGACTTCAAAATTTTCACGCCACCACTCTCCTTTCTTAGATAATCCTTCAAAACCATGAACTTCTTTCATAGGTTCTGCCATTTCGACGCTTGTAATTTCAGGACTATACAAATTTTCATAGCATTTTGTTTCCTCACCATTTCGGCACCATTCGACTAATTGGTCAGCCACTTGTTTAGTTGTCATAATGTTATTGGTTTTTGTTTAGGTTTAAAGATAATTAAAACCAATAGGTAAAACAATGATCATTAGTTATCAAATAGTTATGATTTAATTATGATTTTTTAGTAAGTTATTATGCTTTCGCGAAAGCGTACTATCAACAATCAATCCGTGAAGAACTTATATTCTAAATATGTAAGATCTTCTTGAATAAATCGAGTAAAACTAGCAACTTTGTATTATGAATGTTTCTAAAGATAAAACTACCTTAGGTTTACAGTTACCTACTGATCCTAGATGGGCCAACTTGGCTAAATTTAGTTTACAAGATATTCTTACTGATCACGCTTTTTGTGAACAAAAGGCTGCCAGCACCATTATTTCTATCATACAAATGCACAGTGATAAAGAGGAAATTGTTGAAGCCTTATCACCTGTGGTAAGTGAGGAATGGGGACATTTTAGGATGGTTCTTAGTAAATTAAAAGAACGTGGTTTAAAATTAGGAATCCAGCGACCTGACGAGTATGTAAAAAAACTAATGAAAGGCAAGCCCAAAGGACAAGGTCGTGATCAACTGTTTTTAGATCAATTATTAATATGCGCCTTGATAGAAGCTCGCAGCTGTGAACGTTTTAAACAATTGTGGCAAAATTTAAACGATGCCGATTTACAAGATTTCTATTATACCTTTATGGTTGCTGAGGCGCAACACTACAAGCTTTTCCTTAAACTTGCGAGAACGTATTTTAAGGAAGAAATAGTTAAAGAAAGATGGCAGTACTGGTTAGATTATGAAGCTAGTTTTATTCCTCACCTAGAAGTAAGAGGTGATAGAATGCATTAATTGTTTCTTGAAATTTCAGATCAATTGCTATTTGAATAAAAGGAAAAGCATAACGATAACGTCTTTAAATTCTTACTATATTTAAAGCCTAATCAAACCACATGCTCACAAAAGTTTATGGAAGTGCCGTCTTTGGAGTCGAGGCACAAACTATAACTGTTGAAGTAAATGCTGCAACAGGAATAGGATATCACCTAGTAGGTTTGCCTGACAAGGCTATAAGTGAAAGTAGTTTTAGAATCACAGCTGCTTTATCAAACGTTGGTTATAAAATGCCTGGTAAGAAGATGATAATCAATCTTTCACCAGCCGATTTACGTAAAGAAGGTAGTGCTTATGACCTACCCATTGCTCTAGGTATTCTCAATTCTAGTAAGCAAATAGATAGCGATCAACTGGGAAATTATATCATTATGGGTGAAGTATCACTCGATGGTCAACTACAACCCATTAAAGGAGCCTTACCAATAGCCATAAAAGCAAGACAGGAAGGATTTAAAGGTTTTATTCTACCCAAACAAAATGCCGCCGAAGCTGCTATAGTAGATAATCTAGATGTATACGGAGTTGATAACATATTGGATGTTATTCAATTTTTCAAAGGAGAAAAAGAATTAGAGCCTACGATTATAGATACTCGTGAAACTTTTTTTCAAGCTCTTGAACATCCAGAATTTGATTTTGCCGATGTAAAAGGTCAAGAAAGTATTAAACGCTGTATGGAAATTGCGGCAGCAGGTGGCCATAATATTATTCTCATTGGTCCACCAGGAGCAGGAAAAACGATGCTCGCCAAAAGGCTACCATCTATATTGCCACCTATGACTTTACATGAAGCTCTTGAAACGACTAAAATTCACAGTGTAGCTGGAAGAACAAGTAATCAAAATGGACTCATGGCACAACGACCGTTTAGGAGTCCACACCACACTATTTCAAATGTAGCGCTGGTAGGTGGTGGTAGCTATCCACAACCTGGTGAAATATCATTAAGTCACAACGGAATCCTATTTCTAGATGAGTTACCAGAATTTAAACGCGAAGTTCTAGAGGTGATGAGACAACCTCTTGAAGATCGTGAAGTTACCATTTCGAGAGCAAAGTTTACCGTTACCTATCCATCAAGTTTTATGCTTGTAGCAAGCATGAATCCTAGTCCTGGTGGCTACTTTAACGATCCAAATGCTCCAGTACAATCAAGCCCGGCAGAGATGCAGCGCTATTTAAGTAAAATTTCTGGTCCACTACTAGATCGTATTGATATTCATATTGAAGTGACTCCTGTTCCTTTTGAAAAACTTACTGAAGAAAGGCAAGCAGAAAAGTCAGCTGAGATAAGAAAACGAGTTACAGCCGCAAGAGATATTCAAACTGAACGCTTTCGCGAAAGCGAAAAAACCCACTATAACGCTCAAATGAATACTAAAGACATACGACAACATTGTGTTCTTGATGAGGCAAGTAAGGAACTACTTAAAAATGCTATGGAGCGTTTAAACTTGAGTGCTCGAGCTTATGACCGTATTCTTAAAGTTTCTCGAACTATTGCCGATCTCGAAGGAAGTAAATCTATAAACGGTACGCATATTGCCGAAGCTATCCAGTATAGAAGCCTAGATCGTGATGGATGGTTAGGGTAAAACCTTTGATTTTTACTGTAAGAGTATTTTGAATAAATGAATAATTGTTTAGTTTTGAAAGCATGGGGCAAAGCACAATTCTAGAATTACAAGGATTAAAAGAAAATTTTGGCGATGATAATGAAATTATCGTGTCCATATTAGATATGTTTTTACAAGAGGTACCTACCGATTATGATAATTTAAAGCAAGCCGTAGAAAATAAAAATTATGAAGCTGCTGGACTACTAGCTCATAAAGTTAAAAGTAGCTATCGTACATTGGATATGGAAACGGAAACATTCTTGCTACAAGAAATTGAGAATAAGGCTAAAAACAACGAAGACCTAGAAGATGTACACCAACTATTTGATCAATTTAATCAGAATTATCTAGAAGGATTAAATCAGGTCAAACTTACTCTAGATCATCACGCTAGTCTTTAATAAAATCTTTATAGTCCAAAAAGAAACGCTCTAACTTATCCATATTCTCATAGAAGAATTCATAGACCGCTGGCCAATCTGTCTGTTTCTGTATTTTTACTTTATCCAATTGTATATAAACTCTTGATATCTCCTTTCCAGATTCTAGGTAGTAATTTTCCTCAAATATGAGGTCGTGACTTACCTCATCTTTAAGTATGCTTTTAAGACTGAGGAGCTTGTCGTAATAATACGCTCGTAACAGTTCATCGTCATGCGTAATATCTATACTGACTAATGCTTTTTTATGCTCAAATGAAAATTTTAAAGCAAAGTCCTTAATCTTTGTATTGTACAACAACCATTTACGATCGTATCGTTTACCAAACATGGTCCAAAATTGTTGTCGTATTTGTTTAGCCTCTTCTCGCGAATACATATGGCAAAGGTACGTTTAAAGGTATTGAGTTAATTAAAAAAGCTGCTTAATAAACATCTAGTTTTATTAAACAGCTTTATGATTTGTGAGTAGTTCAAATACCTACTACTCTGCAGTATTTTTATTTTTTACATGCTTTTCTAACCATTGATCTTGTTCCCATAATACATGTAGAATAGATTCCTTGGCAACATAACCGTGACTTTCTTTAGGCAACATGACAAGCCTAGCTTGAGCTCCTAATCCTTTAAGTGCATTGAAATAACGCTCGCTTTGTAATGGATAAGTTCCACTATTATTATCAGCTTGTCCATGTATTAAAAGAATTGGTTCATCAACTTTTTCAGCATTCATGAAAGGTGACATCGTGTTGTAAATTTCGGGTGCTTCCCAGTAACTGCGTTCTTCACTTTGAAAACCAAATGGTGTCAAGGTCCTGTTATAGGCACCAGAGCGTGCTATTCCTGCAGCAAATAAATCAGAATGTGCCAGTAAGTTTGCAGTCATGAAGGCTCCATAACTATGACCACCGACTCCTACTCTATTACGATCGACATATCCTAACTTATCAACAGCATCTATTGCAGCTTTACCATTTGCTACTAATTGTTTGATAAAGGTATCATTAGGTTCCTCATCACCTTCTCCTACAATAGGAAATGCTGCATCGTCCAAAACGATATATCCTTTCATTACCCAATAAACAAAACTTCCATAATAAGGATAGGTAAATTCATTTGGGTTTTGAGTATTACGGCTAGCACTTGCTTTATCCTTGTATTCTCTAGGATAAGCCCAAACTAGCATAGGCAGTTTTTCTTTCTTTGATTTATCATAGCCTGGTGGTAAGTACATGGTTGCACTAAGCTCCAGACCATCATCGCGTTTATAGGTAATTACTTCTTTTTCCACATTTTGAAGACCTTCAAACGGGTTTTCAAAGTAAGTAAGCTGTGTTACATCATTTCCTTTTGTAATATCTCGCATATAGTAATTAGGGAAATCAGTCGCAGATTCAATACGTACTAGCACCTTACCGGCTTTCATATTGACCACATCAAGAAGACTTTCTTTTTTATCAGTATACTTTGACTGGTAAAGACGTTGTTTTTTACTACTGTTCAAATTAATCTTATCGATAAAAGGAAACTGCCCTTCTGGAGTGTATCCAGCTCCCATAAGGTAAGCTTGATTCTTATCTAAAAGTAGCACACTGCGATTGTATTGATTGCGAGTAGTTACAAACCTTCCAGGATCAGCATAAACGTCTTGATAATTTAAGTCAAATAATACCTGAGCATCTTGATTTTTATCACTCGGATTAAATTTATACACCTTACGATTACGGGTGTTCCACCATCGGTCATAGGCTATAGCAGTGTTCTTATCACCGTATTGAACACCTGCAAATCTATTAATGGTTTTCATCATCTCGCTAGCTGTTCCTTCTTTAAATGGCGCTTCCCAAGAGTAAAGGACATCCCTATGACTAACCTCAACAGCTGGATCACCACCATCAAGTGCCGTCACGTAATGAAGAGTATGTGGACGATCTGCACGCCAGCCCAAACTACGTTTACCTGTTCTTGTAGCCATAAAACCTTTAGGCATTTCTTCTATTAGAGGAACGTCATTCACCTTGGCAACCATGTTTCCATTCTTGGTGTAAACGTGACTTACTTGTGGAAACCTTCCATAAGTAACAATGTAGCTAAATGGTTTTTGAAGTTTTGTTACCATAACGTGTGATCCATCTGGTGAGAATGAAATACCACGATACATAGCATCTGGTAAAAAATCTTTTTGAGTTCCATCAAGATTCACTTGTACAATTTTACTCAAGGCCAATTGTTCAAAATTGTGTTCGTCGTTTGGGTTTTTAAGAAGGTCTTGATAAGTACGGTTTTGAGCTTTGGAACCATCACTAGTAGATATGGTAGGACCAGTAGGAACTTTTTCACTGGTATCAATTAAGGGTTTACGGTTGTTACCTAACATCTTTACGAGTAAGGATTTTCCATCTTTAAACCAGCTTATAGGATTACCCATATTCGCGTTTACTGTAGCATCAGTTATTTTACGAGCAGCAGCTTTTTTAATATCCAGTACCCATACTTCGGTCCCATTTTCAACAGTATTTGTCATTGCGATCATCGATTGATCAGGCGACCAGGCGATGTTTGCAAGTTTCGGTTTTGCTGGCAATCCAGTAACAGTCTTTGGTTCATTACCACCTACTTTTTGAACCATAACCTTATTATAAAAGGTAGTTCTACTTCCTATATTGGTTTTAGGGTTGATACGTAAACCTGCAAGTCGCATTTCCTTTTCAGATAAATCTTCAATGGATTTATAGGTATCACGATTAATAAGCACCATGTATTTTGCTTCATCATCCATAAGTACAGTAGGTGGACGATCATAATCCACCAATTTCATAATTTCCTCAGGTGGTTGCTGGTAAGTTAATTTTTCTTGTGAATACCCTTTAATTAAGGTTAATAGGGCAATCACACCTATCCAGATGTGTTTCATCGTAAGTATTTTTTAAAGTTAGTGGCCTAAAGATAGTACGTGACTTTTAAGGATTGTATCTTTTTAACGCATCGTTCACGTATTTGAAAAGGGCAGCTACTATTTGTTATATATCTTTGCAACATGCATGTAAATGATACTATAGTTGCTTTAGCCACACCATCTGGAACTGGTGCCATAGCAGTGGTACGTCTTTCTGGACCAGATTCACATTCAATAATACGCTCTATTTTTAAGCCCGCTTTCGCGAAAGCGGAATCCACAATAAATCCTGATCAATACGATCAAATTAAGGCTAACACCATCACTCTAGGTCATATTTACGATGGCGATAGAATGATTGATGAAGTACTACTATCTAAATTTGTAGCACCAAGATCTTATACTGGTGAACACGTAGTAGAAATTTCATGTCACGGATCTATATATATTCAACAAGAAATAATCAATGTGTGTTTAAAAAATGGCGCACGCATTGCCGAGGCTGGAGAGTTCACTCTACAAGCTTTTCTTAATGGAAAAATGGATCTTTCACAAGCAGAAGCTGTTGCAGACTTAATCTCTAGTGAAAGTGCTACTGCTCATCAAATTGCTATACAGCAAATGAGAGGTGGATTTTCCAATGAATTACAAGTCTTGCGTAAAAAACTGCTGAACTTTGCTAGCCTAATTGAACTAGAATTAGATTTTAGTGAAGAAGACGTAGCTTTTGCAAATAGAGACGAGTTAAAATCACTTTTACAAGAAAGCCAACTGAAATTACGTAAACTTATAGATTCTTTTGCTTTAGGAAATGTAATTAAAACCGGAATTCCTATTGCAATTGTAGGTGAACCTAATGTAGGTAAGTCTACCCTACTTAATGCTTTACTTAATGAGGAAAAAGCCATTGTAAGCGATATTGCAGGTACTACCAGAGATGCTATTGAAGATGAAATCAATATTGACGGAATCAGATTTAGACTAATCGACACTGCAGGAATTAGAGAAACTAAGGACAAAGTTGAAAGTATAGGAATTGAGCGTTCTTATTCAAAAGCAGAGCAATCAAAGCTTGTATTGTATTTGCTAGATGCTACTCAATTAAATACGCAACCACGCATATTACACTGTTTAATGCGTATTCACATCATGCGTGAAAAGTTTCCTGACAAACCCTTAATCGTAATCTTAAATAAACTAGATCAAATTACTGGTCTAGAGCACGCTGAAATAAGCAAGCAAATAAAATCGAAACAACCCGATGTTCATTTAATTAGTTTGAGTGCTCAATCAGGTTCTGGTGTTGATGATCTTAAGAAAGCACTGGTGGACAGTTTTAATAGTGGTGCGTTGTCCCAAGACAGCACCGTGGTAAGTAATGCACGCCATTATGATGCTTTACAACGAGCCTATGCTTCCTTACTTGAAGTGCAACAAGGTATGGTACAAGAAGTGAGCAGTGAGTTTCTAGCGATAGATATACGAGCGACTACCGAGGCTTTAGGCAGCATTACCGGTGAAATAACCAATGATGAACTATTAGGTAATATTTTTAGTCAGTTTTGTATCGGGAAATAACTTTTTTCTTAGAGGTTCTTTACACCCATATTTCACAGCCATTCATAAATAGTTTGTTTGACATCAAAGCGTACTAGATAAGAAGTTGCCCCAGACTTTATTTTGATTGAGAAAAAGCATCGATCCATTCATTCAATTTCTTTTTGAATACTATACTACCTGCATAGCCTACAGCTCCTGCCGATATACCTACTAGAGCATAAAATATTCCATAAGTATATTTGATACTTAACAGCATTGGTAGTCTAGTAAGAACCTCGGCAGTAAAGGCACAGTACAATCCTATAACCGACCAATACATCCATGATAGATGCATGATAATGGGCTGTTTAAATTTGGACTTAAAATAAAGAGGTAACATTCCTAGCAATAATGTTACAGTGCTTACTACTGCAAAAAAGTGTAACACCCCAAATCTTCCATGAACTCGATAAATCATAAAAGAAGTAATGCATACCATAATCATAGCAACTCCATAAATGCGACCAATTTGTTTATGTAAAACAGTTCCCTTTGTTTTAATTAAAATAATTGTTCCAGTAATAAGGGCTAGAATAGCGGCGATTGTGTGAAACCAACCTATAAAATCATGTGGCATGGCAGTAGTTTTATGGTAAATGTAAAAGTCAAGCAAAACAGGATCAAAAAAATAGTACCGAATTGTAATAATGAACGACTCAATTGTAAACACCTTATTTACTAGTGACTAAATTTTATTCTGATCTGGTAATGACAGAGTCAAATCACCCTAGTAGTAATGGTAATCAACAGTTTCATAAACTTGATTATTATGTGTTTTACTTCGCTTTCGCGAAAGCGAACTAACTTACCATAAACAAAAAAAAAGCCTGCGATGCAGGCTTTTAATTTAAGTTTTGAATGACTATTTATTGAGCATTATCACAGTTCATAATTTGTCCATAAGGCATTTGTCCATGAATAACACCACCAAATTGAGAACTACCGTATCCAGAACCTGTATAAGGTTGCTTGATTAGAAAACCTTGTAAGTAACAGTCGTTATTTTTATTTTTTTCAGTAAAAGCACCCTTAATCCAACGATACATAATGTGCCCTGTATATTTATTCCTTACGATATTCCAGTCGTTAGATTCAATATGGATTTTTAATAATTGTGCACCGTCTTTTTGAATGGTTTCTTTAACCTTTTTTGTAGCAAAACTTAGTAGATCGGCATTTGAATTCATACTTCCAGAACTAGGCATTTTAATACTACCCTGTTTTGCCATTTGAGCTTTTTTATAGTTTTCTTGTAAAGAGGCTTCAAATTCTTTGACGATATCTTTTGATTTCACCAGCCATTCTTGATGTAACTGTGGGTCACCAGCTCCTACGATATTTAATACAGTAATATCTTCTTGATTCATATAAGAAGGTACGTTAAAAGCATGACCACCAACATGAGATCCAGCATAGACTACAAATAAATCCTTATCAATCAGCATACCTCTTACTAGAACAGGTCTACTGGTTCCAAACTCCATAACCTGAGAGCGGTCTGGTCCTACTTTAGTAGTGAACATACCACTTACCATCTCATAACCTACTGTACCTTCTGGTGACATAGTTTCTAAATCGGGAGTTGTTAAAAATCGTAACCAAGCGTACTCTGGATCTTGATAGGGTAAAATATCTACGTTATCACCTTTATCAGTCATTTGACGTCGCAACATAACTCTATCTACTCCATAAGCACTAGTCCCTGAAGAATAAGCAAACGGATAGGATAAATACAGGAACTCATCACCTATTGCAGAAGAGCCTGTTTCTTGAACTGCGCTAGCTTGTTCTTTTTTCTTTTCTTGATATTTCTTATAATATAAATCTTGTTTGGCTTTATCGTTAGGATATTTTTTAGCTAATTCCTGCCTCACTTCTTCATCAGAGTATTCTTGTTGATTTGAGTTGCTTTTGACCAGTCCAGCAGCTTCTTGGTTTTGTTTGTTCTCTTTGGTGCTAGATTTAGGATCTATTTCCTTTTCAATCGCTGCTTTGGCTTTTTTCTTGAGAATTTTTCCAAATTGAGCTTGAGCAGTAAAAGAACTTACAACTGCTAAAGAAATAAACAGTATGTTTTTCATGAGAATTGGATTTAAGATTGTTAGGATTCAAAAGTCCCAATCTATGGTTGATTAATTGATTGGTTTTTTCTGTGCGCAGTTAGTTTTTTTCTAAATAGCTTTAAAATCAGTTTTAGGAAGTAACACACTTAAATATTCTGACTGTAAATTGGTTATCAATAATCGATTAACTTAAAAATAACCCAGTACAGTCTCGATTAAAAAACAAAAAATTACGGTAAACAAACAACTGAAAAATTTTAAGGAAGATTTTTAAGGTAAATTATTCTATACGAATACTTTTGCCCGTTATGAAGCAAAAAATTACAGCCATTTTATTAATGTTGTCAACTTATCTAGTTACAGCACAGGTAGGGATAAATACCAATTTGCCCCAAACGACTTTGGACGTACGAGCAACGAATCATATGGGTGCAAATACTGCAACCGACGGCGTTTTAGTTCCTCGTGTGACAACTCTTTCCACAGACGGTGTTGAAAATGGACAATTAATCTTTCTGGATAGTGACTGGACTGACGATCTGGGAACTACTTCTACAAGCGATGATATCGACTACACCGCTGGATTTTATTTTTGGAGTACAGCAACAGGTTTATGGACACCCATTAATACTAATATTGAACCGTGGAACGAAGCTAACACTGCTAATCCTGCCACTCAAAACACTCAAAACATCTACACTATGGGACAAGTAGGAATAGGAACTACAAACCCATTAGGCGCATTACATATTACTACTGAGAACTCTAGAGATGTGCTATTTCTGCGATTCATCGATTCACCGGATGATGACCTTGATATCGACCTTTTAAGATCCAGAGGTACCCTAGCTTCTCCAGCAATACTAACGGATGACACACGTATTGGCGGATTACGTGGGCAATCTTTAACTAATCCCACTTCATATACGTTTAGACCAGCTGCTGAGGTTTATTTTAAGAGTGATGGTGTTTCAAGCACATCAAGTAGCGCAGGTAAAATAGTGCTTGCCACCACACCAACAGGCTCATTAAGTACGGTAGACCGTGTTATCATACGTGAAGATGGCGATGTAGGGATTAACCAGCCCAACCCTGATGCAAAACTAGACGTTAATGGTACAGTAAAAATCACCGATGGTACACAAGGTCCTGAAAGTGTGCTTACTGGTGATAATCAAGGAAACGCAAGTTGGGATAGACGTGCCATCACAAAACACACTCACACGTATATGCCTGGAACCACAACAGACAAGTTAGTTGACATTGAATGGATAGAAATAGAAAATAATGGAACTAATGGTGAACTTACCATTAGAAACACCAGTACGTTTACTTTACGTTATGCTTGGCATAGTAATTTTATGAGCAACACTGGATCGGGAAATCTCAGTGCCGGAAGTACTACAACCATTGCAATTGGAACATCAAATGATGTGGAAATAAGAGCTACTAGATACTCTAGCAATGAAGAGAATAGCTTAATTTTTCAGGGAACGATAATCAGTGGAAACGTCAAAGGATTTGCAACTTTTGATCAGTATTAAATCATAAAAAAAGCCACCATTCGGTGGCTACTTATTGTTACTAATTTGTTGTAAGAACGTCCTGTTCTTGTAACAAGGCTCAAGATTACTTCTTGCCTGCCTTGCGAGAAGTTTTAGCTTGTGGTTTGCTAGCTGCAGGAGCTTGTTTACCAAAGTTTTTAGCTTCTTTCTTAGGTTTGTTTGCCATGGTATTATGACTTTAATTATGATGTAAATGTGCATCTGTTTTCATCGTCACACATTATTTTTTTAGTTAAATTTTTACCCGTTTTTAGTTAAAATAAATCTATTACCTATTGACACCTAGTTGATAGTTTCACTTTGACATTTTTCTATTATAACAATTCTTTTCGTGTTGTTTTTAATTTGACAAACATTATCACCTAATTTAAACACTTGCTTAATAAATCCTTATAAGTTTCAAGTAATCAGAATGTTCTTTTATCTATTATAAACATCGTTTTATATGATGTCTATTGTGAAGGTTATTAAATAGTAATTACTTTATAAACAATTCATCCTTAAATAGGTTGAAGTTTATATTACAACGCCTACCAATGATAAATTATAGTTACAAGATCATCTTTATGATTGTGTGTCTATTCGCGACACCTTGGTCCCCAGCAGCGCAAGAAAAAGAAGAAGATAATTCTAAAGTCAAATTAACTGGTAATATAGGTTTTTTCTATGACTATTATAATTTTTCACAAAATAATTATAACTCTTTCAGACCACGTTATCCAGAACACTTATGGAGAATTAATGCACAAATGAATATTCATTTAGGAAAACATTTTAGTATGCCATTAAGTGTTAATGCCACAAACCAAGATGTATTGTACACATTACCGAGTGTACCAGAGGAAAGTGCCCTAGATTACTTACAAAATCCAGCAAATAATATTAGCATTAATCCTAAATACAAATGGGCGCAAGTTTTTCTGGGAACACAAACACCTTTTTATTCAAAATTGAGTACTGGTGACATACCCATATTTGGTGTTGGAATAGAGTTAAATCCAGGAAAATTTTTATTCTCTGCCACAACTGGAAAATCTCAAAGAGCTATTGAACCTAATGTAGCCTTAAATATTCCTGGTGCTTATGAACAAAATATAATCGCAACACGCATAGGAATAGGTACAATTGAGGGGTCTAAATTTACGCTTAATGCAATTAGAATTAAGGATGACGTTACCTCCGTTTCTACACAGCCTATAGGACTACAACCTATAGAAGGTATCACATTCTCGCCTTATGCCGAGTTCAAGGTATTTAAAAAAATACAAATAAGTACAGAAACCGCAGCATCTGTATTTACTAGTGACGTTTTAAACACTGGAACCCTAGAAGAAGATTTTGTAAACTCAGTTAAGGATATTATTAATATCAACGCTAGTTCTACTGCAGATTTTGCTCACAATTCTCGTATAGATTGGAAAGGTGAAATATTTCAGATAGGTGGAGAACTTCAGTACATAGGTCCAGGATTCTTGCCAGTAGGATATAGATTTATAGAACGTGATATCTTAGACTATAAATTAAATACTGCTTTAAAAATACTTAAAAACAAACTCAATCTAACAGGTAGCTTTGGGATACGTACTAACAATTTAAGTGATACAAAGTTATCCACTGCAAGAAGAGTTATTACTAACGCCAATGCTTTTGCACAAATCAATGATGCATTTAGTCTTAATATAAATTTCAGCAATTTTGGTTTTAACAATGATACAAATTTGTTAAATCAACGCATTGAATTGGTCAACAATTCTCTTACCATTACACCTTCTTACACAATTAAAACCGAAAAATACTTACACCTTATAAATGCAAATGCATCCTACAATAGTTTTGAGCAATTTGATGTGATTAATAACGCTTTCGCGAAAGCTGAAAACACCACCTACTCTCTTAACTACAATCTAACATTTTTACAATTACCACTTAATCTAGGATTACAAGGCGTTTATCTAGAAAACGAACTACCTACAGGTGATTTTAATATGCTTAATTATGGTTTAATAGCTAGTTACAAATTACTAAACAAAAAACTAACGCCTTCCTTAGGTTTCAATATCGCCCATATTGATAAGCCAGGTTTCACAACAGATTATCGGACTGATCTCAATCTAAGAATAGGTTACAAAATCAGCAAAAAACTACAATGCAGAGTCCAGTATAGATATACGAATTTAACTTATGGTAGCTCTAGACAAGAAGCCATATTAAATCAAAATAGAGTCCAATTCTCCATCAATCAACGCTTTTAAATCAGGATTATGAAAAATTTTGTATTTACACTCCTAATTATTTTAAGTTGTAATTGTGCTCAAGCACAATTACAAGCTACCCTTAATGTAGACTCTAATCCAACTCCAGAATTAAGTGAATGGGTAAATCGAAATAATCTTGCTATCCTAACGGTTACCAATTCTAATCCAGGTGTTATCCTTGAATACCAAATTAAAGCCAGCTTACTTCTAGATGGCGATGTGAAGGTTACTACAGATAATACAGTTCCCTTCATTACTTCAGATTTAGGAACGGAAACGTTTTTAGCAGATGAGATCATTCCATATACAGCAGTTCAATTCATAGACAGTCGTTTTAGAGATCGCCTTTCACGCACAGGAATGTTACCACCAGGAGCTTATAGTTTTTGTATAGAACTATTGGGAAGAGATGGTAGACCATTGACGAGACCAGAACAAATATGTCGCCCGATGATCATTACAGATTATCAAATGCCGGAACTTTTAAATCCGGTGGATAACAAGTTTATTGATCCTTTATTAATCAGTAGTTTGATGTTTCAATGGACGCCTTTAGTGCCGGTACCAGATGCGATGACAGGATCAAGCTATATCATCGCAGTAAGTGAAGTACAACCAGGGCAAACGCCTAGTCAAGCCTTTACCGTAAACTATCCGATTATAGAAGAAGAAATCACCGTAGGAACACAATATGTGTGGCCTATTGACTTACCAGCACCTGAGGAAGATAGGCAGTACGTATGGGGTATTAAACCTATGACCAGTGAGGGCAACACCTACCGTGCACAGAATAACGGCTTTGTAGATATAGGAGTTTTTACAGTAGGTGGCACAAATAAAAGTAGTGTAGATGATGAAGGTCCTGTTAGTGACCGTTCTTTTGATAATAATAAAGATAATCCAGATAATGATACATCTGGACTAGATGAAGGCGGTAATGATAATACTAGTCCAAAAGAACCTAGTGACATAATTCCTAGCTCATTGGATTGTGAAAATGTAGATATACAAGAGCTTGAAAATATATTTACCTATCAAGCAATGTTTCCGGAAAATCCAGAAACTGTGGTGCTTTTAGGATTAGATGCCATGCGATTAACCTATATGTCTCAAATATTAGGCACCATAGACACAGAAAATTATGTAGTAACGACAGGAATTAATTGGGGTGATGTAATGTCAAACGATCTTTCATTTCAACAATCAAACACAGCAGATCATGATTATGTGGGCCATGCGATGAATAGTAATTATAGCAAACCTGAAGAAATCTGTATTACTCTTATTTTAAGACACAAATTAAACTCACAATTGACTTGTTCTATAATTGTGTGTAAAGATATTCCGGAAGAACACAAAACTGCTATTTCAAATGCGATTAATCAAGCAGCCTATGAATTAGATCAAGCATTATCTGAGTGTAAATGTTTGGATAAATCTAGTGTGGTCATACCAGACTTAACCATTGAATACGCAGTAAACGATGATGGCGATCAACATACACTGACCATTCCTGATAGCGCTGTAGCCTTACAGTCTATCGTGGACTGTATGACCACACAAGAATTGTTTGATGGTATGGAAAACATGGATGGTCATCCTGAATACAATTATCAGTCACAGTTCTTCACAAGCACCGTCACTCATGACTGGCATCTTCCTGATGCTATGGCAGATCCTAGTAATTCACATACATATACAGTTTTATCTGATGATGATGAACCTATGCCTCAATTCATAAATGTTACTTTTCACATCGTAAATACTAATGCAGATATAGATTGCTATTTTGTTCAGGAAGTTCCAGTTCCTCATGACGCCTATGACGCCATCAATGGTGTTGAAGAATGTGAGTGTGATGAGGAAATGGTAGAACCAGAACTAACGCTGCTTCAAGCTGATGCTGCAATGGATCCAAGAGAATTATTAGTAGGTGGCGTGATTCCCTACCGTAATTATTTATTAAACTGTAATTCTAACTATTCATTAAGTACACATGCTATAGATGTGACTATTAACTGGCAACCTGATGAAGATGGTGAGTCCATCGTAAATTCTGGTCCATTTACACATACTTATGATGGTATTGATGACCTCATCCCAGATGAAATATGTGTTACTTTTTCTATCACACCATTATTTCCGTCTAGTGAGGGACAGGCCTGTACAACGGTTAAATGTTTACCAGTTCCCGATGCATGGCAGGATTTAAATATTGAAGCTGGAACAGGTGAATTAGCCGTAGGAGATGAAATTTATTCTGGTACTAAAGTAGATGGTTTAGGAGAATTTGTGAGCACGGTTACTAGTCTAAGTGGTGATCCTGGTGGACCCTATACAGGTACTGCAACCACTTATGTAGACTGGTTAAAATCAGATATTCATACCGAATTTACTGATATCACCATTGATAGTTTGAGTAATCTAGTAACTGGAATGATCACTGGTCAAGTGCACGATACGGCTCCTGTCTATCCGTTAGCTTGGGTAATAGGAATGGCTGGCGGAATCAACATGACACATCCACAAACAGAAAATATCTTTGATTTCATAAATGCAAATTCTGATCAAGAAATTGATTACGATCCTGCATCTGGAGCAGTGATGCCCGTAAAAATGCCGCTAGGAGTCAACTTTGATAGTGGCGATCAACTAGCAATTACTGAAATGGCCTTTAGAGCCGATGAATCAGAATTTAATTTAGTCGCTGCCAAAGCCACTCCAGAAGAATGGGGTCCTACCCAGCGTGTCGGTTTTCTCGCTAAAAATATCAAACATCATCCTGCAGAACCAGTTTGGCCACCAGAACGATTAGAACTGCTAGAAGACATAGAAATAGGAAATGTCAATGGTAAAATAACTTTTGAATTTAAAGCACCTACAGATGATAATCCAGGTTGTTATATTGAATGGGGTTCATTAGGTGTTACCAATTATGGAATTGAGTTAGACGTTCATTTTACACGTGAATGGTTAATTCCTGTAGTAGATGACGATGGTGTGAATCGTTCAAGTGCAAATCTGGTGGCATCTGGAGCAAATTGGGACGGAATGGTACTTACAGGTCAACTAGAAGAATCTGTAATTGCAAGCACAGTTCCCGATGCTACTTCTGGAGCACCATCTGATACTGGAGCCCACGATTTTATCATTCTTGTCGATGACATATCTTATGATTGGTCTGATACAATGAATGCTCCTGCAATGGCATTCCCACCTATTTATACTGGTGAAACCACTAACTTATTCCATGGCTTCCATATGGAGGAATTAACGGTTAAATTCTCACCTAATAAAATGAATACGCCTACTGGTGATCCTATCGAGGTGAGTATTAATGATATGATTATTGATGATACCGGAATTACTCTTGAAGCAGAAGTAGAGAATCTAGTCGCTTTCGGCGGTGCGGAAGTTGCTGACATGGTAGCTAGTGTTGACCGAGTGTATTTAGAAATTTTATCTAGTAATTTTGTAGAAGCTGGAGTTGAAGGTCGCATTGCCATACCTGTGAATGAAGGAAATGGATTAGATAATTCTTTAGCCTACACTGCCTTATTTAATAATCCGCTGGATCCAGCATTGAATAACAATTTCCAATTAGTATTAGAACCAGATCAGCCTATCCAGAACGATCTATTTGGTGGTGGTGAATTTACCTTAGATAACACTTCAAATCTTACCGGTTACTTTGACAAGGATAAAAAGACATTTACATTAGACTTAAATGGAGATTTTGCTTGGGAAGATGCTACTGTAGGACCTATTGATCAAATCAATATGGAATTAGGTTTTGAAGGGTTAGGTTTTGATTATGACAGTAGTTTAGCTACCAATAAATTAACTTTTGATGAAGGAAATTGGGCTTTTGCTAGTCCTCAAAAAAAGGTTGCCAACTTTCCTGTAACTATTGAAGAAATTGGTTTCTCACAAGTGCCTACCACAGGTGATGAATTGATGCGAGGTAAACTCAAGTTTGATTTAGTGTTTAATCTATCCGATAAAATTGGTGGGCGATCTACTCTAGGTATCGAAGGAGCTATTGAAGATACCAAATCCAGTGGTGGAAAGACCTTTGACCCAGAATTAAAAGGAGTGGTTATAGATTCCATTAGTGTTTCAGCTGATCTTGCTGCTGTAAAAATTGACGGATTTATCGGATTTAGAAATAACGATCCTATTTATGGAAATGGTTTCATAGGTACTCTAGACGCAGAATTTAAAGCTGGCGGAATCAAAATAGGTGCGTTGGCAGAATTTGGTAATACCACGTATAATCATACCAATGCTTACAGATATTGGCGTGTTGAGGCAGATGCTACATTCCCAGCACCTGGAATCACCTTCTTACCAGGCATGGCATTTAGAGGTTTTGGCGGTGGTGCTTTCAGGAATATGATTGCAACGCCATCTGGCAGTAGTTTTAACTTTACACCAGATTATGATGAATTAGGTTTTAGAGCAAGTGCAATTCTTGCTACAACACCTAAAGAAGAAACTTTTAATGCAGATGTAGGACTATTGGCAGCTTTCTCTGGAAGCGGTGGAATGACCAATATTGCATTTACTGGAGATTTCTTTGTAGGAGCATCTATTGCAGACCGTTCCAAGGCTAAAATAGATGGAGATGTAGGTGTGAGTTACAATTTCCCAGATAAGAAATTTGTTATGAGCGCAAATGTTAATGTCAATGCTCCACCTATAACAACTCCAGCACCAGCAAGTCTAATCCTAGATATTGACGGAAAAACCAATGAATGGTTTTTCAAATTTGGTGAGCCTAACAACTTAAATACAGTAAACGTTTTTGGGATATCTTTATATGAATACCTGATGTTTGGAAATACCATACCTTATCCTGGTGGCTTCACTAACACCTTTAAAAATGGCTATTATAGTGCAGTAGGAAATTATCCAAGTGCAGGAACGACAGCAACCGGTGGAGTAGATAGCAACACCGAACAAGGAAAAGGATTTGCCATGGGAATAGGGTTTACATTTGATGAAGATGGTGAGTACAATATCACGGAATTTAATAATGGTAATAAAAAACATGTTTTGAATTGGGATCTTGCTGCAGGAGCAGAGTTGCACCTATCTTATATGCAATATGTAGGCAACTGTAGTGGATACACACCTTTAGGTATTAATGGTTATCGTGCCAAAGGTGGATTAGGTATGTACGGTACTGCTGCTGCAGGAGTAACTAGATACAGAAGTAATGGTAGTGTTAAATGGAACATCAATCTTGCCAGTATTAAAGCAGGTGCATGGATTACAGGAGAATTCCCTAAACCAGTTTATGCTGCTGGTGCTGTAGAAGGAGAAGTAGGATTATTTGACGATTTATTATCATTCAGCTTTTATCAATCCTTTGAATATGGAATCTCATGTAGTAACGGTGGTGCTAGTACTGGTCCAGCAGTGACTCAAGGAGATGCCGCCGCAGATCAACAGAATGCTTTAATAACATATGTTAAAGCAAGTCCATCATTTGAGTTCCCGATAGAACAACCCTTAATCGCCAAATTCGGTTTAACACCAGATGCTGTTTTTGACGTAAGTGAGCAACAAGGTAACGGAACGGTAGAAATGCGCACCTTTAAAATGGAAACCACTACCCTATTAGAAATTAAAAATGAAACCACAGGAGCATGGGAAACAGTAGGCATCACTGCTAGCCAAAATAATATGAGTGAGTACCTGTATGTAAAAACAGCTCCTATAGGATCGGCTGTTGCAGCTCCATCTGCTTTTGCACCAGCGCCATCTGGACCAGGTTTAGGTGGATTAGTAGTGGCAGCACCAGCATCCAGCTATGCTTCTTCACCTGCTTTAGGAACATCTGGAAGTTCATCACCTAGTTCAGGTATGGCTATGGCAGCTCCTAGTGCGTTTGTTTCCTATCCGCCGCCAGCACCTAGTAGCGACTACGATGAATTACCACCAGATCCTGAGCCTGTAGTGAATAGTCTCGAAGACGATCGTGACTACCGATTTACAGTAACGGCAACACTTAAAGAATACGATGGGTCATCCTGGACTACCGCCCTTAAGAATAACGGATCTCCAGTTACTCAAACTATTGTAAAAATCTTTAGTACTGGTCCTATGACTGGTCTTTCTGCAGGTGCAGCAACTTTTTAAAACTAGCGATATGAAAAAACATACTTACATCATTATCTTATCTGTTAGCTTAATAGTGTCCGCTTTCGCGAAAGCGCAATCACCACCATCATCTAGCATAAAGGCAAAAGGTAGATTTATAAAAAACAACATAGAACTACGTTTCTTTCCAGACCGAAAGAGTACTATGAAACTAGCCTTTCAAGGTGGTTTTACAGTAGAGCGAGCTATTGAAAATTCAACGCAATACACTGAAATAGGCAGAACAAAACCTTTTACGGCACAGCAATGGCAAGCTGCGATGGATGAGGCAAGAACAGAAGAAGAGCGTAACGAAATTGAACTAGCCAAAGATTTTTATGAAGACATTCTAGAAGACGCTGGTGGTTCTTTTGAATTTACAGAAGGTATAGGTGAATTAAAACAGCAAAAAGCTGGCGAGGATTTTCAATTAATGATTTCACTTCTTACGGCCATCAAAAATCCAGTGGCTGCGCAAGGTTTGGGATTTGCATATACCGATAATACTGCCGAGCTAGGAGCTAATTACGTCTATCGTATTGAACTAGTAGCTGGTTCTGACGTGTACCAAATTCAACCAGGCTTTTGTACAGTAAATGCTAGTTCTACCACAAATCTGACCAATAAAGTGTACGTTAAAACTGGTGATACTGAATTAGGGTTTGTATGGGATGAACATCCAGATATCAGTGGTGTTGATGTAGAACGCACTATTAATGGAAAAAATGTCAAACTCAATGATGCTCCTATTTATAGTTTAAATGGAAAGGATTATGCTGGTCCTAAACGCAGTGGATTTGATGAGGACAGCCTGATAAATTATCAAGAATACACCTATAGATTTTATGGCTATACTGTTTTTGGTGAGCGAGTACAATTTGCCGAAGTAACTGGAATGCCACGAGATCTAACGCCACCACAACAACCTTTTTTAAAACAGCCACAACATATAAAACCAGATGAAGTATTAGTAGAATGGGAAATGAAGGCAACTATAGCATCAGATTTTAAAGGATTTGCCATCTCTAGATCTCAGGAAAACAAAGGTAATTTTCAATTGCTGCATGATAAACTATTACCACCTAGTGCTAGAAAATTTACCGATAAAAGCTTTATAGTTGGTAAAACAAATTACTATCTGGTGCAGGCTGTAGATACTGCAAATAATATTAGTTCCTCCTTTCCTGTATCCGTAACTTTAATTGATAGTATTCCACCTGTGAAACCTGTGTTTATAGATGGAAAGATAGATTCTACAGGTGTGGTCACGGTAAGAATAAAAAAGAATGATGAAACGGATTTAATGGGATATCGACTGTATCGTTCTAATGCTAGCGAGCATGAATTTAGCGCGATAAAGGAAGGATTTAAATCTATCGATAGTACAGATGCGATAGTTCAAACTGTTTTTAAAGATACCGTCACATTGAAATCCCTAACACCAAAAATTTACTACAAAATAGAAGCTTTGGATTTTAATCACAACACTTCAAAATTTTCTGATGTATTGATCGTAAAACGTCCAGACACCATTGCTCCTACAACTCCTGTTTTTAAGCGTGTTAAATCTACCAAGGATGGAATAGAATTAAGATTTTCATTGAGTAAAAGTAGAGACGTAAAAGAACATGTTCTATATCGTAAAACAGACTTAAAAGCATCTTGGGAATCATATGAAGCACTAGAAATTGGACAAGAATCATTTGTAGATAAAAAAGCAAATCCAGGAACTGTCTATTATTATAGTCTTAGAGCTATTGATGATAGCGGTAATAAATCTCATTACGCTTCTGCAGTACAGGGTAAAGTGTTTAGTTCAAATCGTATTCCTCCTGTCGAGAATCTAAGAATTACCTCGCGCAATGGGAAAACTACTCTTACCTGGAATTACAAAAACATGACTCCAAATATCTTTTTTATTATTTACAAAAAAACAAAGAAGGTCAATTTGTACAGCATGGGAAGAGTTATGAATTAAGCTTCAATGAAAACGTAACTTCAAAAATCAACTATGCTATTAAGGTATTTTCTAAAGATGGAAGACAATCAAAATTAAGTGATGAAGTCAAGATTTAAGTGGTAAATTAGTACAAATGAGAACACCATGGATCATTGTCATGATTTTAAGCACACTATGCTATGGTGAAGCTCAAACCTACATCAACTTTTCTGAAAAAGATGGCTTACCTAGCAACCATGTATATAGAATAACACAAGATGTTGATGGTTACATTTGGATTGCTACCGATGAAGGTTTGGTAAAATATAATGGGACTACGTTCAAAGTGTTTACTACGAAAAATGGATTACCAACAAATGATATTTGGAATATATTTCCAGGGAATAATGGGAAATTATGGTACATAGCTAAGAGTTCAAGTCTAGGATATATAGAAAATGACCAAGTTCATAACTTTTACCATGATAAAAAAAATATTATGGATCCAATTTATACTGGATTTGATGGTGATAGTATGATTCCATCAGGTACAAGGAATTCTTATTATTTAGACAAAGATAATCAGTGGAAATCCGCGGTTTATTATAAATCTACTGGCTTATTTCCTATCGCTTATTTAAGCAACTGTACCTATAAGGGAATTCTTGCCACAGACTATGATCAAGGTCAAAAACAGATTAAAATAATAGACCGTAATCGCGCTGTTCATTCATTGAAGGACAGTTTATCTTATTTTAGAAATGAATTCAGAGGTCAACTTACGGATAGTTTATTTTTTACAAATTCTAAGACCTCTTATGCTTGTATCAATTTAAATAATCTAGAATATCACCAAAAGACCTTTCAAGAAACATTGGGAATTCCTGTGCTTAATTTTGGTAGAGTCCACCTTGCTAACAACCGATTGCAACTTACTGGTCAGGATATAGTAAGTTTTTTGAATAAGGATTTGA
Source organism: Nonlabens tegetincola (assembly GCF_002117085.1). Classification (GTDB taxonomy): domain Bacteria; phylum Bacteroidota; class Bacteroidia; order Flavobacteriales; family Flavobacteriaceae; genus Nonlabens; species Nonlabens tegetincola. The sequence continues at coordinate 751,815 of NZ_CP019342.1, read as the reverse complement.
TTCCAGAACAGATCACAAGAATTCCTGAACATTTGAACTCACATTTCTCTTTCATTGATAAAGAAAACACAGTATGGATAGCGACTTTTTCTCATGGAATATACAAATACGTAAAAAATGAGGATCGCCTAGGCAAATTGATAGAAAATAAAAAAATTAATGATATTAAAACCGAAGGAAATAAAACAATTGCAATGGTAAACGGAAAAGGTTTTTATACTATTAATACTGATAATCAATCTATCACTCCATTGTTAAAAACCGACGACTATTTATATGATGTATCTTTTATCAAAGAAACCAACTCGTTTTACTTTTTAAGTAAAAATTACATCACTTCCTTAAATAAGCATAACCAAAGAGGTAAGATAAAAATACCTTTTAAAAGAAATGAAATAGCGAGATCTCTTACTTATCATCAGGGCAAGCTATATGGACATTTCACGACTGGTATTAATCAATTAAATATTGAAAACCTACAAATAGAACAATTTTATATTTTACCTGGCGCAAGATGTGAAACCTCATTTAAAAATCAATTGATTGCAGGATACTCAAATGGATTAATGAACATTCAAAATGGTCAACTATCTGTTATTCCTAACTTAAAAGAATTTGATAAACCCGTGGTAGATCTAAAAAAAATCGATGACAATTGGTTGCTGGTTTGTACAGCTGGTTTTGGCGTTTATGTCACTGATTTGAAAGAGATGTATCTACTTGAAAATAGCGAATTCCTAAACGCAAACAATCCCTTTTATGAAAATGGTAATTTATATCTACCAACTAACAAAGGGCTGTTCCATTATAAGCGAGAAAAAAAGAAATTTACTCTAGTGCAGGTTTGGGATCAATCCAACGGTGTTCCAGCACAAAAAATTAATGGAGTTGAACGTATTAATGATTCATTATATGTCGCTACTAATGAAGGTTTACTATTATTACCTTTAGATTACGGCTCATCCCAATCCTTGATGAACTTAAATATTCAACATATAAGTTATGCGGGCAATGAACTTTCTACTCAAAAAGAAGTAGAATTTAAACATAATGGTGATCTTCAAGTAGTTATTGATCATATTGATTTTAGGGAACAATCAAATTTCTCGTATGACTACAGATTAATTCCTACAAAAAATAATTGGACCACTACTTCATCGGCCAATATTAGATTCTCTGATCTAGCTCCAGATGAATATAACTTAGAAATTCGAAGTGAAGGAATCCATAAATCATATAGCTTTACGGTGGTACCTCGATGGTATCAAACCTGGTGGTTCTATGTTTTTTGTGGGTTAGGAATGATAGGACTAGTCGTTACTATCACTCGTTTTTTCAGTAAAAAATCTCAAGAAAAAAAGAATCAAGAACTCAAACAATCTCAACAATTATCAGATTTACAGTTAAAGGCATTGCGTTCTCAAATGAATCCACATTTTGTATTTAATTCATTAAACGCTATCCAGTATTACATAAACGAAAATGATTTTGAAACTTCAGACACCTATCTTGTGAAGTTTTCGAGATTGATCCGTGAATTTTTTGAATTGAGTAAAGAACAATTAATACCAGTAGAACGTGAAATACTACTACTTAAAAATTATTTAGACTTAGAAAAGTTGAGATTCAAATCTAAGTTTGAATATGAAATTATTACCGATGAATATCTAGACACTTCAGATCATTTACCTAGTATGCTTTTACAACCATTGGTAGAAAACGCAGTCAATCACGGTATTTTTAACCGAATGACAAATGGATTACTTCAAATTGAGTTTAAAAAGAAATCACAATTAAATCTCGTTGTCATAATCAAAGACAATGGTCGCGGTTATCAATTTACAAAAGAAGATGATAGATACAAATCATCCTCTGTACTGCAAGATCGTTTAAAGTACTTTAAAAATGCTGGGAAATGGGAGATTCATATAAAACGCAGTAATGCCTATGCTGATCCGGAATTTCCAGGGCATCAAGTGACTTTATCACTTAAAAAAATTAATTCATGAAAACCTATTCTACCATACTTATAGATGATGAGCAAAATGCATTGCAAAATTTAAGCAAAAAACTTCAGCGTTATTGCATTGATCTAGACATCACACACACCTTTCAAGATCCAAAAGAAGCTATCATAGAAATCAACAAAAATCCGCCTGATCTTTTATTTTTAGACATTCAAATGCCAGGTATGACTGGTTTTGAACTTCTTAAACAAGTCAAAAACCTACGATCACAAGTTATCTTTTCAACCGCGTACAGCGAGCACGCATTAGAAGCTATTAAACAAAGTGCTGTAGATTATATTCTAAAACCAGTAGATAAAGATGAGCTGATCAATGCGGTGCAAAAAGCCATAGACAACATTCTTAATACGAACATAGATCAAAATGATAAACTTGTTCAATTAATGAATAAAATGATTGAGCGTGATCATAAACTTAAAATCCCTACTCAAAAAGGGATATCCTTCATACCGCAGGAAGAAGTCATTCATTTAGAAGGATACGACGGTTATACAAAAATTCACATTGCAGATGGCTCAACTATAATGAGTTCGTACAGTTTAGGTAAATTCACTGATCAATTAGAAGACTATTTTTTTAAATGTCATAAATCTCATATAATAAACATAAAGGCTGTTACTGCTTTTGAAAATGAAGGTTATTTGGTTATGGGAAATGATTATCGCGTACCGATAACTAAAACTTACAAGAAAACTTTTCTAGATTTGTTTTAGAACTTGCAGTCTCAACGAATTCCTATTATTCTGAATAGTAACTATTTGTTTATTTAAACAATCCTATTACAGCGATTTCAAGATAACAGTTTACAACTTTATAAAAAGATTTTAAATAAGTACGCTTTCGCGAAAGCGAGATCATATAAACCAACGGTATTACTATAAACTCCTATCCTATTTAATACCTATTTTCAATTACAGAATCTAATCCTACAAACAAAACAACAGAATGTAACTATTTCAAAGTGTGATATTTAAAATGATTTGCAAATAACTATACAGCTGTTTATCACTGTTGTATACTAATACGCTCTATTTAAATTATTTTATAAGATTTACTACTGTTTTGAGAGCATATAATTGTTAAATGCGCATTCCTATAATAAAATATAATAGGCTCTTAACTCGCAATCATGGAGAAAATGCGATTACTATCACTATGATTTAATAACTCTAAATGTCTGACCACCAATATTCAAAAAATAAATACCACTGGTGATTTTTGATACGTCAATAGAATTATTAGTAGTTCCGGTCTTTATAGTTCTTCCCATCGTATCAATAATTAAAAAATCTGTGAATGATTTAAGTGTATCAATGTATAAGAAATTATGTACTGGATTAGGATGAATACTCAATTCAGTAATTTCTGAATGATCGGTGATAAGAAGATTGTCAACTCGATTTTTAATATCCGTATGTATTCCAGACTGTATCATTCTCTCAAAAAATAGTTGATGTGCGGCGTTATTTACATGAACTCCATCACCACTATCAAACTCGTCGAGCAAACCATTATCTCCAGGTACAGGTAATCCTGACCAAAAGTCGACAGTAGTGCTAGGATACTGTTGCCAGGTAGCTGCAAGCATACCTTGCTGTATGGATAGTTTTGAAGTATTATTACCGAAATCTCTAGGTTGAGGTATTGTTTGCCACACTGGAATCCAATAAGAACTAGCCTCTGCCATGATAATGGCATAATTGGCAAGTTGATCGTTTACTGAATAAGATCTTGCCGCATCGTTACTGGGTAAATTAATGATAACACCATCGGCGGTGCAATTAATCGCAGCAGAAATATTACCATTATTGTTAATAGTCTCATTCACACCTGTAGGAATGGTACTTCCAGATGGTAATAAGTTATAGGTAACCTGACCACCTACAGCTAGATTTTCTACTCGATACCTTGTATCTAATTCATACAAATACCTCTCGTATTTATTCACCCAAGTGTTGATTTCATGTGAAGGACCAGTTCCTGCCGCCGTGCTACTACCCAAAATGAATATATCGTAGGATACACCATCATCAGGAATTATTCTTATGTCATTGCTTTGCTCACTTAATCCATTGCCAGAAATTCTAAACTGATAAATCCCTGTGTTTGGCGGCACGGTATAAGTAAACCTTCCTGTTACTGCTGGAACTGTAGATACTGTGAACCAACTGGTACCATTATCCTGAGTAGCTTCAATATCTACAGTAGCAATACCTGAACTACGCCATTTAAATTCTACTGTTTTGCCAGATTCCCATGTTGCTAATTGTTTAGGATACAGTAACTCCAATTGATTAGTGATAATTACTGACGATAAAGTAGTATCGTGTTCAATGAGTTCCATCGCATTGATATAAAAGAATCCACTTGAATTTGTATTATTAGGTCCGGCAGTTAATTGAATGTTTATTTCGCCCTGTGCGTCTGGTTAAACGTTTAATAATTCTATGGTTTGATCAGTGTTGTTGGATGGATTTAAGTAAACGGTTTGGGAAGATTGTCCGGATATAAGGTAACTCGTTTCACGATTATCTGTAACACCCATTCTAGAAGCAAATATCTCAAAGGAATAATACTTGGACGGTGATAATCCCTTAAGTACAAAAGCGGCTGTAGGATTAGTACTGTTTAAAAAGGGTTGTGTATTTCCAAAAAAGCTATCGCTAGATTGACTACTTTGATAACTCAACGAACTATCGGGATTTGAAGTTCCTGAGGTATTAACACTCCTAAAATCGTCTGTCACCTTAAGAATGATATCAGTTTGTACACCATCAGAGTTTAACAACCTGACTTCATCAATAGTACCGGCATTAAAAGATCTAGCAACGTTGTTAACCGCTCCATAAGTTCCACGAGACAAACTAGAACTACCAAAATCAAAAGAAAAACGTTGTTGTGCACACAAAAATGCGCTACAGAACAAGGATAAGGTTAGAATAATTGGCGGTCTTAACATAGGATAGCAAGCTATAAGATAGGATTGATTGAAATATACAAAATTCTAAATTTCAGCTTACTACAAAAACCTAACTAACAAAATCGTATCTTAGATAAATTTATATAAATAACTGAACCATGAAATTAATTCAATCCCTAGCTGTTCTATTTGTAGTTATGATAAGTTTATCATCTTGCAAACAAAATCCAGCTGAAAGCGCCGAACACCTTGCCCTAGTAGAAGCCCACGAAGAAATGGAAGAATCTCACATGATGATGAAGGAAGCACACAATGCCATGTCTGATGATCATTCTGAAATGATGCTTGAACACGAGCAAATTGAAAATGATAGTTTGCATATGATAACAGAGCAAAAACACAGCATGCTTCTTTCAAAACATGATGAACTACTAGCCAAACACAGTAATTTATTAGAACGTCATGCTACTCTAGAAAAAGATCATAAATCAGGAAATGTAACCATGGCAGACATGAAAAAAGACCATGAGAAGATGATGGAAGAGCATCAAATGATGAAGAAAGAACATGAAATGTTAGAAAAAGAACACGAACAAATAAAAGCCGAGGATTCCAAAATGATGGAAGAACATCAAAAAGAGGACGAGGCATAATCGCACCGTGATAGATAAAAATGTCCTGAAACTTCAAAAAGTTTCAGGACATTTTTTAATTCTAATCTATTCATTATAAATCGGTTTTAAAGTAAAGGCACTACCCTATTCGCTCCTTATATAAAATCGTTTGTCTAGAGCCACTTCAAGAGAAAAGCCAGCAACATTTTTATCATGCACATCGATTACAAGATTATTCTTGAATCTATCTATCGTAGCTTTAGGAATAAGCACCTTTACAGGTGGCTCGTTGTATACAACTACATCATTACTGTCGCTATAAAACTCATCCTGTAAGTAGCAATTAGGAACAGTGCCATCACAACATCCATCACTTATGTGGACTACTAAAGAACCCTGAACCTTCAAACGATTCAGGAGTTCTATAGCGTCAGGAGTAAAAGTTACTTGAAGAGATTCCTTACTAGAAAAATCCGAGTGCATTTTTATCATGGCTTATGAGCATGTTTTTTGTCTGTCTGTAATGATCTAGCATCATTTTGTGATTCTCGCGTCCTATACCTGACTTTTTATAGCCACCAAAAGGCGCATGAGCTGGATATAAATGATAACAATTTACCCAAACACGACCTGCTTGAACAGCTCTAGAAATTTGATAGGCTTGGTGTGTGTCTCTAGTCCATACTCCAGCTCCTAAACCGTACAAGGTATCATTTGCAATTTCTATAGCTTCGGCCTCGTCTTTAAATTTGGTAATACAAGCTACAGGACCAAAAATTTCTTCCTGAAAAACACGCATTTTGTTATTCCCTTCTAATAAAGTAGGCTGTATGTAATAACCACCTTCTAATCCTTCATTATAGGCAGCTTTACCACCTGTGAGAACCTTACAACCTTCTTCCCTACCTATATCTATGTAATTTAAAATTTTATTGTATTGTTCCTCACTTGCTTGTGCGCCCATCATGGTATTAGGATCTAAAGGATGACCTAGTTTTATAGCATTTACACGTTCAACCAGTCGTTCTACAAATTCGTCATAAATACTTTCTTGTACCAAAATTCGAGATGGACAAGTACACACTTCGCCTTGATTAAGAGCAAACATAGCTGCTCCTTCTAAACATTTATCAAAAAAAGCATCGTCCTCATTCATAACATTAGCAAAGAATATGTTAGGTGATTTTCCTCCCAATTCAAGAGTAACAGGTATTATATTTTTAGAGGCATACTGCATGATTAACTGACCTGTAGATGTTTCTCCTGTAAATGCTACTTTGTTAATACGTGGACTAGAAGCTAGAGGTTTTCCTGTCTCTACCCCAAAACCGTTAACCACGTTTAAAACACCATTAGGTAATATACCATCGATTAATTCCATAAGAATCATGATACCTACAGGCGTTTGTTCGGCTGGTTTTAACACCACACAATTTCCTGCTGCTAGTGCTGGTGCAAGTTTCCATGTTGCCATAAGTAAAGGGAAATTCCATGGAATAATTTGTCCAACTACACCTAGAGGTTCCTTTACATTCATGGAAATTGTAGTTGCATCTAGCTCACTTACTGAGCCTTCCTCTGCACGTATTACTCCTGCAAAGTATCTAAAGTGATCTACAGCAAGCGGTAAATCTGCTGCACGAGTTTCTCTTAAGGCTTTACCATTGTCCCAAGTTTCTGCTCTTGCTAGCGCTTCTAGATTTTCCTCAATCACATCGGCAATTTTAAGAAGCATGTTACTACGCTCGGTAGCCGATGATTTGTTCCAAGATGGAGCAGCTTCCCAGGCTGCATCAAGTGCTAGATCCACATCTTCTTGTGTAGATCGTGCTACTTTGGTAAAACTAGAACCATCAACAGGAGAAATACTGTCAAAATATTTACCTTGAACAGGTGCTACCCATTTTCCTCCTATATAATTATCATATTGGCTTTTAAAGGTTGGTTTTTGCAGTTGCGTTGCCGCTGTAGTTTGTACGGTACTCATAATAGTTGTTTTTTAGTTAATAGAAAGATTACTAGCGTACTAGAAAATCATTGACTAAAACTATTAAGTAAGATTGATGAAGTATTGAACAATACTATCATGCTTGTGAACTATTCCATCAACCTGTGTTAAATCGGTAATTTTAATCCTTATTTTTTCGTTACTTGACAATAAATAACAACTACTATTAGTAAATTAGTAGACTATTAGCCAAAACAGCATGCATTTATCGTCTTCCTATTTTAAGAATCGCAAGGTGGAAACCTTAATTGAAAATCAAACCTCATTTACCACGGCTAGATCTAGCATGCATATTTTTGAAACACAAAAAGTAACCGAGCAAGTGCATCTTACCTTTGATAATACAGTACTAGCAACTATGATTGCCGGTAAAAAACATATGTATTTAAAAGGTATGCCTTCGTTTGATTTTTTACCTGGCGAGAGTGTAGTATTGCCACCGCAAGAATTGATGTGTATTGATTTTCCCATCGCTTCTCGAGAACGTCCTACACGTTGCCTAGCGCTAGAGCTAGAAACGGCTCAAATTCACAAAGTCGTTCAATATCTAAATGAATACCAACCTAAAGTAGATCACGGCGACTGGAGCTCACTCACAGCCAATCTTCATTTTGCCCATGATGAGGAAGTTACTAATATCATACAACGACTCATGTTCTTGTTCACCGAGGATCACAGCTCCAAAGATTTCTTTATCAACAACATGTTACAGGAGCTTATAATAAGACTGCTGCAACACGCCTCATTCAAACAATACGAGTCACCACATACTGCGTTACAAAACAGCTCACAGCGTTTTGTTTATGTCATTGAATACATCAAATCTCATTTGGATGGCGATTTAAGTATTGAAAACCTTAGCAAAAAGGCTTGTATGAGCACATCACATTTTTACAAGGCCTTTAAAAATGAATTAGGTCTTACTCCTACTCAATATATAAATAAAGTACGCATTCAAGCAGCGCGTCGCATGATTGACCAAACCAATTTATCACTCAAGGAAATTTTTATGGCTTGCGGTTTCAACAACCGTTCTTACTTCAATCGTCAGTTTAAAAAATTCTACAACATCAGTCCTGGAGACTTGCAAACAGGCCTCGTTTAACAGAGGTGTTCTACTGGATTTGTTCTAGCTTGTAAACTTTATTTATGACGACAAATGATCCTAGTAATACAATCTAAAATCTAGGAGTTTACACAGTGCATATTGTTTTCTAAACATGTGTTCAACTACCTCTTTAATATCATCGTCCTCATAAAACAAATTAAAAAACAACCTATCTATAGTATAGGCACTTGTGGTGTTAGGTGAGGAAACTCCATAACCCGATACAGCTCGTGCGCCCGTTACATCAAGGAAATACTGTGATTCTTCATCGGTGAGATCCAGTAGTTTCTTATTGGCAAAATGAATTACTTTTCCATCCATTTTCCCTTCAAAAAGTTCGGCTATTTCTTCAATACTGTAGTAATAACCGTTGATTAAAATAGAATTGGCCTCACCAGGTAGTACGAGGTATATGATTTCATAATTTTTAAAATTATGATCGTCGTATAACAAATGATTCAGGCTTTCCTCTAGGCCTTCAATCGTATCGCATGCCTTGTAAATACTCGTGATATGCTGTTGTTTAGCCAGATGCTCTAGGATTAAAACCACCTCAGTACTTTGCTCCACATCAGCATCGGGTACTACCTCTAGGCAGTAAATAAAATTCTCCACATCTGTATAGGCGATTTCCAGGTTGTTCATGATAGTAGGCTCTATTTCTGTGGATTAATGACCCGATATATACCCGTAAATTTGATACACAAACAAACCTATCCCAGCGAGTACTAGGTACCAATTTGTTGCTTTATAAAAGGCTTGAAAATGGGTACGCTTTCGCGAAAGCGTAATCACAAAAACTATAGGAATCAATGCGAGCACCTGTCCTATTTCAACACCTAGATTGAAGCACAGAATTTTGGCGAGGAAATCACCAGATCCCATTTCAAAAGATTGTAATCTAGTAGACAGACCAAAACCGTGTATTAGGCCAAAAAGTCCTACCATGAGCAGCAAATTAGGCGATTTGACTCCGATTTTTTTGAATCCACCTAAGTTTTCAAATCCTTTATACAGTACGCTGAGTGCGATTACGGCATCAACAAGATGCTCATTGGCCGTGATACCAGCATACGTGGCACCGATTAAGGTAATACAATGGCCTATAGTAAATACCGTGATGAATTTAAGAATGTCCTTAAAACTGTTGAGGTAAAACACCACACCTGCCAAAAACAGCAGGTGATCGTACCCAGTTAACATGTGTGTAGCACCTACTTGAATGTAGGCCCATAATCCACCACCGCGCAGCAATTCCTGATCGGCACTGGTGACGTCGTGGGCAAAACCTAAAAAGGGTACCAAACACAGCCCTACCACAAGTAGGTACTTCATAGATTTAGGCATTGTTATTCTTGTTTTTGAACAGGAAAAATAAAAGACCTATAACTAGAATACTACCCAAAATAAAAATCCAGGTAGGAATGCCGTCCTCATCATGATGCTCGTGATCGTGATCGTGTGTGTGCGTGGCTGCACCGTGTTCATGGGTAACTTCAAAGGTAAGTGTTGCCCATTTAGACTGATGAGTAAGTGAATCGTTATCCTGTACTTCGTTCATGTGAATGGTACGCAGGTAGTAAATACCGTCTTTTGGTAAGTCTACCTTTATCATTCCCATATCATCGGTTCTTAGTTGTTGACCGCTGGTATGTGTGTGTGATTCCTGTTGAGCTTTTTGATCGTGGCTATGCTCTTTTTCATGTTTATGACTGTGCGTACTACCGTCGTGCGTGTGCTCATTCTCGTGATCTTGTGCCGCTTTATCATGATCGTGGCTGTGCTCTTTTTCATGATTGTGGCTGTGCGTACTACCATCGTGCGCGTGCTCTTGTTCAGTTTCGTCGTGAGAATGACCCGATGGTACATAATTAGCATACACTAATTGATTGGTGAGCGGTCTACCATCTAATAATAATTGCACATCCAAAGTACCACCAGAATAGGCGTCGTAAGGATTTTGCATAGGAACAAATTCGATAGGATAACCTAAAACGGTTTGCCAATCTTTCGTACGTGTATCACCTACTTGATAAATCGCTTTTACGTGTTTTTGATAGCTTTCAACAGCATCTTGATCTAGTTTTTGTTCTGTTTTGCGTTTTTCTAGCATGTCTAGCACACCATCGTGCTCTAGGTAGCTGTTAAACTTTTCAGCACTTAATTCTATATTGCGAGCCTTAGTTGATACACCAGCTACATAAGTTCCAGGTTGTGTTGCTTTAAATGAAACCTGAGTTATGGTGGTATCTATATCAGTCCATTGATCTTCTGTAATGCTGGTTCTTGTACCGTTAACGGTATAGGACGCATCGAGCATGCGGTCGCGAGTTATGGTGTTTTCGCTTTTATCAAAAGTCCCGTTGTACAGCTGCAAGGTCGCTGTATCGCCGGTAGATAAAAAATAAGTTTCCATTTTAAGATACAAGTCGTGACTGCATAGTAACAGCACCGCAAGAATCAAGTAGTAAGGTTTGCGCATGGTAATTTTTAATTTGGTTTCAAATATATATGAGCCACCTACCAAAATGGTTTTAAGTTTTGTTAAGGTTGGTGGTTATGCTGCAAATCCACGTCCCTGTTCGGCTAAATCATAAAAATGCTGAAAAATGACTTCAGTTTTTTCTGAGAATATAGTTCTATCATAGGACTGGGGTAAATCTTTATTTAAGATTTTTTTTATCTCTTGACGTACTAGTTCCTGAGTAGCTTTCTCTTTATGCCATTCTTGAATTAATATTTTGTTTTTAGCATCATAAAGTATTTTAAGTAAATCTTCAGCTGCAAGTTTTACTTCTTTTTCTTCATTTTTCGACAATTTTTCCTTTTTCAATAGATCAAAAAGTTCTTGCTGCTCTTCAGTCATTCCATTTTCAGCCGCTCTTTTTTCTTCTGCTGATAAATCTTCAGCTTGTTTTACCAATTCTTCATAATACTCTTCAATTGATAAGCTTCCTGAATTATAATTATCTATCAATGTTTCAAACCGTTCTAAGAATGAACCTCTGGTTTTATTAATTGCAAGCATTTGATTTAGCTTAATTTCCATTAATTCTCTTAGATCAGCAAATTGACTATATTTAAATTCTTTATCGGGAAATTCTGCTCTTAACAAGTTAAAGTCCAATTGACTCAAATTTATTTGAGTAGAGTTTTTTATAATATACTCAATGGATTGTTCTTGTAGGTCTCCTTTGCCTAATACACTAGTATCTAAAAGATTGTCTATTTTTTTCTTTACACGCTCTAGCACCAAATCTTTATCAGTTTGCCTATCAACAACTTTTCTCAAGTATTCTAAAACATCTCTATCTTTTTTTATTATTGGATAGCTATAAATTTCTGGTTTGGCTGAATCGTATAAACTAACAATCGTATTTACGAATAAGGCTAACTGTTTTTTATATTCGTCTTTTTCTAAAATTTTATCAGCATATTGCTTAAATAACTCAATTTCCTTAAAACCTTTTTCTCCAAAATTTAATATAGCATCTATATCAGCTCCTAAGTCTTTGCAATAATGTTTAGCTTCAATAATTGCTTCTTCTAAAAGCACTAATAGTTCATCAAACTCTTTAACAGGAAACTCTTTTTCGTCTTCAGCCACCATTTTCTTTCCTTTAGTTCCTTCCGCATAATCCGCTAAAGCCTTTCTAAGATTCCTAAAAACACCAAAATAATCAACGATTAAACCATTTTTCTTGCCTTCAAATACTCTATTAGCCCTGGCTATGGCTTGCATCAATGTATGATTTTGAAGTGGTTTATCTAAATAAAGCGTAGATACTGCTGGTGCATCAAAGCCTGTTAACCACATCGCTGTTACAAATACTAGTCTATATGGGCTATTCGGATCTTTAAAATAATCTTCAATGTTACGACCATCTTCATCTGGATAATCCATTAACTTTCGATGTGGTGTAATGTTTAAGCCTTCTTTCTCGAAAGCCTTTTTTTCTTCATTATCTGAGCCTTCTTGACTTATTACAGCAGACATTCTAGTCTCTTCCATGAAAGCGATTGCTTCTTTGTATCGCTCCTTTATTTCAATATCTCGCTCTTTTGCAATTTTTTTCGTAATTCTTTTATTTCTTCCTTTTGAGCCTTTTGAACAAACTCATACATTCTAACCGCAGTAAACTTATCTATACAAACCACCATTGCTTTCATGGGTTTGCGTTCTCCTTTATCGTTTTTGACGTTAAGTCTATACGGGTAGTGTCTTACGATATGCTTAGCTATTTCCTGTAACCTATCCTCTCTTTTTACGACTTGAAATAAGGTGGTGTATTCTCTATCAAGTTTCTTTTTGTCTTCTTCAGATAGGTTTTCATTTTCTAGGATTTGTGCTGCATCTCCTACTAAGTCTTCATTTACCTGTTCTACCCTTGGCACGCTTTTTTTATAGAAAAGTGGAACTGTTGCACCATCTTCAATACTCTGAGCAAAGTTATATTCAGATACATAAGAGCCAAACCAATCTTTTGTCAATTCACTTCTTAGAAGTGGAGTTCCGGTAAAAGCAATATACTGCGCATTAGGAAGTGCAATGCGCATATTTTCACCGTATCCTTTGTATTGAGTTCTATGTGCTTCGTCAACAATTACAATCCAATTATCTCTATCTGTTAATTGTGGATAAGTCTTTCCTTTCTCGATACCAAATTTGTGGATTAAACTAAATACATGAGAACGATTGGATTGAAGGTAATCACGTAATTTATTTCTATTCCTTGGTCTGTAGAAGTTTTCTTTTTGATCTTTGGTTTCTAAGATGGTTTCCGTTTCCTGAAAATTTCTATAAATCTGGTCGTCTAAATCTGTTCTATCTGTGATAATTAAGAACGACCAATCCCCTTCCACCTTACGTTCAATTTTTCTAGTAAAAAATATCATGGAATATGATTTACCAGAACCTTGTGTATGCCAAAACACTCCCAATTTACCTTGTTTTCCTTCTTTAGCTTTTAAGGATTCTATGGCATTATTCACACCTAAAAACTGGTGGTTTTTGGCAACAATCTTGACCTTATTTTTATGGAAGAGCACAAAGTTTTCAAAATAGTCTAACAGATTTTCTTTTTTACATAAACCTTCTGAAAACAATTGTAAACTCAATCTTTTTTTATCTGACTGACTTTCTTGCTCTATTTCAAGTCTTGACTTTTGATTGTTGGATACAGCTGTATCTTTTAATTTAACCCATGAGAAAAAGTGTTCCCATGGTGCATTAAAACTACCTACTCGTGTTTGAATACCATTAGAAATGCACACAAAACAATTGTACCAGAATAATTGTGGGATATCTCGTTTGTAATCTTTTAAATTTTTATCGTAACCTGTTTTTACTTTCTCTGTGGCATTTTTAAGCTCAATCATTACTAAGGGTAGTCCATTTATATAAAGTAGTAAATCTGGACGACGTGTTGGCTTATCATGATGATCTCCAATATTTTGATATAAAATGCTTAACTGCGAAACAACTAAAAAATCATTGTTGTCTTTATTTTCAAAGTCCAACACTTTTACATAACCATTTTCTTCTCTACCTTCACTATTTGTAAAGGTCACTGCAACACCATTTTTTATAAGCTCATAAACCTCCTTATTTGCCATAACAGGTGTCATACTGATCCTACTTTTACATAACTCTTCCACAGCATATTCAATACAAGCATTGGGCAAGTTTGGATTCAGTCTTTTTAAAGCTATCTTCAAATCGTCTTTAAGAACAACATCTTTTAGAGAGTCTCTTCCCATAAGCTGTTTTTCCCAAGCATTTTTGTGTTGGTACCCTAATACCAGTTCAAAAAATTGAATATCTGCTTCTTCTACATGTGATTCATTTAAAAATGCCATATTATCTTAGGTAATAGTGATGATTTGAATATTGATTGAACTTATCCTCTGTACCTACCTCATCATCAACAATTAAATCAATAATTTCTTCAATTTTTGAAGGGCTGATTCCGTTACGCTCATCGGTTGTTAGTATTTGATCCCAAATACCAGCCTCTTTATAAGTTTTGGTTTTGAGCTCTTTCCAAGTCCATGTGTATTTTTTCTGATTTAGTAAACCAAGGTGTTCCCAATACCACTTCTTATTATTAGTGTAAACTGTAAAATCGGTTTTAATATTTACCTCTTCACCATTTATTATTGGTTTAACTTCATAATCAAAGTTGAACTTTTCAGATCCTAATTCATCGCGCTTTTTCATTAAAAGATGGTATATCAATAGTTCAATACGTGATTCTACATAAACGCCATCTTCTGGCTCCAAATCATAAAATCTATAAGGCTTATCTAATAATAAACTCGTTTTTCTTGATGCTGAAAACGACCGCTCTAATGCCTTATCTAGAACACCTTTTTTATCGTCCTCATTTGTCTGGATAAATAAGGTTATCGATTTTTTAGTTCGCGTAAGAGCCGTATAAATAAGCTCTTTTGATAATAATCCATATCTCGATGGAAGCACCAAAAACAAATGGTTAAATCCACTTCCCTGTGATTTATGAATGGAAATAGCATAGGCTAATTCAAAGTACTCACTCTCCGAAGACCTAATGTCGTAAAATGAAATCTTATCTAATCCTTTTTCTGACTGATAATATAAGTTTTCGCCTCTATCACCTTTAATGAAACCAAGAGTTCCGTTAGACAACACCAGTTTCTTCTTGTCGTAATAATTTTTAGTACGAATTAACTTGTCAGATTCTTTAAAAACATTTTTACGTAACTCATACTTCAAATCCTTTTTAAACTCAGTTTGGATGAAATCATTAATCCTACTTGCTCCAGAATATTGCGAATTGTAAGGCGTTAATATTTGAAAATTCTCAATATCCATAGACTTATTACGAATACTCCCATCGGCATTTAAGCCTAGAACTTGATTAAGTCGCTCATTTAAGTTTCCTTTTAAATCCTGTGTTAATAGATTAAACTCGTCTGCTATAACAGCATATAAATCTTCTTTGGTTGACCAATAGCGCGCTCTAAAGCCTTCTGAGATTTCAGTTGCTTTATTTTCGAATTTCAGTTTGAGGTCTTGATCTATATCATCTTTTACATTAACCTTAAATGCCTCAGCTAATCGTAATACATCATTCTCAATTAATTCTGACCTACAATTACTTTCTAGTTGAATGTAGTTATTGTGGTACTTCTCGTTAGTACTTAAATAATAAATAATATCAGCTAACACTCGACCATAGCCTATCGCTGGTAACTGGTTTGGGTCTCCAATTAGTATTAATCGTTTAAATGCCGGATCATCAAAATTGAATATTTCTAAGAGTTTCTTAAACTTGAGTAAATCTACCATTGAAGTTTCATCAATGATTACATTTTTATAGGCCCTTATTTGTTGCTGACTTTTCTTTCGATTTTTAACATCATTAATAAACTTATCTATCGTAAATGCCTCAATATTCTTAAAATCTGTGTCAGAACTCAATCTTAATGCAGCCTTACCGGTTGGTGCTAATAAAATATATTCCTCTTCCTCATTTTCTACCAGATGTTGAATACTGTTTAACACCTCATAGGATTTTCCACTACCTGCACTACCAGCAACCACAAATAAACGTTCCGTAAATAGGTTGGTGTATAGTTGTTGCCGTTCTTCTCTGAACAATTCAGATTCGAATCCTTCACCTATAGTTTTGTTAAGTTTTGCAACAGAGTTATTAATATAATCCTCTAAATCTGGATATTGCAGATTATTTTTAGAACCATTTACTAACTCTGAAACACTTTTCTCAATGTATTTTTCTGCCTCATAGACCTCACTTAAGTAATAATACATGGTTTCATTTTCTTCCAACAAAACCATCTTTCTAGGTTCTTCTTGAAAATGATTAGCGTACTTACTCGATAATGGATAGAATAAATGCTCAGGCAACTCGTAATCCTTACCAATTTCATAATACAAGGGATAATTGGCCAAGGCTTTTTGTAAATCTTCAGCTGTAGCAAAGCAGTCACCAGAATTTTCCAAAGTCTTTAAATACCTTAGAACTAATGCACGAATACGTCGTTTATCTACAAACTTTATTTTACGCTGTAGTTCTGTTCTAGGAACAAAACGTGTATCTGGGAAGTAAGCAATATCTATCTTAAATAGATCTATAGGTGCATCGCGCTCTTCACCATAAACATTATCATGAGCATCTGGAAAATAGTCATAATCTTCATAGAGCAAATAAGGGTTCTTGATAACATCCTTCACGCTATGCGACCGCTTTACATCATCAAAATCTCGAACCCAACCTTCGGGTAGTTTTAACTTCCCTTGCAATAAGCGCTCAAACTGAAAAGGTTTTAGATTGAGCATAGATAGGCTAAGAAATTCCTTTAAGGAAAAATTACGCTGGTCTAAACGGTCTCTTAACTCATTGATATCGTTTTTATATTTTTTGGACCAAGGTTGAGATACTGGGTTTTTAAGAATGGCTTTAAGCGCTTTCTCATCTTTGTCATCTTCCAACTTAAAGTCTTCATAGAACTGCTCCAATGGAAAATTAGGCTCATCCGTTTTACTTAATAGCACACGAGAAACAGCCGTAAATCCAGGAAAGTATGTTCTGTTTCCCCAGGCATGTTGTAAAAGCTCTTCAACTTTATCAATGCGATCTTGCATAGCTTGCCTTGGTACTACACCATCATCTTTACAACTTATAAGTGCTTGTCGCATTTTGGTAAGCACGTAAATGGTTTCATCATCACCAATGTCCATGGCTACATATTTAAAGCACCATTCCAGCTCAGGTTCAGAAATTGCGACTTTAATCTTATCCAAGAAGCCATCCTTCGCCTCATCATCTAGTTTATCTGCCTCATCTAAATATTCATGATACGGCATACGTACTGTAGAATATTCCTCGAAACTGAATTGCATAGCCCAATTCATACTAGGAAAGTTGCGATACTTAAAGTTTTTTTGAGGTCTGGCTTTAATTCGTTCTATTTCTTCTTTTGGACCAAAATGTGGAATATCAGTCGCCTTTTGCTTTCTGTCAACAATACCGGCACCAACTACAAGATACTGCTGGTCTTCTTCGGTTATTGGGTTAGAATACTTGGCATACATAAAGGCGATACTTTTGCCTTCGTATATTTTTGAGTTGAATCTAGGAATACGTGTTTCCTCCAAATTTTTGGGATATGCACCACTTTCTTGTTGCTCTTGTTGGGTACGCGTAAAAGACACCGCGAATGGCCAGCTATACATAGACCTAGTTGGCAATTCTTCTTCAATAGTTTTTAATCCTGGTGCAGCAGGATTATCGTGTTTTGTTTGGATTGGGTCATTACCAAATAAATTTGACGACCAAAAACATGGTGGCAAATAATCTATATCCTTTAATGCCTTACCTTTATTGGCTATCTCATCAGTTAGACTTTCATCTTTACGTTTTCTAATACGTTCTGAAAGTAAGGAATGGAAACCGTTACAATAGGTATTATTTTCTGGGTCTTTACAAATGGTACCATTCCATTTATTATCGTGCCAAGCGACACGAAGTGTAATATGCTTTAAAGGGATTTTGTAGGTTGTATCGTGTAATAATTCTGTAGCCTTTTCATCTTTTTCATCATCTTCTGAAGCTTCATCCAATTGCTCAACAAGATTTAAAACCCATTTAATCATGCGGTCATTAAAATACTTAGAAAGACCTGCTTTCTTTTTAGCATCTATTAAAGCACCTACATTTTTAAAGCCTATTTTTTTTGACTTTGCTAGCTCGATATAATCATCCCATTCTTCTGCAGAATAAGCATCAAAATCTGCACGCATAATGTCTAAATCATATGGGTCGTTTAAGTCGTAATTGGCCATATTGGTTAGTGGTTAGTTGGTTTTGCTAAACTGTATAAGTTGGTGATTCTGCCTCCGCAGCTATTTGTAATTCGTTTTCTGGTAAGGTTATGTTGTCTACTGAAAGTTTACCACTTATTAAACGTGGTAACAACAAATCTCTGGTGTCTTGTAGGACTTGGTTTTGAAATAATAAATTAGCTAATAAATCAAATTTGGGTTTTATCATTTCTCTGAACCTTTTTAAAACAGAATCATTCGGAATTAGAATTTCATAATCTTCTACAATAGCCTTATTTATATGCTGTTGTGCTCCTCCACCAGCATAATTCATCAATTCTTTTATTTTATTCTTCATAGTTAAAAAAATAAATTCATCTTCTTTTGAGTAAACGTCTTTTATTCCTACAATAGACTGATTTGTACATGACTCAATCTCTAGAAAGCTTACTTGACCAAGTGTTGCTCCAGTAATTGCCAATAAAGTTGTTTTCTTTGGAAGTAGTTTAGTTGCTGATTTACTTAAACCTATCTCAGAAATATATTCAGAAGGCTCAAACACTCTAGTTTCATTAACTTTTCCTGAATTAATCCACGCAATATTACCATTCCAATATTGTTCATTTTCTCTTGAAGGTGTTCCGCCCAAAGAAATATCATACCTATTTCCTAAACTTTGTTTTTTCCAACCTTCAGGAATAGCACCTTTAGTACCATGTGGTACTGGGTTACCATCTTTGTCCGCAAAGGTGGTGTTTTGATAATTTGGAAAACGAAAACGCACAAACCATTCTTTATAGATTTCTTGTGCCATGTCTTCTAGCAACTGTATGCGCTGGTTGTTGTTTTCTATTAAATCATCATAAGCTGATAAAACGGATGCTATTTTTTTTTGGGTTGGTAGGTGTTTAGGTAATTTAACTTTAATCCTACCGAATGATGTTTTACTAACGTTTTCTCTACCTGAAGCTGTTCCACTTGATAAATTTTTAACCTGAGGTAAGTTATATTTCATTAAATAAAATACAAAGTCAGGGTCATATTTTTCAGTATTTACAATAATCGCATTTATAGCCTGATTAGTAAAGGATGGTACTTTAGTTAAGCACAATTTTTTACCTATTGAACCAATTGTTACAACGCAAGGCATGTTTGAAGGAATGAGAGCTTTTTTATATTTTTAAAACCTTTTTCAGATACAGTTTCTGCTGTATAGTGAATTACTTTATCGCCTTCAATTATATCTGTCGGCATTATTAAAGGATACCTTCCATCGTATAAACTTCTATCAGAAGTTGGTGGTGTATTTCCAGTTACAATATCACCCAAATCTGAAATTTTAACTTCTATTATTTCAGTAATCATAAAATTAAATTCTCAATGTTTTCAGTGATCTTATTTTCAAGGTTTTTTGATAAATCAGAAAGTTTTTTCAACATGCTTTTGGATGTTTCTAACTTTTGATAATATTCTTTTTCATTTAAATCATCCATTTCTAATTCCACACCAACATATCGCCCTGCATTTAAAGAATAGTCTTGTTCTTCTACATACTCCGTTTTATCCGCCATTTTACATAAACCTATTACATCTTCATATTTAGCTTCTGGGAAACGGCTTTGTAACCAATGTATATTATTGTGCCAATAGGCAAACTGCTCAGTTGTTTCTTGGTATACCTGTAAGGCTTCTTCTAGAGTTTTATCGGCTTTTATAAGGTTATGGTTACTCCATATTTTATCGCTTTTTAGCTTTAAGTGTTTGTCTGCTAATTTTAGTAATTCTGTGAGCGTATTTACATCGGTCTTTAAAATAGTTAAACGTTCTGTATTAGTGTTAACAGCAATCTCTAAGTCTGTAGCTATTTTCTTTTGCGACTCGTTCTCTTGAGGTATAGTAACAGGTTGTTCTGCTTTGGCTTCCGCTTTGTAAACAGACCATTGTAATTCTTCTAGCTTATTAAAGAAATCGGTCTCTTTAAGTGCTTTGGTTTTTGCAGGTGTGCGTTTATGGTTTTTGGTCGCTTTCGCGTAAGCGTTTAAATTAGATAAAGTGGTATTCCATAACTCTTGTACGGTTGTAAAGCTAGGTGCAATTGCTTCTTGTGCTGTAAAAGCCTTATCAATATAACTAGCAATTAACTCTAGGTAACGCTCGGTTTCGCCACGATATAATCGCACAATAGCCGCAAGGTTTTGTTGCTGTTCTGCAGTCCATTCTCTATGTGCTCTGTCTATTTGGTTAAATACATTACGTGCATCTAAAAACAGAATCTTGTCTTTACGGTCTGTATGCACTTTTTGTTTATCAAAAAACCAAAGCGTAGCTGGCAAGGTCACCGTTAAAAACATATTGGTAGGCATGCTTACCATACAGTCTACAATATCAGAGTCTACTATATTTTTACGTATATCGTATTCAGAACTTCTTGCATCACTTGCCGAGTTAGGCATTACAAAACCTGCACGACCGTTTTCATTTAATGAGGTTGCAAATAAAGAAATCCATAAATAATTAGCGTCCGATATTTTGTCGCTTTTTCCTTTAGTTTTAGGTAAACCAAACTCATTAAAACGTTTATCGTTTTTTACGGTACTTTCCTTAACTGATTTTACGTTAAACGGTGGATTAGCCATTACAAAATCGAACTTTCCATAGCCATCATAAGGATCACTATCGTAAGAGTTGGCTTCGGTAATTTCGCCACGTAAATTATGTACCAACAAGTTCATTTTTGCCAAACGCACGGTTTCGCCCATGTATTCCTGTCCATAAACATAGATATCGTTAAGGTCGTGACCTTCGTGAGCAATAAAATCGGCAGACTGTACAAACATACCACCAGAACCACATGCTGGATCATAGACTTTACCTTTGTAAGGTTCTATGACTTCTACAATAAAACGTACCACAGACGTAGGTGTAAAGAACTCACCACCTTTCTGTCCTTCGCTCATGGCAAACTTACCTAAGAAGTACTCGTAAATCTTCCCAAAAATATCACCAGACGCATCTTTTGGTATGTCTGAAAAGGTTTTTAAAAGACTTGGTAAAATATCGTCCTTCTTTTTTTCGATATCAAAATAGGCTTCGGTAGGCAGTACATCTTGAAATTTATCATCTTGATATTTTTCAATGCCTTTCATAGCGTCTTTTAGAGCTTCTGCGCGTTTGTTGCCTTTTAGCTTTAATAGATAATCATACCTGGCATTATCTGGAAGATAAAAACCGCAAGTTGCCAACGCAATTTCTTGCATGGTGCGTTCCATTCTAGTCCCTTTTTCTTCTTGATAGGTTTCTAGAATTTTAGCTTCGTGTTGGCTGTATTTATTCTCGGCAAATTTTAGGAAGATTAAGCCTAATACAGGCACTGCATAATCTGATGCTTTTAAACCACCATGTGCTCGTAGCGCATTGGCAGATTCCCATAGTTTATCTTCTAGTTGTTTTAATTGTTCGTGGGTCATTTAAATATGATAGTTTCTTATGGAGTAGTATACTTTTAATTATGATCTAAGTTTTTTTATTACGCTTTCGCGAAAGCGTAATTTAAACATAAAAACACCCTAAACCACTCATTTTCTTTTGAGTAAGAAAATGCAGCGATTTAGGGGACTGTGAAGATAGAAAAAAACTAGTTTTTTAACTAATGTGTAGTGTTTGGTTTTTAGTGAATTTAATGTGCCCGTTGGTTGACATGTGATGTGATGTTGGATAAAAAAGTGCCAGCGATTTTACTACCTTTGAGCAACTACCTGAAATACCAGACCATGAAATACGTACTAACCTTATTGACAATAAGCGTGCTGTTGTCTTGCAAACCGACTGAAAACGATACAGAATTGTTGTTTGAGGATATGGCTACCGCTTCACAAGAAATGTACAGTGAACTGGTAGAGATACGTAGAGATCTACATCAATATCCTGAACTAGCTGGTAATGAAAAGCGAACCGCAACTCTTGTGGCTGATTACCTCAAGGAGTTACAACTAGAAGTTCATGAGAATATAGGTGGTTATGGCGTGGTTGGTATTTTAGATACGGGCAAGCCTGGTAAGAAAATAGCCTGGCGCGCCGACATTGACGCACTTGCTACCGAGTTTGAAGATGATCCAGTAGCTTTTGCGTCTAAAAATCCAGGTTTAAGACATATTTGTGGCCACGATGTGCATACTACCATTGCTTTGGGAATTGCTAAAAATTTGAGCTTGCACAAAGAGCAATTAGTTGGAACGTATTATTTCGTTTTTCAACCTGCCGAAGAAACGATTACTGGAGCAAAGGCCATGCTAGAAGATGGCTTGCTAGAAGTAATTCAACCTGATGAGTTCTATGCCTTGCATATGACTCCGTTTCATGTAGGTACAGTGGCCGTTAAACCCAATGAGATTTATGCCCATTACAAGAAAATTGTTTTGGGTTTACATACCCAAGATACTAGCAAAATTAATGCGGCTACTTCCTACTTTAAGCAATTACAAAATGTGACTGATGAACGTTTTGGTACTGATAGTTCTTTTGAAGATGCTACTATTGGTATCGTAGGTAGTTCTAGTATTTATAAGAATTATACCTATTTAGAAAGTCCGGTGAAAGTGCAAAAACTACAAGATAGCACCACTTTGAGTGCCTACATGAGTTTTAGTAACGCTGAAGAACTGGAACAAGGTCGTCAAAAGATGGATTCTTTATTTAAGCATAAAGCTTTGCAAGATGTATATGAGTACCACCGCATTGAACCCGTTTCTTACGTGATTAAAAACCATCCCGAAACCACTAAAGAGGCCATGCAATTCCTGTCTAATCATTATGAGAATGCACTCACAGAGCTTTCTGGAAGTTTTCCTGGTGGACGTAGCGATGATTTTGCCTTGTTTCAAGAAGAAATTCCAGGAACTTATTTTTTTATGGGTGCTTCTAATTTTGAACAAAACATTATTGCCATGCCACATACACCCATTTTTCAAGTTGACGAATCGGTTATTGAATATGGCGTGCGTTATTTCAGCACCTTACTAGCTGCTCGCGCCAATTATGAGAACATAAATTGATACTAGACTACTAGCCTATCTTTTTAATGAGAACGTGAGTTTGACCGTTTAAGATCGTAGCACCCGAACCATTAGTTACTATAAAATCAATTTCACCAGTCGCAGCGGTAATATGAACAATGCTTATTTGCTTGATCGCACTGGCATTGGTATTGAATCCAGCTGGATTTGCAGATCCAGATGCTCCTGTAGTAACCTGCGTGCCGTTTAATCGTACATTCCAATCAATAGTATTGTTGGAGTTTAATCGCAAATCAGATTCTATAATGTACAATCCAGTAGGTAAGGTTATTTGACTTCCATTAAAGCTAGCACCTGTAATAGTATTAAAAAGCTGGTTAGGAAAATTGAAAACGGTACCTGTGCCGCCTATTCCCGTTGCGGTAAAATTACGCATCATCACTCCAGTTTGTACCGGTGCCGAAGTTTGGAACCTTAACCAAGCAGTACCATTCCAGTAATAAAAACCTGGTGTTACATCACTAACCGTAGCGGTATTGTAGACTATTAATCCTTCAACATTTCCGTGCGAGATGGTGGTTGTATCACCGGTACCTGTTAAGGCTACTCTGGGTAATAGCACACCGGCATCAGTTCCTTGAATATCTAGGTAAGTTGAAGGACTGGGAGAATTGGTGTTAATTCCTACCTGAGCTAAAGAAATGGAACTTATAAAAAAACAAGTGATTAATAGTAAACGGTACATAATAGAATGAGATAGTAGAATGAAATAAGGCTGCAAGAATAATTATCACAGCCATTACCGCCACAGAAGAAGTCTTAAAACATTGTTAAAAATCAATACCTAATACACTGATTTACAGTTTATAGAGGATTGTCAACCAGTTGTCGAACAGATTTGAAAGTAACTACTTACACTGCCAAATCATCCTCTAAAACTACGACCTGTTTTTGATGCTTTTGTTTGGACCAAATCGCCAATCCAAAAGTGAGTACTCCTAGTCTACCGATAAACATTAATACAATAAGGATAGCTTTTCCCAAGCTGTTAAATCACCAGTAATTCCCATACTAAGTCCGACAGTTCCCAATGCAGAGCTTACCTCAAACAGTATTTTTTCAAAAGAGAAATCTTCTGTAAAAGATAGCAATAAGGTAAATAGAAAGATGAGTGATGTATAAAATATAAAGGAAGAGGTAGCTATATACAATCGTTCAAAAGGTATTTTACGTCCCAAAAAGGTTATTTCTCTCGCTCCTTGTAGTCTGCTTTTCATAATAGCAAAAACAGCCGTAAGTGTGGTAATTTTCATTCCACCAGCAGTTCCTGATGGAGATGCTCCTACATACATCAAGAAGATAGTGACCAAAACAATAGGAAGAGAAAATATACCGTAGTCAACTGTGTTGAATCCTACTGTAGTCATGGCAGACATGGTTTGAAAGAAAGCCGCATAAATACGTTCAGATCCCATTAAAGCAGTAACACTAGGTTCTAAAAAATACATAAACATAAATCCTGTACTTAATAGGAAAGCAAAACCTATAAAAATGATTTTGGTAGTAAAGCTCAGTTTGTGAGTCTTGTCTTTTAGGTATAATACTAAATCGGTTACCACAATAAATCCTAATGATCCAGCGATCGCTAAAAACGAAATAATGAAGTTTATAAATCCGTCGTCAACGTATTCGGTAAAACCACTATTGAACAAACTAAATCCTGCTGTACAAAAAGCACTTATACTGTGGAATATAGCGTTCCAAACTGCTTCCCAAAATGGCATCCCATCATGATAAAAGGCAATAAAAAACAAGATTGCTCCTATCAATTCCATAATCACGGTGAATAAAATTACCGATTTTAAGAAATCCTTGATGCGTATCGTAGTCGGTAATGTAAACTCACAGCTAAGTAATCTTTTATGCCAGTGTGTTATTTTTCTCGTCGTTGAGAGTAACATAAAAGTAGTGAATGTCAAATAACCTATACCACCTAATTGGAATAAGGACATTACCACAAATTGACCGAAAAAGTTATAAGAGTCAAATACACTTACAGTAACCAGACCTGTAGTAGAAACCGCACTGGTGGCTATAAATAGATTATCCAAAAAAGATACGTCCTGTTTTTGAAACCAAGGCAAACATAATAACAAACAACCTGTGATAATGTACGTGAAAAAACCGTAAAATAAATTGCGCTGCGGACTTAGTCCTAACTTAAATCTTTGATATTTCTGATTTAAGGTTTTAAAAAAGTGGCCCATGATGGATTTTAATACTTGGCAAATTTCCTATTATATGCAGTAACTTTAAGTTAAATTCTTCCTATTTACCAAAATTATAAGTCCAAGGCTGTTGACTTTTGTATTATGAATTTATCGAATACACTATTCGTTCTTTTTTGTGTTTTTACTGGAATCTTTACCGGTAGAAGCCAAGAAGAAACCACTGAAAAGAAACTTACTGTAGACTTTTACTTGGATACCTACTATGCCAATGTCCCAAACGGTAGCCATGATGGTTTTAGATCCTTTACGACCACTTCCAACAGGAATAATCAAATAGGCTTAAATATAGCGCAATTAGGTGCTCAGTATGAATCAAAGGACGTACGAGCTAGCCTTACCCTGCATTATGGTGATATCGCAAAAGCAACCTGGTCCGATGACTTTAATGAAGTACAAACTGCAACAGTTGGCTTAAGGTTGTTCAAAACACTATGGCTGGATGCAGGTTTTTTTACTACCCATATAGGAACAGAAAGTTTTCTACCAAAAAACAATTGGACGGCTTCTACAGCTGTAGCTACGTTTAATGAACCCTTTTATCAAGCAGGAGCTAAACTTTCAAATCAATTCAATGAAAATTGGTATGCCGAATTATGGGTTTTGAATGGGTATAACCAATTTGTTGACGAGAATGACGAGCTCAGCGTTGGAGCATTACTTACCTATGCCTTTAATGACCGTACAAGCATCACTTATACCAATATTTTTGGACAAGAAGCTACCCTTGATGATCCTGTTTCTCGATATAGAACCTACCACAACGCCTATTTAAACACTCAATTTTCTGAAAGATGGTGGTTGACAGCGGGATTTGATATAGGTTCTCAAACCAATAGTGAATTAGAAACGGGAAAAACCGCCTGGATGTACAATGCTTTACTTACTGCAAAATTTCAACAAAATAACAAATGGAGTTATACAAGCCGAATAGAATTATTTAAAGATCAAAACGGATTCATATCGGGAATCGTTCCTTCTCAACTAACAGTGGATGAAGGATTATCGGTTTATGGAATAACGCTATCGACCGAGTACAAGCCTACCAACTATTCGTTTTTAAGATTTGAAGCACGTAGATTGGCTAGCACCAACGATGCTCAAATATTTGAACAAAACACCTCAACCAGTAGGTATGAATTTATTATCAATCTAGGAATAGTTTGGGACCGCAGCTGGTTGTTTTAATTCTTAGGAGCCGCTTTGGATCGCTCTGGTTGTAGGATAAGACGTGCAGCACGATCAAAGTTGAAATAGTTATAAATCCAATTAAGAAATACCACCACTCGATTTCTAACACCTACCAAAAAATAAAGGTGAACTGCCAACCATGTGAACCAGGCAGCAAAACCACCTATCGTAAAAGATCCTACATCGGCAACTGCTTTATTACGCCCTATGGTTGCCATGCTTCCTTTATCAAAGTACGAAAAAGGTTTAAGAGGTTTTTCCCTTAGTAGCCTTTTAAAGTTTTTGGCAAGATTTTTCCCTTGTTGTATAGCTGGCTGAGCAACTTGTGGATGACCTTTCGGATAGTCATCAGTTTCCATTAATGCGATATCACCAACAGCATAAATAGATTCGTAACCCATGATACGGTTATATTCATCTACTCGATAACGTTGTGTTTTCTCATGAAAGGAATCTTCTTTAATACCAGGAATGTGATTTCCAATAACACCAGCACTCCAGATAAACGTGGATGCTTCTAGATTAAGATCTGTATTTGTAGAGATGACATCATCTTCATAATTCTTAACCAAGGTATTCAAATGAATATTGACACCTAATTTTTCAAGATATTTTAAAGATTTCTTACTAGACGCCTCGCTCATACTAGACAATACCCTATCTGACCCATCGATGAGGTGTATTTCCATGTTTTCAGGATTAATATCGGGATAATCCTTGGGAACTACTCCTTTTTTAAATTCGGCAAAAGCACCAGCAAGCTCTACTCCAGTAGGTCCAGCGCCAGATATTACAATACGCATTAATTTTTTACGCTCCTTTTCACTAGCTCTAATAGTTGCCTTTTCAAAATTTTTGAGCATGGTACTACGTATGTTAAGCGATTCAACCACGCTTTTCATTCCCATACTAGAATTTTCTATTTGTTGATTATTGAAATAATTGGTCTTGGTACCTGTGGCAAGAATCAAGTAATCAAATTGTAATTTTCCGATATTAGTTTCAATTTCATTTTTTTCGGGAACAACCTGAGTAACCTGTGCCATTCTAAAAAAGAAATTCTCCTGATTGTCCGTAATTCCTCGTAATGGGAATGCAATACTATCAGGTTCTAAACCGCTAGTTGCGACCTGATACAATAAGGGTTGAAAGGTGTGGTAATTATTTTGATCTATAAGTACCACCTGAAGTTGGAGCTTTGTTAGCTTTCGCGAAAGCGTAACACCACCAAAACCACCACCTACTATAATGACTCTAGGGTGATTGCTTTGAGGAATATTAAATGCATTCATAGCATAAAGATACTCGCAGCCGAAATTATAAATGATGACATTAACATGTAATTAAGGTTGATTGAAAATTAAAAATCACTGAATAATTTAACCTTAACACATTTTTTAAATTCGAATTACAAATTGCATCGATGAAATACACTATTTACTGAACAAATGCTAAATATTATGTAATTAATCTAATAAATAAACCTTTCATCTGTATATTTGTATCGTCTAAAACATAACGGTTTATAGATATTTAGAATGAAAGATGCCTGATGAAGAGTTTCCCTATACTCTTCTCAGGCATTATTTTTTTTATATATTATCCCTAGGGAATAGCCGTTTAAAAATAGTGAAGTTGCGTAAGTATCCTATTCAGATATCCTATAAACTATCTTGCTCAGGGACAGTTTAAACGACATTGTTACGCACAATGTACAGGATAAACGACAGCTATTCCCATTTTTGAGATAATGTTATTTCCAGTCTGGCATCATTGCATTTGTAAATTCATCTTCACGTGTATCAGGTACTAATATGGCAAGTGTTTGTACTTTACCTGGTGTGATACCATCGTTGTCTTGATTATACACAATTATGGAAGCCTCAGTCGGTGAAAAACGAACGTCCAAATCATTGGTCCCTGGATCCTTATTAAAGCTCACATTAACCTCATTCATGGTATTGAAATTGTAGACGTAAGCATTAACATCTAGCCTGCGATACTGCTGGTTTTCAAATCCACTAGCGTCACGCGTGTATAAAATTTGAGAATTATCGGCACTTAGATCAATACCACCTACAGCTCCAGTCACTCCAGTTAAAACCACATCGAGCACATTACCTACAGTATCAATAGTATAAATCTCGCAGTTATAGCCGGATAAATTATTAGTCTTTACCGCTAGAATACCGTTGTTAAAATCAACTTCGGTAATTAGATTACCCGTCGTTTGATGTACTTGTGTTAATCCTGTTCCATCTAATTGAATGCTGTACAATCGATCTTGTACAGGATAATAAATCAAGGAACCATCATCTGACCAAGTGATGTCTATTTCATCAGGATTAAATCCTGAAACTGGTATTTGACTTGTTATTTGTTGCTGGTTATTGCCGTCTGGATCCATGGTAAATACGTGGATTTGAGCACCCACATTTCGTAAAAAAGCTATCTTATTTGCGGTACGATTGATTCGTGGTCTCCAAGAATTAGTGGTGGCATCAGTAAGCGCTATTTCTACTCCATCGCCATCGGCACTAAAAATTTGATTGTTAGAACCTGATTTTCTTACAAAATGGAATCTGTTTAATGGAAAGTCTGCAGTTGAAAAAGTAAATACCGGACTGTTTACAGGTGTATTAATTTCATCATTTGCAATTACTTGCCAAAAATAGGTAGTATTAAAAGCCACTTGCACATCTAGTGTTTCCTCGGTAATATCTTCAAAAGTTTCTACCGTATTATCCCTGCTGTTTCTAAGTAAAACTGTAAATTTTAATTCGTCCTCATCAGGATCGACGGAACTCCATTCTAGGGTAAGTTCAAAGGGTTGATCAACGGCATTATCCACTGGAGCAACCAATGACGGTGTAGCTGGTGGTTGATTGTTTGCTGTTGAAGGTTTAAGTTCATAAACAAGTTCTACGGTTTCTCCCGTAAAGACATCGGCGCTTTCAAATGATGCTAAGAAATTATCCTTTTGGGCTTGTACAGCATATTGTCCTTCTTCAACCTCTATTTCAAAATTCCCATCTACGTCGGTAAATACGACATTGGTTTGTGGATTAGTTGATATTTTTACATTTTCAAGAGGTAAAAAAGTGATATCCTCTACTACCCTACCTTTAATAATTCCTTTACCATTAATCTCGATAGTATCTTCACTACAACCCATCAACATGAGTAGCAGTCCTAGCAGAATGTATGTTGTGTATTTCATGATTGTTTAGTTTGAGTTAGTAGATTCGTTTGAATTATCATCTTGTTGAGCAGGACGAGAAAGCGCATCTAATTCTTTAGCTTTTTTCAAACTTTCTCTCAATTGCTTGCGCTCGCTACGTTTTTGACGGCGTCTAGCTTTACGTTGTTGTTTAGTAAGATTGTTTTGTTTCGCTTGATTATCTCCAAGATAAAAATTGAGACCTATTCCTACTCTGTAATAGTTATCATCTCGTTTACCTGCTACAGTTCCGTCCAGCTCGTCGGTAAATGTCATGTTATATTCACCAAAAGCTTGAATTCCAAAACTAGGAGTTAAGGCATATTCAAAGCCTGCTCCTACTTGTAATTTAGGTTCAAAATTTGAAATTCCATTTACAGCCAAAACTCCTGCTCCACCATAAACATGTGGAGTAAAAGATTCAAAAGGTAGTAAGGTAACTTCGGCATTTAAATCAGCCGTGTGAAATTGTTCATTAAACAAGCCCTCGTTGTTTAATCGCAACTGACTAAGGTTTCCACGCACACCTAGGTATGGGTTAAAGTTATATTTAAGACCTACATTAAAATGGTGTTCATAATCGGCATTGGGTAAATCACCTTGCATGTAAGTTCCACCAGCGCCCAAATCAATTCTTAATTTACTACGGCGTTGTAGTAGATCACGTTGATACACATCAGTACGCTCTGCCACTTCTTTCTCTTTATTGTACTTACGAACCATGGCTGTAGCAACTTCTTGACCACCAGCAGGTGACCATAGATTTACAGTTATACCTTCTATAATCAAAGATTCTACTGCCTTTTCAATGGCTTCTTTAATAGCAAGCTGTCCTGGTTCATTTCTAGTAAAACCAGTTTCTGCCTCTAGCAACCTTTGAAAACTCACATATCTAAAAAGACTAGCATCAACTGCTTGTGAGAAAATAGTTTTTGAAACATATACGGTTTTTAATATTTCACCACTTTTAGTTGAAACTGCTCTCAAATAAACAGTTACTCGATCCTGACGGTATTTTGTTGAACCACCAGCACCAAAGTATCTAGCTCCTGCGCCACCGGTGAGAACGTTAGTGTCATACGATACAATACCACCTTCAATTAAGATACCTGCATATAATAAAGGATCCAAATCCTTCATTTGAGTGTTGCTTTGCTTGGCATAAGAGCGACGAGTATCTAGTATCAAATTACGTTCTGTAATTAGATTGGTAAGATTTTCTCTCTCGATAGGTCTAAACCATCCAGAATCTTCAAGAGCTTTAATTAGGATAGTTGTTCCTCCTTGAGTAACAGCGTTACTAAAGGTACTTCCTACCTCACTCAATTTAAATTGTCCTGTTTGGTCTTCAAATTTATATACTCCTACAACTGCTGGTATGATAGGTGGTGGAAGATTACGCAAGCGATCAGTAACTTTTGTAGTCTCACCTATTCTAGCGTTTTGAGTATCTAAAGGCTGGTTAAAGTAGGCACCACATCCCTGCAAAACAATACAGGCCAGTAGTATCACTACTAGTTTAAAAAGTCTCATAATAAAGGTTGGTTTATTGAGGAACGACTACCTGAGTCTGATCACCTGTAGTTGTATCTAAAATATTTATTACCAATCCTTCTAAAGATTCCAAGACTTCCACTTCAAGATTTCCAAAACTGAAGGTACCTGGTTCTAGATCCTGACTGCTATCAAATTGTAAGTTTAATAAACTACGAGACAACGAACTTAAAAGTTGTCTATTCAAACCTTGAGCAAAAGCATCTAATGCAGACTCATCTTCTGCAAGGGCTGCTTCATTGGGATCAGTAAATTTATTTTGTAATTCGGCACTTTGAACCAACCATTGATAGTTAAAAGTATCGCCACCAAAGGCTGGATTAATAGGTCGGTACACTAATTGTTGAGCTTGGGAATCTGTTGTTGAGCTTAACAGAATAACCATAAACAACGTGAGCATTGTTGTAATCGATTTGAGCATGATTTTGGTTTTTAGTTATTAATATTCTCGAGTTTCTTTTTCTTTCATTTTTTGTAGCTCGATATATACTAGTTGTAGCATACGTGAGGCCATATATTCAATGTATTTTTTCTGTGGGCTGAGTACAAAGGGCTCTAACTTGGTAAAGCCTACTTGTATTTGAATTTGTGAAGTACGTCCCTGACCAAACACTTCCCTGACAACGACGATTTTATCACTATTGACATTGTATTTTTTATATAATCGGAAGAATTCAATATAAAAATCCTTACCTGGTTTTGTTCTTGTTTTATTAGTTACTATTCCCCTAAACCCTAAATATTCATCGTCATTTCGATATTGGTTTGCTGTTACCAATTGTGTAGTATAGGGCGCTATAGTTTCTATTTTTTTTCCTATTAATTGATCCAGTTGATCATAAATAAGTACCATTATTTTTATTTCTTCTGGAATGTTAATTCCTACCTGTGTAGTACCTAAAAGGGCTTTGATACCAGCCTTGACCACACCGTTGCCTTTTTGTTCATTTTTACTAGAATTATTTAAACTGTCTTTAGTAAAAACAGTAAACTTATAGCTGATACCTGTATCAACTTGAGTTTTGTTTACAGCAAGTGCTTTAATCACAATATTTTCAGCTTGTTGCTCCAGCACAATTTCTGCTGCTATTGTTCTGTTGTAAAGAGATTCTTGTGCGCTAGTAAAAGCACCTATTAAACAAACGAATGCTATTAAATATTTAAATCTCTTCATTGATTAATAATGAAGTACATATACGGTACTTCCTACTCCTTGCTGGTTTACTCTCACTCTCTCAGTCACACTATTGTTACCTACACTAATTGTAGTATTGTAATTTCCTTCTTGATTTACGTTAGCCACATTGAGTAAATTACCTTGAGTACTGTAGTTATAGTATTGATTTCCAACTCCATTTTGATTTACATTTTGCCTAACAACAAGAGAATTAATTCTCAAATCAGTTAAATTGTAAGATCCTGATTGAGTAATATTAACCTCAGCATTATTCGATGCTACATTGGTAAGTGCCAAGTTGTTGACACCTACTTGCGCGATAAATACCGAATTATTTTGAGTTGTATTACCTCTTGCAGCGTTTTGTTGTGTTGTAGTGGTAGCTACATTAAGCTGCGCATTTTCTGTCTGTAAATTTCCTCCATTAACTAGATTTTGATCATCCACGTATGTTTGCGCTTTCGCGAAAGCGGAAAACAGAAGAACTATTAGAAAATATTTCATATCTCTTATTTTATTAAAAGAAGCCGGAGTTGTGATTTCTCCAGCTTCTTGGGTTTTTAAAATTGGTGTGCTCTTGTAGCAGCTGCTCTTCTTGAGTATCCTGCTAGAGAAACATTTGCATTACGTTGTATAACAACAGCACTGTTTGAACCAGCATTTGGTGTTACACTTCCTTGATTTTGTTGAATCACACTTGTATGACCGTTACCTACTTGATCTACAGAGGCAAAGTTGTTACTTGCTTGTTGTTGTATCAAGGAGTTGTTATGTAAACCACGCTGTAAACTTATCGCCTCGTTCATACCATTTTGACCACCGTTTTGAGTAATAATTGAGGTATTGTGAGAAAGATATTGTTCCTGATAAGCATGATTATTTGATCCATTTTGTGTTGCACTAGCAAGATTATGAGTTCCTGCTTGATATTGTTCTATGTAATTAGAACCACCTGTCAAAGAACTTGCATTCTGTGAGGCTATTGCTGTATTTGATTTGCCCCATTGCTCTTGGAATACTGCGTTATCATTACCATATTGAGTAATATACGCCTCGTTGTCATCACCAGCTTGTAACTGTTGAGCGACATTTCCTTGAGCTGCAGTTGTTGAATCACCTTGATCGATTTGAGCGTAATTCCCATTGTTATTTGGAAAAAAGATAAATCCTCTTTGTTTTTGAATCGCCTCGTTATCGTCGCCATATTGTGATACAATAGCAGTATGACCTGCACTTTGATTAGGATTTGCAATTTGTTCTGTATAAGAACGGTTACCTATACCGGCACTTCCTACATTATGCTGTGTAATTTGCGCACGACTGTTGTCAAAACGCTGTTGAACCTGTGCATAATTCTGTGAACCATTTTGGTTTACTAGAGTTAGGTTATTTTGTGCTTGTTGAGGAATAGTTGCGCCTTGTTGTACAAGAACTTTATTGTTATCTCCTACTTGAGTACCAAAGTTTTCATTCATATCGCCTTGCTGAATTAGCGTGTACTGGTTACCAGCTCCATTTTGTTTAATGTCAGAATAATTCTGCTCACCGCTGGTTCCTGGTTGTACATTTCCCCATTGTAAAACAGAAACTGTGTTGCGATTTGTTACACTAGTTCCCGTTTGTTCAATAAAAGAAGCATTTGCTGTACCTTGCTGGGCTACAATGACATCACTACCTACTTGCTTTTGATCAATGGAAGAATAATTTCCACCTTGGGAAGCATTGTTTGTAGGATAACCTTGCT
The DNA here is from genome assembly GCF_002117085.1 of Nonlabens tegetincola. Lineage (GTDB taxonomy): Bacteria > Bacteroidota > Bacteroidia > Flavobacteriales > Flavobacteriaceae > Nonlabens > Nonlabens tegetincola. Next base: position 717,126 of record NZ_CP019342.1, on the reverse strand, counting down.
GCCCAGGAGAAACAACCTGTTGTGGATTTTGAGCCACAAGAATGCTTACCTGAAGGAAAAACGCTATACCTAAAAAGAGTTTCATTGGGTTATAATTGAATGAAAATAATCTCGTTCTAGTGTCTACTAGAACGAGATTATTAATGATTATTAGAATCTAGCTCTAGTTGCACCAGCTCTTTGTACTTGAGGAGCTAGTGATACATTAGCATTTCTTTGGATAACAGTAGCACTGTTGTATCCATGTCCATTAGGAGATGAGTTAGAAGTAAGATTTTGATTAATTACACTCATTTGTCCGTCTCCAGTTTGATCTGCAAAAGCTGTGTTACCACGAGCTTGTTGCTTAATTCTACTGTCGTTTAATGTACCATCTTGGATAGATAATGCTACATTACCGTCATTTGGGTTTACTCCACCTCTTTGTTCAATCGTAGAGTAGTTCATAAGACCATATTGCTCTTGGTACGCTTCATTGTTACGTCCATTCTGCTTTGATCTTGCTTCATTATCGGTACCGTCTTGGTACTGCTCAGCATAAAGGTTACTTCCATTTACAGGGTTATCTGCTTGAGATGCAACCGCTTTGTTTCCAGATCCTAATTGTTCCTGGAATAATGTATTATTTGCTCCTAATTGAGATGCATATGCTTGGTTAAGATCTCCTGACTGTTTTTGTTGAGCAAAAGCATTTGTAGCTGAGTGTGCAGCACTACCTTGCATAGACTCTGCATAGTTACCACCACCAGACGCAGGGCTACCGCTATCTTGCATTTGAACTAACTTATTATCATCACCCCATTGCTCACCAATAGCTGTGTGACCAGCGCTAGCATTAGGATTTGCAGTTTGAAGTTGGTAAGATTGGTTACCGATTCCAGCAGTTTGATCATTACGTTGCTTAATTGTCGCCACGTTATTGTCATAATATTGCTCAATTTCTGCGCTGTTTTCTTTACCATCTTGATCAGAAATAGCAATGTTGTGCTCTGCATGCTGTGCACTGTTTGCACCTTGCTTAACCATTACAGTGTTATCAAAACCAGCTTGGGTACCAAAGTTTTGGTTTTCATCACCTTGTTGTAAAGCAGTAAAATCGTTACCTGCACCATTTTGAGTAATATCAGAATAATTCAAATGACCGGAAATGGATGGTTGTACATTACCCCATTGCTTTACATAAACTTCATTTTTATTACTCTGGTCAGATCCAGTTTGATCAATAAAAGAAGCATTTGCAGTTCCTTGTTGCTCTACCAAGGCATTACTACCTACGGCTTTTTGATTGATATTAGAGTAGTTTCCACCTACTGTGGCTGTCGCGGTAGGCGAGCTCTGCTGAGTAGGAACTTGTACCATAGAAGGTGTTTGAGCAAAAGCTGCACCTGCTATTAACATTGCCCCAGCAGTTAAGAATAAATTTTTCATAGTTTATAGATTTAGAATATTGAAAACATCTAGCCTATTTTAATTATAGACTAGATGTTTGTAGATGGTTTTATTAGAATCTAGCTCTAGTTGCGTTAGCTCTCTGTAATTGTGGAGTTAATGCTACGTTAGCATCTCTTTGAATAACCGTTGCACTGTTGTACCCAGCACCTGCCTGAGCAGTAGTACCATTACCTGCTGGGTAGTTTTGATTAACAATACTCATTTGCCCGTGACCAGTTTGATCTACAGTAGCCATGTTACCAGAAGTCTTTTGGTTGATTTCAGACTGGTGGTTCATACCTTCTTGAATAGATAAGGCAACGTTACCAGCTATTTGACCTTGACGCTGAGTTAATACAGCACTGTTATTTGTACCGTACTGTTCTTGGAAAGACTGGTTGTTACTACCATTTTGATCTGCACTAGCTCTGTTACCAGTACCTTCTTGATATTGCTCTAATAAATTGTCACCTCCGTTAGTTGGAAGAGTGTTTTGCCTAGCTACAGCTACGTTTGCAGAACCATTTTGCTCTTGGAAAGACTCGTCATTTACACCAAATTGGTTAGAGTATGCCTCATTATTATCTCCAGACTGTAATTGTTGAGCAAAAGCATTCACTGCTCCAGCAGTTGCGTCACCTTGATAAGCCTCAGCATGATTAGCTCCACCACTCGCAGGACTACCACTATCTTGCATTTGAACTAATTTGTTGTCATCACCCCATTGTTCACCAATAGCTGTGTGTCCAGCAGTTTGGTTAGGGTTAGCTGTTTGCAATTGATAAGATTGGTTACCTATACCAGCTACTTGATCATTGCGTTGTGTAATAGAAGCCATATTGTTATCATAATATTGCTCGATTTCTGCACTGTTGTCTTTACCATCTTGATCAGAAAGGGCAACATTATCTTGTGCTTGTTGAGCAGCATTAGCTCCTTGTTTTACCATCACGGTATTATCTAGACCTACTTGCGATCCAAAGTTCATATTGGTATCACCTTGTTGTAAAGCTGTGAAGTCATTTCCTGCACCATCTTGAGTGATTTCAGAGTGGTTTTGATAACCTGAAATAGATGGTTGAACATTACCCCATTGTTTAACGTAAACGTTATTTTTATTACCAACATCAGATCCTGTTTGGTCTATGTATGAAGCATTAGCAGTACCTTGCTGTTCTACTAAAGCGTTACTACCTACAGCTTTTTGATTGATATTAGAATAGTTTCCTCCTACTGTTGCTCCAAGAGTTGGAGATACTTGTGGAGTAGGCACTGCAATCGCAGAAGGAGTCGTTGCTGGTACCGTCGCTGGTGTTTGTGCAAATGCAACGCTAGCGATAAGCATAGCTCCTGCACTTAATAATATATTTTTCATGGTTTTGATATTTAGAATTTAGAATTAAAATCCAGCACCAGACAGGGAATGAAGATTCTCGGTAGGTGCTGGATTAGTTATACTATCTACGACGATCTGCTCTTGTTTGAGCCGCTTTAAGCGTAGATGGAGTTAATGCCACGTTAGCGTTTCTTTGAATAACAGTTGCACTGTTAGATCCAGAAGTAGCTGCTGGAGAACCGTTAAGTGGGTTGTTTTGGTTGATTACAGACATTTGACCATCACCTGTTTGATCTACAAGAGCCATGTTTGCATTAGCTTGTTGATTAATAACAGAGTTGTTCAATGTACCGTTTTGATAAGAAATAGCTTCATTACCAGTTACTTGCCCGTAACGTTGCTTAATCTTAGAGTAGTTGTCATCACCATATTGCTCTTGTAAAGCTATGTTGTTATTACCATTCTGATCGATTCTAGCTTCGTTCAAGTTACCATCTTGGTATTGTTCAGCATGGTTATCACCACCTGCATTTGAACCACTTAAGTTCTGCTTAACCTCAGCAAGGTTAAGATCACCTATTTGCTCTTGGAAAGAAGTATCGTTGGTCAATTTTTGACCTGCATAAGCTTCGTTACCGTCACCTAATTGTACTTGTTGAGCAAATGCACCTGTTGCGCTGTCTGGAGCTGCAAGAGCATCTCCTTGATTTGCTTGAGCGTAGTTACCTAAAGAGTTAGGTCCAGATGCAGATCCTTCTTGCAATTGGATTAACGTATTATCGTCACCCCATTGCTCACCTACTGCAGTGTGACCTGCACTTTGGTTAGGATTTGCAATTTGTTCTTGATATGACCAGTTACCAGCACCTGATGACACGTCATTACGTTGCGTGATAGTTGCTTTGTTGTTGTCATATCTTTGCTGAATTTCAGCATAGTTTTCAAGACCGTCTTGGTCTGATAAAGCAAGATTTTCTTCAGCTTGCTGTGGAGTATTAGCACCTTGTTGCACAACAACACTATTGTCTACACCATTTTGTAGACCAAAGTTTTCGTTTTTATCTCCTTGTTGCATTAGGTCAAAGTTGTTTCCTTCACCAGTCTGTTTAATATCAGAATAGTTTAGGTAACCACTAATACCTGGTTGTACGTTACCCCATTGTAGTACATCTACATTATTTTTGTTTGATGCATTTGATCCTGTTTGATCAATAAATGAGATGTTTGAGGTACCTTGTTGTTGTACCATGGCATCACTACCTACTGCTTTCTGGTCAATATTGGAATAGTTACCTCCAGCAGAAGCAGCTGGTAATACAGCTACAGGTGCAGTTTGCTGACCTGGGCTTGCTACAGTTTGTGGAGATTGCGCAAAGGCAAATCCAGCCACAAGAAGTGCTGCTACACTTAAATTTACTCGGTTCATAATTAGAATATTTAGAATTAATAAAAACACATTCATCTTGAGCACTCTAAATAATCTTACGCATTATTTACAGTTGGAATAATGTTAATTATTCTAAAGGGGACTATTTAAAACCGTAGTAGGGTACGATAAAACGACATAAGGGATTTTGTCGTTATCTTCTAGTGCAATTAGGGTTGGCCGTTGAAGACATTCCAAATGTACACATAAAAAAAAGTGTTAAGCAAGTACATTATTGCTAGCGCTATTCCCATTAATGGGTACAAATCGATGAAAACACTAGTAAATTCAATAGTTAAAAATTTATGTTAATTTTAAGTTAAATAGATAAAAAACACTTAAATACGATGAGTAGAGCTTAAAACCCTAGTATTATTCTAGAGTATTTTACTTAAAAACCTCTTTTTAAGTATTTTATCGGATGAAAAATCAACGACTTTTCTAGCTTCAACAAAAAAACCGCCAGATTTTTTAAAATCTGGCGGTTTTACAATTAGATTTCCAAGATTAATTCACTAAATCGTAACTACGTTTAATAAAGTCTGTTAAATCTTTACCTTTTAAAAGACCTTGGCTCAGTTTAGCAAGATCTACAGATTGTTTAATCAATTCCTGTTTTTTACCATCTGGTGCAGCAACAATCTTTGATATTAATTCATGATTACTGTTGACGACAAGATTATACATATCAGGCATATTTCCCATACCCATCATTCCTCCACCAGTAGCTTGCATTTCTTTCATTCGTCGCATGAATTCTGGCTGAGTAATCATGAAAGGAGCTGCATCACTGCTCATCGCCTCTACCTGAACGTTGTAATTAGTACTTGCGATTACGTCACTTACAGCAGTTTTCAATTGCTCTTGTTCTTCTTCATTAAGTTTTGATACTGTGTTCTCCTCCTTTTTAATGAGGTTATCAATATGGTCAGCATCAACTCTAGCAAATGATATGTTCTCCTTACTAGTTTCTAATTTCTGCATAAGATGAGAAACTATTGGACTATCTAGTAACAATACCTCATAGCCTTTTTCATGAGCAGCGGTAATATAACTGTCTTGCTCTTCTTTGTTTGAAGCATATAATAGAACGGTCTTACCATCTTTATCCTTTTGTAATTCACCTACTTTTTCAATAAGTTCGTTCCAAGTGAAGAAAGTATCGTTCACTGTTGGGTAAAGTGCAAAAGCATCAGCTTTTTCAAAAAACTTCTCCTCACTCAACATTCCATACTCAATCACCAGTTTAATGTCATTCCACTTTTTCTCAAATCCTTCTCTATCATTATTAAATAATGATTTCAACTTATCTGCCACCTTTCTTGTAATGTAGCTAGAGATTTTCTTAACAGCACCATCGGCCTGTAAGTATGAGCGTGATACATTTAATGGTATATCAGGACTGTCTATCACACCACGCAACATGGTCAAAAATTCTGGAACAATACCTTCTACATTATCTGTAACAAATACTTGATTTTGATACAGTTGTATGCGATCTTTTTGAATATTTAAATCTCCCGTCATTTTTGGGAAAAACAAAATACCCGTTAAGTTGAATGGATAATCTACATTTAGGTGGATATGGAATAATGGTTCCTCAAACTGCATAGGATACAGTTCGCGATAGAAATTTTTATAATCTTGATCCTCTAGATCAGCAGGTTGTTTAGTCCATGCTGGATCTGGATTGTTTATAATGTTGTCTACTTCTTGAGTAGGTGCAGGATCTTCCTCTTTAGCATCTTCTGGTTTTGGTAAAGTCTCTGTTCGTGTACCAAATTTAATAGGCACCGGCATAAACTTATTATACTTGTTTAATAGCTCGGTAATTCTATGATCCTCTAAAAATTCTGTCTCGTCTTCAGATATATGTAAAACGATCTCAGTTCCAAACTCTGTTTTATCAGCTTGCTCTAGCGTATATTGTGGTGATCCATCACAGGTCCAGTGTACAGCAGGTTCATCTTTAAAGGATTTTGTAATGATCTCTACTTTATCGGCAACCATAAAAGCACTATAAAACCCTAGACCAAAGTGACCAATTATTCCACTATCTTGTGCTGTGTCTTTATACTTTTCAAGAAACTCCTCGGCACCAGAAAAAGCGACTTCATTAATATACTTTTGCACCTCATCTTCCGTCATCCCGATACCTCGATCGATAATACTTAATGTTTTTGCCTCTTTATCAATCTTGATTTCAATTTGTTGATCTCCTAATTCAACATTGGCCTCTCCTATCCTAGCAAGATGTTTTAATTTAAGAGTTGCATCTGTTGCATTAGAAACAAGTTCTCTCAAAAAGATTTCGTGATCGCTGTATAAAAACTTCTTAATCAGTGGGAAAATATTCTCCACAGCTACATTAATAGTTCCTTTTTGTGACATAGTTATAGTTTTATTAGTATTTGTGTTTGTTACGCTTTCGCGAAAGCGTAATTATTTACATTACTAGCCCACTATTCAAACCTAGTACCAATTATAAAATGGGTGTCAAGCTGGCAGTAATTATGTCACAATTGAAAAGTTTAAAGAGTAACTTTGCACTATGGATCAAGATGTATTAGGAACTGCTATTCGCAATTATTATTTTCAAGATGACCGTACCGATATCGAGGTATTAAGTCCAACTATGGAGGATGATGTTTTACCGGTGTCCTATTTATTTAGATCTATTGATGACATGCCAAAGATAGAACGCAAGGCATTGTCTTTAAGTTCCGGTAGTGTGCTCGAGGTAGGCTGTGCTGCCGGATGCCATACCGCCGTTCTTTTATCCCGTTCCTTACCTGTAACTGCAATTGACATAAGTGCCGGAGCTATTGATGTGGTTAAAAATAGATTTAATTTTGATCACTTGAAGGTAATGCAACAATCTGTGTGGGATCATAAAGGAACCTATGATACTATTCTAATGTTGATGAATGGTACAGGAATCATGCAATCTCTGAATAAACTTACCGATTATTTAAGGCAATTAAAAGCGTTGCTTTCAAAAAACGGGCAGGTTTTAATAGACAGCTCTGACCTAAAATTCCTTTATGAAGATGATGAAGATGGTGGTTTATGGATTCCTGCTGGCATTGATTACTATGGCGAAGTGAGTTTTCAATTTAAGTATAAGAACTTAATAAGTGATCCGTTTCCCTGGTTGTACTGCGATTTTGAGACTCTTAATGAGCATGCCCAAAAAGCAGGTTTTTCTTGCACTAAAGTAATGGATGGCGATCATTACGACTACCTGGCCCAACTGAGCATAAGCTAACTAATTGCTAGTCAATAAGTTTTTATTTATTTATCTATACCTATCTTAGCAGACTCTAAAATTCTAGGATTTATATGGGATTATTAAAGAAAAATCCTTTCGGACATATTCTTTTTTTGAAAAAGTGGTTGATTAGAATTGCAGGTCTACTTTCTCATAGACGCTATCAAGGGTTTAATGAATTACATATAGAAGGTAGTGAGATCATAAGAGATCTTCCAGATCGTCATGTTTTATTTATATCTAATCATCAAACTTATTTTGCCGATGTAGTTTGCATGTTTCACGTATTCAATGCCGCATTAAAAGGAAGAGAAAACACGATTAAAAATATAGGCTACTTATGGAAGCCTAAACTTAACATCTATTACGTTGCAGCAAAAGAAACCATGCGCAGTGGACTACTGCCTAAAATTCTTGCTTATGCTGGTGCCATATCAGTAGAAAGAACCTGGCGAGCAAAGGGTAAGGAGATTCAACGATCTGTAAATCCTGATGACACAAAAAATATAGGTGTAGCCTTAGAGGATGGTTGGGTAATTACTTTTCCGCAAGGAACAACTAAACCGTTTAAACCTATTAGAAAAGGAACCGCTCACATAATCAAACAATACAAGCCTATAGTGGTTCCTATTGTTATTGATGGTTTTAGAAGAAGCTTTGATAAAAAAGGTCTTCGAATTAAAAAGAGAAATATTCTACAATCCTTTATTATAAAAGAACCTCTAGACATTGATTATGATACTATTAGTGTAGATGACCTTGTGGAGAAAATTGAATATGCTATTGAACAACACCCGAGTTTTTTAAAAGTAATTCCACAAGAAGAATTGAACGCACAAGAGGAATTGAATAAAAAACGTATGTGGGAATATTAAATTTTTTGTCCTCGTATGACCGAAAGACTTCCTTTTACAGTAGTAAAAAATAAATAGTCTGTCTCATGCTCTCCTAGTTTAAATTTTTGCCTGAGTTGTTGTACACTCAATTTAAAATTACGAGTTACTACACCAAATCTTTGATTTCCATACTTCTTTTTTACAGATTTAGGTTGATAAGGAGCAATCTCTTTTATTTTAAAAACTCTACCAGGAATACCAGGCTCAATTGTCGTAGCTGTGAATAAATGACTGTTTGCGTCTATCTTATCTAAACCATACTTCTTTGAAAACTCGCTGAACCCTTGAGACTTCATTATGGCCGCATTAGGTTCAATTAAGAAAGTTTGTGGCGATTCATAGGTCGTGGTAGGAGAAATACTATCCCATGGGAATTGAAATACGTTTTGATTTGTTTCCAAATTAACACAATGAATAACAGGAGAGTAATTAGTTGATTTATCTAATTTCCATAAAACCTCTTTCACTTCATTTTTAACGGCGACAATATGTATCTCTTGAACATTTTGCAATTGTTGGATGCCTTGTGATAAATCTAGCATGGGTGACGTTTTAATCCAGACTTGATTTGCTTTAGCTAACAACAATTCCTTGAATTCTAACACATTGGGCTCGTAATCTTCAATAAATAATGCTTTGCTTTTTGAGCTAGTCTTACGACTAGGATCTAAATAAATCGATTCAAAGTGCCTATCAGTTTCCTTCAAATACGTGAGTCCGTTTGCATTAACCGAATGAATGCTATAATCCAAAGTTTTAAATAGATGCTCAGAGTACGTTTGTAAATCTGGATTTAATTCAACGTGAGTCACATCTTTACACGAATGTTGGTAAAACGCACAACAATCAATCCCAAAGCCACCTGTGAGGTCTATAATGGGCCCTTTAATTCGTGACGCTTTGTAAGAAGCGGCCGTTTGCGAACTCGTTTGTTCAAGATTTACTTTAGGTGGATAGATAATTTCTCTATTTTCATAGAGATCTGGAAATTTTTTACGAGCGATTTGCATACCAGCTAGCTGTTGCGCTAGTTGGTTAGATGATACATGGGGAAACGGAGATTTTTTAAGAGCTATATCAAGCGGATTGCTATGAATTATCTTTTTTAAATAGGCTACTACTTCTTTATCAGTAAGATGCTCATTCATTACAAATTACGAGTTAACTTCTTAACAATTTTATATTCACTTAAAAACTCTTGAGCGATTACTTTAATAGCTGTGTACGTCGGTACTGCTAGAACTAGTCCTACCACTCCAAATACTATTCCTGCTATTAAGATAATGATGAAAATTTCTAATGGATGTGATTTTACACTCTTACCAAATATTAAAGGCTGATTAAGAAAGTTATCGATAGTTTGAACTATTCCATATCCTACCGCAATAATGATCAATTTAGGGAAGATAACTTCACTAAAGTTTGCCCCTAAATTATCCGTAATTACAAATGCACTCATAAGAACGTATCCTACTGCCGGACCTAAATAAGGTACAAGATTTAATAGCGCACAGAAAAATGCTATTAATATGGCATTTTCTGTACCGGTGATAATTAAAATAATGGTATAAAGGACAAATAAAATTAGTACTTGAAAAACAAGACCTATGAAATATCGGGATAAAAGCTGTTTGATTTTAGTAAAGGCTCTCAAAAACCTACCTTCATTACCTTCCTTTGAAAAAACCAATATTCCTTCTAATAACAGTCGACTGTCTTTTAGTAAGAAAAAAGTAATGAACATTATAGAAAATAATCCTATTGCAAAATCTCCTAAGGCACTAAAAAGTTGAATAATCAGGTCTGAGAAAAATCCAAGATTAAATTTTTGGTAATACTCCGTTTCTATAACTAGCTCATAGATGTTAACACGCTGTATTCCAAAAAACTCACTTACTTGATTGGCAAAAATTTCTAAATTTCGAGACACCTCATCATTATCTAACAACTTCAGGTTGTCACTTTGCTCTATGGCTAGTGGAATTAATAATGAAACTGCACTTAATATGAGTATAAGTAAAAAAACCAAAGTAAGTAAAACAGCAAACGTGTTTCCAAACTTTAACCGGTCTCTTAAAAACATGACAATAGGCCTACCTATAAGAGATAATACCGCTGCAATTCCAATATATGCTAGAACAGCAGTAATAGACCATAGAAACCAAGCTAGAACAAATAATCCCAGTAAAAAAGCTAATGCTCTTAAAATCCCAAAGGATATAGTTTTTGATGACACAGACGAACTCATTAATTAGAAAAAACGTATTTGATAATATTTGCACCCATATCAAGTGCCTTTTTGCGAACTTCTGGTGGATCATTATGAACCTCTGGGCTTTCCCAACCATCGCCTAGATCACTTTCTACTGTAAACAATAATACCAACCTACCTTCATAAAACAATCCTTTAGCTTGTGGCCTTTTACCATCGTGTTCATGGATTTTAGGCAAACCAGATGGAAAACTGGCATAATTGTTAAATATAGGATGAGTTGCTGGCAATTCGATTAATTCCTGTTGTGGAAATAGTTTTATTAACTCCTTGTTTAAATATTGTTCCATTCCGTAATTATCGTCTATATGCAAAAAACCGCCACTCATTAAGTAATTACGTAAATTTTCAACCTCATCATCATTCCAAATTACATTACCGTGACCTGTCATGTGCACGTATGGGAATTGAAAAATGTCCACCGAACCAGGTTCTACAGTAGCTACTTCTCGATCAATGGTAGTGCCTATATTTTCATTACAATACGTAATAAGATTGGGAACAGCGGTTGGGTTTGAATACCAATCACCACCGCCATTATATTTCAAAACAGCCAGCTGTTGCGCGTTTAACACAGATACTGTAAGAAATAACAACAAGATTAAAATCTTTCTCATAGTTTTGCAAAATACAACATTCCATTTTCAAAAGGAACAAATATTTACCTGTAGATGAATATAGATAAGAGAGTAGATTACTGACTTTGTTATATTTGAAAATAATAAAATGAAATTTAACCAACTCCAATACATAGTTCCCTTGCTAAGTTTTTTTGGTATAGTAGGAATTATAACATACAGCCATTACAATAATAAGCAACTACCCATTCCAGCGGTAGAGCGGGATTATCCTGTGGTGCTAGAATTATTTACCTCACAAGGATGTGCAGATTGTCCTAGTGCAGAGGCTACCATTAGCCAAATAAAACATTACCCTAATGTAGTAACACTGTGTTATCCGGTAACATACTGGAATAAACTAGGTTGGGTAGATCGTTTTTCAAGAAGAGACTTTGACGAATATCAAACCGCTTACAATTCAAAATTTGAACTCAATAACTACACACCACAAGTGGTAGTCAATGGAATGGAAGAGTTTTCTGGTAATGATATTAAAAAACTGAACACCTATCTTAATAATAGCCATCAGATAAAAAAAATAACCACTCCAATCGTAAAGCGTAAAAAAATCATTTAGATATAATCTATGATTTATCTAATGTGGAAGATTATGAAGATGCTCACCTAGCCTTATTATTAGAGGAACAAACCACTCTTATTGATTCAGGAGAAAATGAAGGTAATGAATTACATCAAACTCACATTGTTTTATACAAAGAACGCATAGGAACAATAGACAAAAAAGGGCAATCCAGTATAGACATCCCAAATCGCTTTCCCTTAACCAACAGCTATAAAATTGCTCTTATCGTAAAAAACACAAACAACGAAATTATAGCCGCAACTATATCTAATTCAATTTAGTAGCATTAAATATTGCTGCAGCGTAGACTCCAGCAGTCTCTGTACGCAGTCGAGTTGGTCCTAAAGACACTGGTTTAAAACCTGAAGATTTTGCGAGTTCTATTTCTTCATTTGAAAAATCGCCTTCTGGACCTATTAATAAACATGTGTGAGGTTGTAATTCATTGATAAGTTCACTTTTTTCTCCGTCCTCTTCACAATGCGCAATTAATCTACTTCCATGAGTTGATAAAAGAAATTCTCTAAAATCCGTGAGTTCATCAAGGACAGGTAAAAACAATCTGTTACTTTGCTTCATTGCACTTACCACAATTTTTTCAAAACGTTCAAGATTGATTTTTTTACGCTCACTATGGTCGCATAGTATAGGAGTTATCCTAGCTATTCCCATTTCTGTGGCCTTTTCTAAAAACCACTCCATACGGTCGTTCATTTTGGTAGGTGCAATGGCAATGTGTAAACTAGATGTTGGTTGTGATTCCGCTTTCGCGAAAGCGAGATTAACCACACATTTTGTACTAGTAATTGACATAATTGTCCCTAGAAACAGTCTACCATTACCGTCGGTAATATGAATTTGATTGCCTTGTTTCTTACGCAAAACTCGTGAAATGTGCCGTGTCTCATCTTTAGGTAATTCTATAGAAGATTGGTCTGGTTCTATTTTTCCGAAATAAAATAATTGCATTACATGGATAATCTAGGTGCGGCACTCACGTCCAAACCGCAGAATTCTTGATTCAAATATTTGAAATAGGCACTTATTCCTATCATGGCAGCGTTGTCTGTTGTGTATTCAAATGGAGGAATAAAGATGTCCCAACCTTGCTGCTGTTTTGCTTGTAAAGCAGTCCTTATTCCTGAATTTGCACTTACTCCACCGCCGATTGCCACTCTTTTAATCCCAGTTTCCTTGACAGCCTTTTCTAGCTTTTTAAATAGAATTTTAATGAGCGTGTGTTGAATACTAGCGCACAAATCGGCTAGATTTTCTTCTACAAAATTTGGGTTTTTACTTTTCTCCTTTTGTAAAAAGTACAATACCGCAGTTTTAAATCCACTGAAACTAAAGTTGAGCCCAGGAGCTTTGGGAATAGGGAATTCAAAGGCAGACGGATTACCTAATTGAGCTAGTTTGTCGATTTGAGGTCCAGCAGGATATCCTAGTCCCATCAACTTTCCAGACTTGTCAAAGGCCTCACCTATTGCATCATCTTGAGTGGTTCCTATAACCTCCATTTTGTGATAATCGGTCACCTTTACGATTTGTGTGTGTCCACCGCTTATAGTAACTCCTAAAAAAGGAAACTCAGGAACTCGTTGACCATGATCAATAAAATGAGCTAGTATATGAGCTTGCATATGGTGAACATCGATTAACGGAATATTGAGCGAAAGAGCAAGAGATTTTGCAAAACTTGTTCCTACTAACAAACTTCCCATAAGACCTGGACCTTTTGTAAAGGCTATAGCTGTAAGTTCGTTTTTATCAATACCGGCATTTTTGATAGCGACATCAACTGTGGGAACAATATTGGATTGATGAGCTCTTGAAGCTAATTCTGGCACTACTCCACCATATTGTTCATGAATAGCTTGTGCTGCAGTTACGTTGCTGAGCACCTGATTATTTTTTAAAATTGCGCAAGACGTATCGTCACAAGATGATTCTATGGCAAGTATGTAAGAATTTTGTAGTTTCATTATGTCTTTTAGGCACAAAATTTGGTCATCTTTGCAAAAATAACTGTTCTACCATAAAAAGACTCTTTAAAATACTAATACGCACGGTGCTTATTTTACTCCTACTATTTTTGGTAGTAGTTGTAGTATTTAGTATTCCTAGTGTTCAAACCTCAACCGCACAGTACTTAACTAACTCTTTAAATGAGGATTATGATATTAACCTAGATGTCAAAAGAGTTCAAATCACGTATGACGGCAATGTGGCTCTTAAAGAAGTTTTGAGTCTAGATCATCGTGGTGACACCTTATTTTTTATCAACAGGTTAGAGAGTTCTATTTTAAGTTTAGGGAATTTACTTGACGGGCAACCTAACCTAGGTTCAACCTCTTTAGATGGTGTGGTTTTCAATTTGAAAAGGTATAAAGGTGAAGAGGACGATAACCTGCAAATATTTATTGAAAAGCTTTCTGACAGTACATCTACATCAAGCAGTAAATTCGTACTAACTACAGGTGATCTTGAAATTACAAATTCAGATATTAAAATAATAGATGAAAATTTAAGGTATCCAGAATCATTTATAGCTACCAATTTTAATGCTACTGCTGCTTCTTTAACCATTGATGGATCCGACATTATTGTGCCTATTGAGTCGTCTAATTTTGACATGTACAATGGTGCAATGACAGAAATAAACGGTACAAAATATTTAAAAATAACTGATCTCGTTGCCGACTTAACGTATACTCCACAGAATATATCGGTCCCTAACCTTTCTATAAAAACTGAGAACTCTACTCTTAAGGGTGATCTACAACTTACCTATGACAGAAAAGACTTTGTTGATTTTGTCAATAAAGTAAATTGGGATTTTAAGATAAGTGAAGGTGATTTTGACACTAACGATTTAAGAAGGTTCTATAACGAGATAACACCAAATGAAAGGGTCACTATATCTGGTGATTTAACTGGTGTCTTAAATGATTTTAAAGTTGATAAATTAAAAGCACAATCCCTTGATGAAATAGTTATAGAAGGTGATATGCATTTTAAAAACCTCATTGAAAATGAGGAAAACTTTTTTATTGAAGGTGATTTTGAAAATCTGCAAGTTTCAAAAAGCAGCCTAGAGAAGTTTTTGCCTAATATTCTTAACGGAAAAATGCCTAAAGAGCTTAATAGTCTAGGCATCGTAAAGGCTAAAGGGTATGCTAGTGTAAATGCAAACACTGTTGTTTCTAACCTAACAGGAACTACTCGTAAAGGTAATTTTGATACTCAATTAACCTTGACTGAAATACAATCAGATCAAATAGGTTATAATGGTAATATAATTTTAAAATCTGTTAATCTAGGCGAATTATTAGGAGTAGCTTCCTTAGGTAAAACTACACTTAATCTCGATGTGAATGGGCGTGGTTTTAATCCTAATAATGCAAACAGTCAACTTAAAGGAAGTATTAGTAGGTTTGAATTCAATGGTTACACGTACCGAAATATTAGAGTTAACGGTAGCTTAAAGAAACCTTTGTTCAATGGTGAGCTCGTTGTCAACGATCCTAATTTGAAGCTTACATTTGATGGGCTAGCGGACTTTTCTGACGACATAAATACTTATGACTTCACTGCCAATATTGAAAAAGCAGATTTAAATGCCATTAATTTATTCACTCGTGATTCAATAGCCATCCTACAGGGAAATGTTGCTATGAAAATGAAGGGTACTAACCTTGATGACGCAGCGGGAACTATTGAGTTTAAAAATACTTCGTATACAAATCCTAATAAAAAATTCTTCTTTGAAGACTTTTTAATCACCTCTTATTTTAAAGAAGAAGAACGATTTATTACCATTAATAGTACAGATATTATTGAAGGTGAACTATCGGGTAAATTTATAATTGAGGAAATTCCTGAGTTATTTAAGAATAGTATAGGTAATGTATACACAAATTATAAATCAGAAAGTATAACTCAAGATCAATACTTGAAATATGAATTCAAAATATATGATAAAATCGTTGATCTTGTTTTTCCGTTTTTAGATTTTGGTGAAAACACAATTCTTAAGGGCGAGGTGGCTAGTAATGAAGCCGAGTTCCGAATGAACTTTAGAACTCCAGAAGTACAAGTTTATGACATGAAATTGGACGATGTGAACGTTCAAGTGAATAATCAAAACCCTCTTTTTAATACATATATTAAAGTTGAAAACTTTAAAAATGGTATTTATGATATAAACGATTTCCAGCTCATTAATGTTACTAGACAAGACACTTTGCTATTTAGAACAGAGTTTGTAGGGTCCGACGATAATAGTGAAAAATTCAACTTAAGTTTCTATCATACAGTTAACAGCGACAATAATTCGGTAATAGGAGTTCGTAAAAGCGACATCAATTTTAGAGGAAAGGAATGGTTGCTCAACAAAAAGCAGGAGAATGTTCAATTAGTTTTTGATCATGACTTTAAGGACTTCAAATTAGATACGATAGTAGCTCAACATAAAAAAGAGAAAGTTGTTGTTTCTGGAAACATGAATGGAACTAAAGATAAAGATCTCTTTTTAGATTTTGAAAACGTTAGGCTTTCTAGTTTACTTAAACCTATTGATAGCTTAAGTATGAAAGGTAAATTAGACGGCTATCTATCGGTTTCACAAAAAAATGGAAATTATGCACCAGTATCTGATTTTACGGTGACTGATTTAAACGTAAATGAAACACCATTAGGAGATTTTGCATTAGAAGTTAAAGGAAACGATGCCCTTACCGCCTATAACGTCAATGCTCAACTTAAAAATAAAAACGACAAATCTTTTCAGGCTAAAGGAACCATAGACACAAGTGGAAAATACAGTACCATAAATGTAGAAACTTATTTTAATGATTTCAACTTAATAGCGCTCAGTCCACTAGGTGGTATTGTATTAGATAACATGAGAGGTTTTGCAAGTGGCGAAGTTGCCATTACAGGTAGATTAGTCGAACCTGATCTTGACGGTGAATTATTATTAAAAAATGCAGGTTTAAGAGTTCCTTATTTAAATACAGACTTTGATTTTGGTGAAGAGGAAGAAATTACTATAACGACTGGCAGTTTTGATTTTAACACAGTAGAACTTACAGATACGAAATATGGAACAACAGGTGAGTTAACTGGCGAAATACGACATAAAAACTTTGGTTTCTGGGAATTGGATTTAGCTCTTGCTTCTGATAGGTTATTAGTTCTAAATACGGAACTCACACCTGACGCCCTGTATTACGGTACAGCATTTATCAATGGTGATGCAACCATTAAAGGTCCTGCAGAATCTCTAGTAATCGATGTTGTAGCTACTACTGGTGCTGGCACTGTATTTAAAATTCCTATAGATGATGGTGAATCTTTAGGAGATACAAGCGCGATTTATTTTTTAAGCCCAGAAGAAAAAGAAGCTAGACTTAATGGAGAAGATGTAGCTATAAACGATGTGGACGGTCTAGAACTCAATTTTGATTTAAACATTACTCCTGAAGCTGAGGTTGAAATTACCGTAGATCCTACTAACGGTAGTTACCTTAAAGGTAGCGGTGCAGGAAATTTATTATTAGAGATCAATACAAATGGTAAATTTATTATGAATGGTGACTTTATTGTTACCGATGGTATTTACAATTTCAAATATGCAGGTATCGTAAATAAGAACTTTATCATTCAACCTGGTGGTACAATCGACTGGAATGGTGATCCATTCAATGCAAATATTGATGTAAAAGCCACCTATTATACTAACGCAAACCCATCAATCCTTTTAGATAATCCTAACCTTAATGCACAAATCCCAGTAGAAGTTGTTACGGAATTACAAGGTGATTTAACTTACTTTGATCCAGAATTTGACATACAATTTCCTAGCGCCGGCAGTGTTGTAAGTTCCGAGCTTCAATACCGTTTACAAGATAAAGCACAACGTCAATTACAGGCACTATCCCTAGTTGCAACTGGTTCCTTTTACAATCCAAATAGCATTGGGCAAAATGCTGTAACAGGAAACGTAGTTGAAAGCGTTACGGGAATTGTAAATGATCTGGTGAATAGAGAAGACAGTAAGCTACAATTTGGTGTGAATTACGAGGCGTCAGAACGTAATCCAAATTCTGATTTACAAAGATCCGATCGATTCGGTATAACCTTGAGCACACAAATCAATGACCGTGTACTTATAAACGGGAAATTAGGGGTTCCAGTTGGTAACACATCATCTACAGAACGTACGGTGATAGGAAATGTACAAATTGAATTTTTGCTTAACGACGACGGCTCATTAAGATTAAAACTATTTAATCGAGAAAACACTTTACAGCAATTAGGTCAACAAGAGGACTTTACCCAAGGAATTGGATTACAATATTCGGTGGATTTTGATAGCTTAAAAGAACTCTATAATAAGATATTCAAAAAACAACTTGCACTAGAGAACAAAAAGAAAGCACGTCGCGAAGAAGAGGAAGAAACCGTAGTTAATTTTAAATAATTACCTCAATATAATTTTCTGGATGAGCTCCTTTCCTAAATGCTCATTTAGATTTTCTACAATTTTTGATCTTCCGTAAAGCAATTCCTGTCTAAGTACAGAAGAAGACAGAGAAACTAATAAAGTTCCGTTATCAAACTTTACATGAGTGGTATAGTTTGAAATTCCAGGACCCATTACTTGTTCCCAGGCTTTATTAACGTCAACTTTATCAAAACCTTTTTGTAGGTTATTTTCAGTCTTAAAATTTTTTAAGACCTCTTTCATATCTACAAAATCTTCTTTTTTATTATTCCTCATTAGACGTATATCGTTTGTATGAATAAATAGTACCGTTTTCGTGCTTCAGTTCTAGATCGGTAGTTGTTACTTCTTCAACACTTTGCTGGTAAGAATTATCTCCTTCCTTAAAAATAAGAATTAGTTCATCTTCGTTTTCTTGCCATTTAAAGTACACCGGACTGCCATAATTTACAAAACCACCATCGTAAGTAGGGCTCACTCTATGTTTTACACCGTTCAGTCCTTCTACTTCAAAATGATCCATATGGTTAGAAAAAGGGAATTCTTTCTCACTACCATCGGGCAAAGTAACAGTATCAATATTCCAATAACCATCCAGTAATTCAAGTTTTTTATCACTATCACTGCTACATGAAATAAATAATAAGCTAGCTATTAACAGTACTATTCTTAGTTTCATAATTCAAAGATCTTATAAGATTGATCAGTAGTTTTAATAACAGCTTCAGTCCTATATGTGTGCGTATCACTTATAAAAATTTGACCAAATCTATCGTCATTTACCATATTGATGAGCTGACTCACGCGGTTTTCATCTAATTTATCAAAAATATCATCCAATAACAAAATAGGAGTTACACCACTACGTTCTTTGATGAATTGAAATTGGGCCAACTTCAAAGCTGTCAAAAAGCTTTTTTGTTGTCCTTGACTACCGTACTTTTTAATTGGATGATCTTGCAAAGTAAAAATTAAATCATCCTTATGCACACCTACACTAGTGTATTGTAAATGCATGTCCTTTTGTTGCGCTTGTGTTAAGAGCTGTGCCGCATCAGTATTATGCAGGTCCGATTTATAATGAATCGTAACCTCTTCACTACTACTCGAAATTTGAGCATAAAAATCTTTAAATATTGGTAAGAACTGCTCTAAAAACTTAACCCTTGTAAGGTGAATTTCTTTGACTAAAGGAATCAACTGCTCGTCATAAACTTGTAAAGCTGTACTGTCAAATTTTCTATTGGCTGCAAAATACTTGAGCAACGCATTACGTTGTTGAATAAGCTTGTTGTACTTTATTAAATTATTGAAATAGACCGAGTTTTCTAGGGATATCACACTATCAAGAAATTTACGCCTAGTATCGCTGCCTTCGGTAATCAAATCCCTATCAGCAGGTGATATGATCACCACAGGGATTAAACCTATGTGCTCACTTAATTTGTCGTAAATCTTACCATTGCGTTTAACTACCTTTTTGTTTCCACGTTTGGCACTTACGGTAATTTTTTCTACTTGTTCATTTTTGAGAAATTCACCGCTTATAACAAAAAACTCTTCGCCATGCTTAATGTTTTGAACCGTTATTGGATTGAAATAACTTTTTGTAAGTGCTAGGTGATATATAGCATCGAGCACATTAGTCTTACCTATTCCATTATTACCAACAAAGCAATTGATGCGTTCATCCAGATCAAAATCTGCCGCTTCAAAACTTTTATAGTTTATAAGATGTAAGTTAGTTAAATGCATGATTTTTATACTCATAAGAGATAATAACACCTGTTATAAACAAGAATAACAATAACTTATTATTGACAATTCTTATTAGATTAAGTTCGCTTTCGCGAAAGCGAAAACACCACTAACAAAGCATTAATTATATCATAGATCTTAACAGAAATCTATTTCCTGCAAATGTAATTGATGCAGGTGTTAACAATAAAGCTTTCACACGTTTTTATAATTGCAGAATTGTTATATTTTTGCGCGTTTAACAATCAAATTATGGCAACGTATAATAAGCGCGGATATAAACCTAAAACGAAGAAAGAAAAGATTGATAATGAAGTAGAAGAAATCTTTGACGAGAGTGAATCTACTACTGCCGAAGTTTTTAGTACCCTAGATGAAGGTGCGAGTAAAACTGAAGAATGGGTAAGTAAAAATCAAAATATCATTTTTGCTATCGTTGGTGTAGCTGCTCTTGTAGCATTAGGATACTGGGCTTACAACAATTTTGTTATGGCGCCTAAAGCCGATGAAGCTATCGTTGAAAGTAAAGAGGCTGACAAGTACTTTGACCTAGCAATGAACTCAACTAGCACTCAAGAAAAAGACTCGCTATTCATGCTTTCTATAGAAGGTGTAAATGGTAAATACGGATATGCCAAAATAGCTGAGGAATACGCTGGTACTGATGCTGCAAACATAGCTAACTATAAAGCGGGAATGGCTTACCTGAACATAGGTGGCGACAAATATCAAAAAGCTATCGATTATTTATCTGAATACGATGGTAACGGTTCTGTACTTGCATCTCTGGCTAAGGCTGGTATCGCAGATGCTCTAGTACAAGCTAATCAAGCAGAACAAGCTATTCCTTACTACCTAGAGGCTGCAGAAATAGAATCAAATGAATTCACATCACCAAAGTACTTATTAAAAGCTGCACAGGCTGCTCTACAAGCAGGAGATAATAGTACAGCAGTTGATGCATTAGAAAAAATTGAATCAGAATTCCCAGAGTCTGATGAAAAAACTACAGCACAAGTTTTATTAGCTCAAGCTAGAGCTTCAAAAAACTAGTGTATATTAAACTACCTAAAGGCCGTCGCAGAACTCTTTTCTACGACGGCTTTTTTAGTTAATTTAACTAAGTAACTATCAAACCGACTGTATTTTTACCGTCACAAAATTGTAACCATGGCAACAGCAGGAAAAAATCTTTCAGAATACGATAAAAATGAACTACCAGACTCTAGTGAACTGCGAGTAGGGATTGTAGTAAGTGAATGGAACGATGATATTACCGAAAACCTATTTAAAGGTGCGTATGAAACACTCCTAGATTGCGGCGTGGATGAAGAGCGTATTTTCAGAATGAATGTCCCTGGTTCATTTGAACTTATTTACGGTTGTTCTCAAATGCAAAAGAGCACCTATCCTATGAAAGAGCGCAATCTTAAAAAGCAATTGGATGTTATTATTGCTATAGGTAGTGTGATTCGTGGTGAAACAGCTCATTTTGATTTTGTATGTCAAGGAGTTACGCAAGGAATAAAAGATTTAAATTTAAATAGCACTAATATCCCTGTAGTTTTTTGTGTGCTTACAGATGATACTCACGAGCAATCTGTTGCTCGCAGCGGTGGCGTTCACGGCAATAAAGGGTCTGAAGCGGCAGTGGTAGCGATTAAAATGGGTAACCTGAAAATGAGTATATAACCTCATATGTCGATTAAGGAGATAGGTATAAAATACAAAGCAAACTGGAAAGTTAGATTAGTTATCTTTTTATTTACCTCGATTACTTACGGTGGTATTATGGCGCTCATGACATATTACATGGATAAAGAATTATTCACGTGGCAATACATTTTATTTAACGCCTTCTTTTTTGCTCTGTTCTTCACTTTTGTATTTCCTACAATCATGATAAAAATGGGAAAAGGCTGGAACAAAAAGTCTCAACCTACTCTTGAACATGAAGAAGAAATTATAGCCCAAGGTCCAGCAAACTTTAAGAAAAAATATGAGATGGTTGGTGGAAAGCTTTTGATAACCAACCTAGGTTTGATTTTTAAAAGTCATAAAGTAAATTTTCAAGCTGGTCAACATAATATTCGGTTTTCTGACATTCTTAATATAGAACCAACTCACAAGTTTAGATGGATTAAAAATCAATTTATGGTTCATACCCAGGATAAACAACATCTATTTACTGTAAATGATCGCGAGGAATGGATAAAAGAAATTGAATATCACTTACGCAAATCTAAATAACCTGAATAAGTACCATTAATTATTCTGGTTTTTTAAAATTTCTATTGAGCATTATTAATTGGTAAACACCCATAAGAACTAGAAATCCGGCTAGCACTATTTGATAAGTAGGTAGTTCAATGCCGTCAATAAAATGCTGGTATAGCTTATAACCACCTATACCAATGAAGGCTAGGTTAAGAAACAAGGTGTAGTTCTTTTTATTCATTTTTTGTAAAAGCTGAATAGGCCAAGAATAGACCGTAGATGATGAAAATAGCAGAAAATGCTAAACGCCATGTTGGAATATTTTGATCATAGAAAAAGTAATCTACCAAGCGCCATGAACCAAATCCCACAAATAGTATCGCTAATAATATTCCAATTTTGGGATTTCTTTTACGTTGTGTCATAACTTGAATTTAATGCTAAAATAAACAATTAAAAGCCAGCTTACCTAGGAATAGTTTACTTTAGTACCAGATGAAAGTCAAAGCAAAAATTCTAGTATATAGCGTCATACTCGTCGGCCAGTTTATGGTATTTTTCGGGTTAAAATATGCAAATAATTTTATCGAGGTTTACTACAGCAACGGTATCTATCCCTTTATAGCAGATGCTATGCGAGTAGGACTAGGCTGGATTCCCTTTTCCTTTGGTGATTTTATTTATTTATTACTTATCCTTTTGCTTATAAAATGGATCATTAAGTTGATAGCCAAAATTCTATATTTCATTAAGAATAAGAATTCAGTAAACAATTCAATTCTTAAAGGAACAATAGGTAATCAAGTTGCAAAGATCTTAATAACGCTTAATGTTATTATTTTTTATTTTCATATGGCTTGGGGTTTTAATTACTATCGATTACCCATGCACGAAATACTGGAAATTGAAGAAGATTATTCTACAGAGCAGTTACTCGAGGTGACTAAAGATTTCATTGAGCTTAGCAATAATTTACATGAATCAATCCAAGACAACGATTCTCTAAAAGTAGATTTTGGAAACGACCAAATGGTATGGATGAATATGGCTCCTATGGCTTTTGAGAATTATCACCTCAATAAAGCTAGGATAAAGTATTCAATCGTAAGTTTGAAAAAATCCTTGCTCACAGTACCACTTACTTATATGGGTTACAGTGGTTATTTAAATCCATTGACAGGAGAAGCTCAAATTAATGGCTGGATAAACGCATACAAGACTCCAGTACTATGCTTGCATGAAATGGCTCATCAACTAGGGTTTGCCAAAGAAAACGAAGCAAATTTTATAGCTATTGATGCTGGATTAAAACATCCTGATCGTCATTTTCAATACAGTGCTAGTTTATACGCCCTTAAATTTTGTTTGAATGATTTGTATTTGAGAGATCCTGAAAAGTATGCGATGGTAGCTAAAGAAATTAAACCAGGTATTTTCAAAAACTATCAAGAACTAAGAGATTTTTGGAAACCATATCAAGATGGATTGGTGGAAAAGGTTTCACATTCTGTTTACGATTCCTATTTAAAAGTTAATAATCAACCTAAAGGAATTGACACCTACAATTATGTAGTTGCATTACTAGTGAATTACTACTAATAGTTTTAACTTTTATTTAGCAACGGCTCAACTATCTTTAAGCCTTAACAAAAATTTATATCATAATAATCAGTCTTAAAAGATGAAAAAAATTCTTTTCCTTTTCTTCTTGTGGTGTTTTATTGGGCATTCACAAGAATATTTCCCTAACAACGATGATATAAGCGCTGTAAATAATGTTTCAAGAGCAATTACAAACGCTACTGTTCACACAGGAACAGGTGATGTCATCAAAAATGCAACTATTCTTATAAAGGATGGTAAAATTCAAAGCATAGGTAAAAATGTATCCATACCTAAGGATGCCGTTATAGAAGATGCAAATGGGAATCATATTTATCCTTCATTTGTCGAAGCTTATGGTGATTTTTCAATGAAAAAACCAAGCCGAGCAGAACGCGGTCGCTCACAACAATATGATGAAGGTCGTAAAGGGTACTATTGGAATGATCACATAAGAGCAGAACAAAATGCTATTGATTATTTCAAGTACGATGAAAAGGCTGCCAAAAAGCTTTTAGAAGCTGGTTATGGAACAGTACAAACTCACTTACATGATGGTATTGCTCGTGGTACTGGAATGTTAGTTGCCTTAAATAATAATGGTGATGATGGTAATCGAATTTTGCGTGGAGAAAATGCAGAGCATTTTTCTCTAGATCGCAGTGTTCAAACTAATCAAGCCTACCCTACTTCACTTATGGGAACCCTTGCCTTACTTAGACAAGCTCATTTTGATGCAAATTGGTATGAAAAAGGAAACTCAAACACTAGAGATCTCTCTTTAGAGGCTCTCATAAAAAACAAGAACCTTACTCAAATAATTGAAGCTGGTGATAAAAAAAATATTTTAAGAGTTGATAAAGTAGGTGATTTAGTTGGAAAACAATTTGTAATTGTAGGTGGTGAAGATGCTTATGAAATGATAGGTGAGATTAAAAACACAAACGCATCTCTTATCGTTCCTATAAATTTTCCTGACGCTTATGACGTTTCAAATCCTTATCAAGAATGGTACGTAAGTCTGGGAGATATGAGAGAATGGAAACAGTCACCTGCAAATCTTAAAGTGCTTAAAGAAAATAACATTACGTTCTCAATAACAGCACATGGCCTTAAAGATGTTAAAAAACTTCATGAGAATATACGTCAAGCAATGGAGTATGGTTTAAGTGAAGAAGATATCCTAGAAGCCCTTACTTTAACACCAGCACGTATACTAAAAGCTGATGATCTTGTAGGTTCCCTTGAAAAAGGAAAACTTGCAAATTTCATCATGACCTCTGGTCCCTTGTTTGATAAGGAAACTAAAATATTTGAAAATTGGGTGCAAGGATCAAAACACATCATTAAAAATCGTCATACGCCAAACGTAGATGGAACCTACACGACCACCTTGAATGGTGATGAATACAAGTTTGTTGTTTCTGGAGATGGTAAAAAAGCCACTATTAAAATCGATACCTTAAAGTTAGGTAGTAAATCAAGTTTTGATGGACAATGGCTTAATTTAATGATGACTCAAAAAGACAGTGATGATAAAAGCTATTCACGTATAGTGGTACAACCCGATGGTAAAGATCTCACGGGAACTGTACATTTACCTAGTGGTGATACTTTGCCAGTTACTCTTGTAGCATCTTCTACTGAAGAAAATGAAGAAGACCAAGAAAAAGAAGAAGACAATAAGGATAAGGAAGTTAAAAATTTAGGTGCACTCACCTACCCTAACTTAGCATATGGTGCTTCACAAAGACCACAGCAAGAAACAATTCTATATCGTAATGCTACAGTTTGGACAAACGAGGATGATGGTATATTAAAAAATACTGATGTACTTGTAAAGGATGGTAAAATTGCAAAAATTGGAACAAATTTAAATGCAGGAAGAGCACGTGTAATTGATGCAACAGGTAAACACCTTACTAGTGGTATTATTGATGAACACAGTCATATTGCTATAGACAATGGAGTTAATGAAGCTGGTCACAATAGCACTGCCGAGGTTACTATTGAGGATGTAGTAGATCATGAAGATATAAATCTATATAGAGACCTAGCTGGTGGAGTTACCACCATGCAACTATTACATGGTAGTGCAAATCCTATAGGTGGTCGTAGCGCTATAATTAAACCTAAATGGGGTTATCCTGCCGATGAAATGATCTTAGAAAACTCACCTAAGTTCATCAAATTTGCATTAGGTGAAAACGTCAAACAATCTCGTTATCAAAACGGTACAAGATTTCCACAAAGTCGTATGGGTGTTGAACAAGTCTTTGAAGATTACTTCACAAGAGCAAGAGAATACGAAAAAACTAAAGGAACAGATTCATTTAGATACGACGAGGAAATGGAAGTAATGCTAGAAATCTTGAATAAAGAGCGATTTATTTCATGTCATTCTTACGTACAAAGCGAGATTAATATGCTTATGAAATTAGCCGAGCGTCACGGATTTAGAGTAAATACTTTTACCCATATTCTAGAAGGTTATAAAGTAGCCGATAAAATGGCCGAGCACGGTGTAGGTGGTTCAACCTTTAGTGACTGGTGGGCTTACAAATATGAAGTAAACGACGCCATACCTTACAACGGTGCGATCATGCATTCTCAAGGAGTTGTTACAGCTTTTAATTCAGACGATGCAGAAATGTCACGTAGATTAAATCAAGAAGCGGCCAAAGCCGTTAAATATGGGAATGTAAGTGAGGAAGATGCTTGGAAGTTTGTTACCCTAAATCCTGCAAAACTTTTACATATTGACGACCGTACAGGAAGTATCAAAGTAGGTAAAGATGCCGACTTGGTACTTTGGAACGATCATCCTATGAGTGTAACAGCAAGTGCAGATTATACTATGATTGATGGTATTATTTTCTTTAGCAAGGAAAATGATTTACGCTTTCGCGAAAGCATAAAAAAAGAAAGACAACAACTCGTAAACGAGATGATAGAAGCAAAAAATAAGGGAATGAAAACGCAAACCCCTAAAAAGCGAGAAAAAGAATTGTATGAATGTGAAACCATTAACTGGTAAATTGAAAAAAATGAAAAACTTAGTGATAGCTTTTTGTGCTCTTTTTACCGTAGCGGTGAGTGCACAACAAACTCCGGCAAGCATAAAAAAATCCTTTACTATTATGAACGCAACTGCTCATATAGGTAATGGTGAAGTAATTGAAAATTCTGTTATTATCGTCGATAAAGGTGTAATAACAGCCGTAGCAGATGCACGTGTAGTACGTATAGATCCTGTAGGTGAGGTAATCGAGGCTAGCGGTATGCACGTCTATCCAGGAATTATAGCCATGAATAGTACCCTAGGACTTGTCGAAGTAGATGCAGTGAAAGCCAGTGTTGATCAACGTGAAATCGGTGTGTACAATCCACACATACGTAGTATAATAGCTTACAATGCAGAAAGTCGAGTAGTCGAATCAATGAGACCTAATGGAGTTTTAATAGCTCAAGTAGTGCCTCGTGGCGGAAGAATTTCTGGTCAATCCAGTGTAGTACAATTAGACGCGTGGAATTGGGAAGATGCAGTCATATCAATGGACGAAGGCATCCATATAAACTGGCCTAGTAGTTTTAGTAGATCAGGTAGCTGGTACAACCCTGGTCCTATTGAACCTAATAAAAAGTATGACGAAAACATCATTGAATTACAAGACTTTTTTAACGATGCTGTGGCACACAACATGACTCAAGACAATGAATCAAACTTAAAGTTTGAAGCCATGAGAGAAGAGTTAAATGGAAATGGAAGGTTCTATTTTCACGTGAACGGTGAAAAATCAATACGAGATGTAGTTACTTTTATAAAAAAGAACAACATTAAGAAACCAGTTTTAGTTGGAGCTCAAGGAGCGCAAAATGTGACAGATCTTCTTAAACAGAATAACATTCCTGTGCTTGCAGGTAGAGTTCACGATTTACCAGCACGTGAAGATTCAGACTATGATATGCCTTATAAATTCCCATATTTACTTGCAAAAGCTGGTGTAACCGTTGCACTTGAAAATTCTGGGGATATGGAACGTCATCAAACACGTAATTTTCCATTCTACGCTGGAACTGTTGCTGGTTATGGTATGGATAAGGAACAAGCCCTTAAAATGATCACACTTACTCCTGCTCAAATTTTAGGAATAGATAAAGAGTACGGTAGTCTGGAAGAAGGTAAAAGTGCAACGCTATTTATTTCAAAAGGCGATGCTCTAGACATGAGAGGAAATCAACTTACAAGAGCCTTTATTGATGGAAGAGATATCTCATTGAATTCTCATCAAACTGAATTATACGAGCGTTACATGAAAAAATTTGGTGAAAAACCACAACGTTCCAATCAGTAACTATTAATCTAACTCAAAACCCTTATTCTTAATTAAATTTAGGAATAAGGGTTTTTAATTTTTAACTATATGCGATACATAATAATAGCATTATTAGGACTTTATGCCACTGCGCAAGTACCTAGTGACAACCAACAAGATTTATATTCAATCATTGATGAAGTAAGTGAAAAACGTATTGAGAATGATGTTAAAAAATTAGCAGGTTTTGGAACTAGAAACACGTTTTCTGACACATTGAGTAATACACGTGGTATAGGTGCTGCAAGAAGATGGATAAAAGCCGAGTTTGATAAGATATCTGCAGAATGCGGTGGATGTCTAGAAGTATTTTATCAAAGAGATTATGTTACTAAAGAAATGGGTAGTCGCGTACCAAAAGACGCTTGGGTTGTAAACGTTGTTGCTATTCAAAGAGGTACATCACAGCCTAACAATTTTGTTATCATGAGCGGTGATATTGATTCAAGAGCAAGTGATACTATGGACTTCACAACCGACGCTCCAGGTGCTAATGATAATGCTAGCGGAATGGCAGGAACAATTGAGGCCGCACGAGTACTAAGCAAACGAAAGTTTGCAAACAGCATCGTTTATGTTGGCCTTAGCGGAGAAGAACAAGGATTATTTGGTGGTGCAGGGCTTGCACGATATGCCAAGGATAATGATTGGAATGTTTTAGGAATTCTTAATAATGACATGATAGGGAATATTAAAGGTGTAGATGGTGTCATAGATAATAGAAGTTTCAGGATTTTTAGTGAACCTACCAACGTCACCGATGATGAGACAACTAAACGTTTAAGAAGATTTTATGGAGGTGAAGTCGACGGACATTCTAGACAGCTTGCTAGGTATATTCATAATTCCGTTAAAAGTTATATGCCCGAAATGAATCCTATGATGATTTATAGACTGGATAGGTTTGGACGTGGTGGACACCATAGACCCTTTAATGACTTAGGTTTTCCAGGAATTAGGATTATGGAAGCTCATGAGAACTACACACAACAACATCAAGATATTAGAACTGAGAATGGAATTGAATATGGCGATGTTGTAAAGCATGTAAACTTTCCATATGCCAAAAAATTAACCGCAGTAAACGCTATCAACCTTGCGCAACTAGCTTGGGCTCCTGCTCCACCAAAGACCGTGAAAATTGGTGGAATGGTTGAAGCTAGTGCTAGGTTAGAATGGAGTAAAGTTCCTAATGCGGTTGGTTATAAAATTTATTGGAGAGACACCACAAGTCCTACATGGGACCACAGTCGATTTGTAGGAAACACCAACAACTATACTTTAGAAGGTATTGTTATTGATAATTATTATTTTGGTGTTGCAGCTGTTGCTGCCGATGGAACAGAAAGTATAGTTGTCTTTCCTAACGAAGTAAGTAGATAATTGTTAATCAAATGAGTAATGAACACACTCAATTAATCGTAAAAACAAGTATTTTAACAAAAATCCGTTAGATATCTACAAAAATCCTAGAGGAAAAATTATTTTAGAAGGCAAAATATTTTTTGATTTTGTAGGGAAATCATTTTTTTTGCATTAATATCCATGATGGGGAATGGATATGAAAAATGGAGCTCGTGCTCCATTTTTTTTGTAAGAACTTCCAAGTAAATAGACTTCTTAAATAAAATACTTCAGCTTAATTCTTGTGAAGTATTTTGTGCTAGGAATTTCTTTATGAAAAATATCTTCACCGAAAAAACATATCGCAAGTGGTTACGATTAAGTATTGTCGTAATATACCTCATAATCGTGGCTGGCGCAGTAGTTAGAATGACTGGATCTGGAATGGGATGTCCAGATTGGCCTAAATGCTTCGGATATTTAATACCACCTACAGAGCGAGCTCAACTAGATTTTCAACCGTTGACCTCATACGAAGAAGGGATGGTCATTATCGTTGATGAAAGCTTAAGGGTTGCAAAGAAAGATTTTACTTCATCATATTCTTACAATGCCGATAATTGGGAACCTTACACAAAACACGATTACAGTATATTTAATAAGTATCATACTTGGACAGAATATATCAATAGGCTAATAGGTGCATTAGGTGGACTAGTAGTATTGTTAGCAACTATTATTTCTTTTCAGTTTTTCAGAAAAAAGAAATACATCACCATTCTCACCGCCGTTGCCTTATTAGCTATGCTTGTACAAGCCGTTATCGGAAAAATAGTAGTGGACACCAACCTATCACCGCTACTCATCACCATACATATGATAGTGGCATTACTTATTGTAGGACTGCTTATATATTTATTGCACGAAGTGCAGTCAGTGGATAACAGATATGCTCATAAGGGTAAATGGCATCAATTCGCTTTGGTGCTTATCGTTCTCACATTAATTCAAGTAGCACTAGGAACACAAGTAAGGCAGTACATCGATCATCAAATAGATATTTTTGGTTATCCTGTAAAAAGTACCTGGCTAGAAAATAATGCACCGTTAGTATTTTTAATACACAGGAGTTATTCCATTCTATTGGTACTACTACATGGATATTTTATTTATAAAGCAGTACGTTTTTACAAACATCCTCGTAATTATTACTACTGGCTAGCTGTCCTTTTTATTTTAACTATTATTGGTGGAGTATTAATGAATTACGTTGACTTCCCATTTGGCTCACAGGCATCACATTTAGTGCTAGCATCTGTAATTTTAGGAGTGCAATTTTATCTTTGGATGCGTTTAAGAACCGTTCATTATCGTTCATAATTTATGACGTTAAAATCTTAAGGATACTTGTAAATAATTTTATCTTTGAAGCCCTTTAAAAGTTACACATGATTTATAAAATTAGAGTGATACTAGACAGCGCCGATGATGTTTTGAGAGATCTTGAAATACCAGCAACTAGTACACTAGAAGACTTTCACAATATCATTCACCAGTCATTTCAACTTCAAGGTGATGAGATGGCTAGCTTCTATGAAACCGACGATGAGTGGAATCAAGGGCAAGAATATTGTCTATTTGATATGAGCGGTGGTATGGAGCCTGTCAAGAAAATGGAAGACACCACTATAGATCAGGCATTGAGTAAACAAAAACCCAACCTTATCTATATCTACGATTTTTTGAGCATGTGGACCTTCATGATAACTCTTGTTGATATAGATCAGGCCGAGGATGGTGAACAATACCCTAGAGTACTTTTTGCAATGGGAGAATTACCAGATGAAGCACCAGATAGAAATTTTGAAGCTGACCCTAGATTTGATAACGATTTAGGCGATGATGACCTCAATGATGATGACGACTATTATGATGAGGAATCTTTTGATGACTATGAACTTTACTAGTATATGATTAATCTTTACAATACACGTATAGAGGACCTAGCGATTCATCGTATAGGTAACAAAAATAAAGGCGAACTACTTTATACTTCTTCAAAATCTACTCTTTTAGATGATGAGATGCACTCTTTATTAAAAGAATATTTCTTAAAGCCATTTCGTAGTAAAGAAGAAGCTTATTATAGCTTTTATCATGATACTGATCTCGATTTTCATGATATGTACGCTTTCGCGAAAGCGATATTCTCAACACCTGCAATCCTGCTAGATAAAAGTAAGGAAATTGCAAAGCACCTGTATGAGCAGTCGGTTCATCCACATATACGTAGCGGTGAGTTGTACGTGTGTTACTTTGACAATGTAATGGTAGACAATCAGAAAACTGATGCCATAGGTATTTTTAAAAGTGAACTTAAACAAGACTTTTTACAGTTTGAAGAAGGCGACATTGAACTGGAAATGATCCTACAACAAGGTGTTAATCTTAACAAATTGGATAAAGGAGCAATCATTTTTAATGTTGCAGAAGAAAACGGATACAAAATTTTAAGTGTAGACAGCAATCGATATGATGCAAAATATTGGCTAGAGAGCTTTCTAGGTGTGGACGTTTTTGAAGATGAAAACTTCTTTACTAAAAAGTACTTGAAGTTTTGTCAAGACTTTGCCAAAGAGGTCGTACTACCTGCCGAGGATAAAAAGGAAGAGGTGATGTTCTTGAATAGAGCTGTTAACCACTTTGCAAAAAATGATAATTTTGAAGAAACAGCCTTTTTAAATGATACCCTTGAAAATCCAGAATTAATACCTGAGTTTAAGAATTTTAAGGTAGAAAAAGGACCAAAGTATAGTATTGAAGATGTATCAGAGTTTCCTATATCAAATACCGCTGTTACACAAGCGCGTAAAGGAATCAAAAACGTGATTAATCTTGACACTCATGTGCAAATAAAAATGGATTTTACTAATCCTGATAGCGCTGAGAAATTCATAGAAAAAGGCTGGGACGAAGAAAGACAAATGTATTACTACCTAGTGTACTTTAATAGAGAGGAAAAGAAATAATCACATGAGAGCAAAGGCACCACTTTTAATTCTCTTAATTGCGGCACTTGCTTTTGCAATCCTAAATTTTACTAAAATCAACTATGCAGATCTAAGCTGGTCCACTAATCAAAATCCTATTTTAGGTATTGGATTATCTGTGGCGGTAATTTTGCTTACTTTAATAAGATTGAGAACCTCTACACGCTAGGTTTTGTAGTTTCTGACTACAAAGTCTAGCGCAGTATTCAACACACCACCCATTGTTCTTGATTTTTTAAACTTTATATCACCAGTAAAGTTGTGCAAATCAGCTTTTAATGATTTAAGCTTCGCCTTGGTCGTAATCTCATCCTGCTTCATGCATTTCATGAGTTGCCTAAAACGTGTTTGAGTATTTGTCAATCGTTTGGCAATTAGGGATCTTTCTTCTTTCCTATACTGTTCTACACTTTCTAATTTAAGATGCTTGCTCACATTATCCACCATAGGAAAATTCTCTTTGAAGAATTGAGGTCTATAAACTTTTAAATTTCCTTCATAGGACTGTTGATCAAAATCTATAGCTCTTATGGTAAAACTTACTCTATCAAAATCATGGGTAGGAATGACCACGTAATTGTAAGCACGCATGTCTCCTAACAATCTAATGGTACATCGTTCATTGAATTTCACAAACTCTTTAGCTATTTGAGTTTTTTCTAAACGATCACAACGTTCTAGATAATCCTTAATAAATTCATCACCTGGGATACCAGCAATATGCTCTTCAATCAAAGTGTCGTCGTGCACTAAAAAGCTTATACGGTGTGGTGATAATAAGTGTTCAATTTCTAGCCCGTATACCCTACTTGCATCGGCCTTTTTTACATAGAAATAAGTGAAACTGTCGTTTAATACATTACGTACTTTTATTCTAAAGGGTTTAGTATTACCAAAGGTGCAAAAGTCAATGGCATCTATGTTTAAATAGTCCAAAGTTTTGTCTTTCCCATCACTGTATAAAATATCATAAACTCTTTTAAGATAATTATCTATCATATCACGCTCATGATCTGGATAATAACATCGTACCCATAATGTATCTTCATCATCTTTATTATACACACTTATTGAACCTTGAAATCTGAGTAAATCGTCATAGGAAACTGGAATATTTGTATACCTATGATATTTTTTCACATACCCAAATAGTGCGTCGTCAATGGGATAAGTAGGCTTTTTACGTGATAATAATTTTTCTGTAGCTATATTTTCGCTCATTGTTTGTTACAAATCAATTTTTTTTCAGTCAGATAAAATAACCAAAATAACTTCTATATGAAAAACATTCTTGAAGTAAATCATCTTCATAAAAATTACGGAGCGCTTACAGCAGTAAATAAAGTCTCCTTTAAAATAGAGAAAGGTAACGTCTATGGTATACTAGGCCCAAATGGTAGCGGTAAAAGTACTACGTTGGGAATGGTCCTTAACGTTGTGAATCCAACAAGTGGCTCATACAAATGGTTTGACGGTAGCATGTCTACCCATGATGCATTAAAAAAAATAGGCGCTATTATAGAAAGACCTAATTTTTACCCATCAATGAATGCTGTGCAAAATTTAACGTTGGTTTGTAAAATTAAAGGTGTTGCTTATGATAGAATTGATGAAACACTTGATTTGGTAGGTTTGCTTTCGCGAAAGCATAGTCCCTTCAAAACCTATTCTTTAGGTATGAAACAAAGACTTGCAATTGCGAGTGCTTTATTGAATAATCCAGAAATTTTAATTCTAGACGAACCTACTAATGGTCTGGATCCTCAAGGAATAAGACAGATTAGAGACCTTATAAAACATATTGCAAAATCTGGCACTACTATTCTGCTCGCCTCTCATTTATTAGACGAGGTTGAAAAGGTTTGTTCTCACGTTATTGTATTACGACAAGGAAATATGCTGTATCAAGGCAGAGTTGATCAGATGGTGCAAAATCACGGTTCTATATTCTTAAGTTCTGAAAATATTGCTCAATTACGTAGTTTCCTAAATGAAAAATCGTTTGTCGCAGAATTGATTGAACAAGATAACTTACTAGAAGTAAAACTATCCAGTCCGGTAACGACAGCCCAAATCAATAAAGAGGCTTTTGAAAAGGGCATTGTTTTAACTGAACTTGCCTTTAAGAAACAAAGCCTAGAAGATCAATTCCTAGAATTAACCAAAAACTAACCAATAGAATATGTTACGATTACTCGATATAGAATTTCATAAATTCAAACACAGTAAAAGCAGTAAGGTTTTAACCATTATTTACCTAACGATTATTGTAGTCTTAATGCTTACCGGTATTATTCCCATTACTATAAATGGTGAAAAATATGCTCTTAGCGATTTAGGTCTTTTTAATTTTCCCCTAGTATGGCATTTAAGTACATATTTTGCTAGTTTTCTAAAAGTCTTTATTGCGATTGTGATAGTTTCACTTACTGCAAGTGAGTATAGCAATAGAACACTCAAACAAAATCTTATCGATGGATTAAGTAAAAAAGAATTGTTGTTATCCAAAGTGTACTTCACTATTGTACTAGCTATTACAGCCACAGTTATTGTCTTTTTGGCATCATTAATACTTGGATTAATTTACTCTGATTTTGATGAACCATCAATAATATTTTCTCAAATGGGTTATCTAGGTGGATTTTTTCTAGCTCACTTAGTCTTTTTCACCTTCTGCCTATTTGCAGGAATTTTGGTGAAACGTGGTGCATTTGCACTAGGGCTGGTATTTGTTTACTACATATTTGAAAGTATTATTAATGCAGTTGCAAAAGGACTGGATACCTACTATGATTGGAACATCTACGATGGTTACCTTGTTCACATACTTCCATTAAATGCCATGAGTAATTTAATCAAACAACCATTTACTAAAATTGACTTGGTCAAATCTACCACTAGTCAAATTCCTATAGAAGGTCTAGAATTTACTTACGATATTGAATGGTTAGACGTAATTTCAGTACTTATCTGGTCTGGACTGTTTGTTTATTGGAGTTTTGCCTTATTAAAGCGCAGGGATTTGTAAAATATTAACGTTTTGGATGTTATTTTAGCGGGATGAAATTGAAAAATATTTATTCCGCTTTTTTTATTGTGCTATTTTTATTTATAAACACCAGTGTTTATGCACAATTAGAAGCTTCAAATTGGTATTTTGGATTTAATGCAGGTTTACGATTTGATCCTGTTTCAAATACAGTTACTCCTTTGGTTAATGGCCAGCTCAGTACAAATGAAGGTTGTGCGAGTATAAGCGACGCACAAGGAAACCTTTTATTTTATACCGATGGAATTACTGTTTATGATAGAAATCACGGAATAATGCAAAATGGTAATGGACTTTTAGGAGATCCGTCAAGTACTCAAAGTGCGATTATCATACCCAAGCCTCAAGATTCTGACATTTACTATATATTCACAGTTGATACTCAAGTAGGTGGTGATGCTAATACTGGATTTCACTGGTATGAAGTGGACATGTCTTTAAACTCTGGATTAGGAGCTGTCACTACCAATTTAAATACTCCAAATAATCTTTTAGGTAGAACCTCCGAAAAACTCACCGCTATTAATCATGCCACCAATGATGAGATTTTTATTATCGTTTATGCAAATCAAAACGGTTCAAGTGGAAACTTTAATACTTTCTACACTTATAAAGTGACTCCAACTGGTGTTGATCCAGTTCCCGTAAGATCTACCTTTACAACATCAGTGACAGACCCTAGAGGTAATATAAAAGTATCTCCTGATGGACAATATTTGGTATCTTGTAATATGGTAGGTGGAACTTACATATATAATTTTGATCAGACCACTGGTGCCTTAAGTAATGAGAGACGATTCAATTTTGCTTCAAGCGATAACCTTGGTTATGGT
This sequence comes from Nonlabens tegetincola, assembly GCF_002117085.1. Lineage (GTDB taxonomy): Bacteria > Bacteroidota > Bacteroidia > Flavobacteriales > Flavobacteriaceae > Nonlabens > Nonlabens tegetincola. The sequence goes on along the minus strand of NZ_CP019342.1, from coordinate 680,551 downwards.
GTTGAATTTTCTCCAGATAGTAGTTTACTGTATATCTCAACCTTAAATAATGCTTCAGGGAATAATCCTAGTGCTTATTCAACATCATTGTTTCAATACGACCTTAATGCACCTAATATTCCAGGATCAGAAATTTTACTAGACACAAGGCAAGGTTACCGTAACTCGATGCAATTAGGAATTGATGGGAAAATATATAGAACCACATCAGACACCTATGATATCGGTAGACCTTTTTTAAGCGTCATTAATAATCCTAATGTGAGAGGTACAGGTTGTAACTTTGTCGCTGACGCTATACCTCTTTCCGGGCGGTCCTCAACACAAGGACTACCTCCATTTATTCAAAGCTTTTTTGCCTTAATTGACGTTGAAAATACTTGTTTAGGAGACACAACAGAATTCACATTTGAAACTGATAATTTGCCTGATAGTGTCCTTTGGGATTTTGGAGATGGTAACACATCGTCACAAACCATAGGGACTAATGTTTATTCAACTCCTAGAGTATATCAGGTTACGCTTACACTAACCACTGGTGGCGCATCTAGAACATATAGAAAAACAATAGAGATTTTTGATTCACCTACTGCAAATAATGTTGTAGATCAAGATATTTGCGACCTAGACAACGATGGTAATGAAGCTTTAGACTTAGATACAGATGTTACTCCTATAATTTTAGGAACTCAAGATGCAACTACCTTTAATGTAAAGTATTTTACGAGTCAACAAAATGCGATTGACAATGTAAATGAATTATCAAGTCCATATACCGTTAATGCTCCTTCAGAAACTCTATATGTACGTATCTATAACCGTAATAATACCGAATGTTTTGACACGACCTCATTCGATGTTAATGTTTTTCAACAACCTGTAATTCAAGCTGTTCAAGACATAGAAGTTTGTGATGACGATTTTGACGGAATCCAACAATTTGATCTCACCTCTATTAACTCTTTAATACTCGGAAATCAAAGTAGTACCGATTTTGAAATTACTTTTCATACTTCACAAGGTGATGCAGACTTAGGATCAAACCCAATAAGCAGTCCATACACCAATAACACTCCGTTTTTAGAAACAGTTTATGTGAGGTTAGAAAATAGAAACAATACTACCTGTGCAGATACTTCCCAATCTTTCAATCTTATAGTGCAAGACAAACCAGAAGCTATTGATTTTGACGCATTTCAATGTGATGAAGATGGTATTCCTGATGGAAGAACTACCTTTAGTTTTGATAGTTTTAGCGATGCTATATCAAACAATGCAAATGATGTTACAGTTTCCTACCATAGTACTCAGTCCAATGCAGATTCAAATACAAATCCATTAGACACAACAAGTTACACAAACACTACTCCTGCTGAGATAGTTTACGCACGTGTAACCAATGATGTGACAGGATGTTATTCAACATCTCAAGTTACATTAAGGGTAAGTGCAAGCGATGCGCAAGACACCACTTTACAAGCATGTGATGACCTATCTAATGATGGAATAGCAGATTTTACACTATCCCTAGCCGATAGCGATGTTTTAACCAACGCTCCAGCTGATGTTACAGTGAATTATTACGAAACTAGAGATGATGCACTTACAGAGCAGAATCCGTTAACCAGTCCATTTACTAATACGACACCTTTTTCACAAACCATTTTTGCGAGAGCCGAATCTCCTGATGGGAACTGTTACGGAATTAGTGAAGTAGAACTTATAGTAAATGCTTTACCTAATATTGAACCACAGGAATTATTTGAATATTGTGGTAATGATCCACAACCGCTCTCAATAGATGCAGGGCTCATCTCTGGAAATCCTGATGATTTTACTTATTCATGGAGTAACGGTGAGACTACAAATGAAATACTAGTTTCGACTGGTGGAGATTATACGGTAACCGTTACTAATGCCGAAGGCTGCTCATCACAACGTATTGTTACTGTAGTTATAAGTGAACCAGCAACAATTGATAATTTAATTATCAATCATGCTGGTACTAATAGTTCAGGATCTATGGAGGTTGTAGCTAGCGGATTAGGTGATTACGAGTACAGTATTGATATTTTAACTCCTTATCAGGATAGTCCAATATTTACAGACATTGAACCAGGCTTTTATACCTTATATGTACGAGATAAAAACGGCTGTGGTGTAACTAGAAAAGATTTCAGTATTGTGGGATACCCTAGGTTTTTCACACCAAATGGTGATAGTTTTAATGATTACTGGCAATTAATAGGTGTTAATACTGTGTTTGAACCTAATTCCACAATTTTTATCTACGATCGATTTGGAAAATTGTTAAAACAAATCTCACCAGAAAGTGTAGGCTGGGATGGAACATTTAACGGTAATCCTCTACCGTCTAGTGACTATTGGTTCACTGCGACACTTATGGATGGTACGCAATTTTCTAGCCACTTCTCCTTGAAAAGGTAAAAAAGGCTATCTTTAAATGCTATGAAACAGCATTTATCCTTTCTACTTATTTGTTGTTGTTTCGCTTTCGCGAAAGCGCAATTACAATCTAACAATTGGTATTTTGGTATTAACGCTGGTATTAATTTCAGTAACAACACTGTTACCGCTCTCAATGATGGTCAACTAGTTACAGGAGAAGGTTGTGCAACAATATCTGACAATCAAGGAAACCTTCTATTCTATACTGATGGAAGTGTAATCTATGACCGTAATCACAATTTAATGCCTAATGGTACAGGACTCAAAGGTAATTCCAGCAGCACCAGTAGCGCGATAATTGTACCACAACCAGGAAGTTCAACTAGGTTTTATGTTTTTACGGTAGACACGGATGACATCTTATATCGCAATAATGAAGGATTCTTTTATTCGGTAGTAGATCTAAGTTTGAATAACGGTGACGGTGATGTTATCATCACTGAAAAAAATATAAATTTACTAGCACTTACCTCAGAGAAACTTACTGCAATTTCTAATTCAAGCGGAACAGGTTTTTGGATAATTACTCAATTCGAAGACAAATTCTTTAGTTATGAATTAACATCTAGCGGATTGACAACAACACCTGTAGTATCCATAGTATCACCGTTTATAGAGCTTGTAAATACAAATCTTACGAATATTGACGTTGCTGCAATGCGAGGCTATATTAAGGTAAACCCTAGAGGTGACAAATTAGTAGCTGCTCATTTTTCAAATAATACTTTATCAGATTTTTCAAATACCACTACCCTATTAGAAGCACGTAGTATCGCCTACACAAACGGCGGAGAATTATACCTGTATGATTTTGACAATACCACTGGTATAGTATCCAATCCACAACCGTTAATGACCAAAGCCGATGGTGGTTCCTTTTACGGTGTAGAGTTTTCAAGCAATGGTCAATTTTTATATGCCGAAGTCGATTTTATGAACCCATCAACTACTCAAACTTTTGAATTTGTTAATGGTCAAATACTACAATTTGATTTAACATCAAATAATATAGCAAATTCAAGGACAGTTGTTTATGAAGATAATTTAGTAACCTTTAGAGGAGCTTTACAGCTAGGTCCGGATAACAAAATTTATCACAGTCGGATTAATCAAAATGCGCTTAGTGTAATCAATGCTCCTAATTTTTCAGGTATCTCGGCCGATTATAGATTTAATGATTTTCAGTTATCGCAAAACTCGTTTGCGATATACGGATTACCGATATTTGTCCAAAGTTTTTTAATTTCAGGAGAAATAATAGCTGAGGATCATTGTTTTGGTGAAAATCATTTATTTACCGTTCAAACTTCAGCTCAAATTGATAGTATTACATGGGATTTTGGCGATCCTGCAAGTGGAACAAACAACTCATCTATCAATCTTAGCCCTACACACACTTTTTCTCAAGTAGGTACTTTTACAGTACGAGTAACCATTCAAACACCTACTCAAACAATTGATTTAGAAAAAGAAATACAAGTATATCCAAACGTAGTTACTAATAGCATTCCTAATCAAATCACTAAATGTGATGAAGGTTTTGATACAGCTTCATTTGATCTAAGCGAAATTGCTGATCTTATTTCGGATAGAAGCGATCAAATCGTTTCCTTTCATACCTCAAGGGAAGATGCGACAAATGGAAGTAACTCTATAAATAGTAATATGATTTATAGAAATGTTTCCAATCCCGAAAGTATTTTTATTAGAGTCGAAAACGACAACTGTTTTAACATTTCTCAACTCAATTTACAAGTAGAAAACTGTCCAATAGAGGTGTTTAACGTGGTAACGCCTAATAACGACGGATTAAATGATACGTTCATCGTTTCTGGGTTAAAAAATGTTTATGAAAATCATAAAATTTCTATTTTTACTAGATACGGTCAAAAAGTATGGGAAGGAGATAATAACTCTGCATCTTGGGATGGTACAAGTAATGTTGGACTTACCTCGACCACAGGTTTGCTACCTAGCGGCACATACTTTTACGTGATTGAATTAAACGAACCAAACACAAAGCCACAAGCCGGCTATGTATACTTAAGATAACTTGAAAAACAACATGAAAACAATTTACTCTTTATTACTCTTAATTTTTGTAAGTACAACCATGCTTGCCCAAGAAGAATCCTCCTGGTGGATCTTTGGAGATCAAGCTGGTGTAGAATTCACTCCAAACCCTCAAAATCGTTCACTAGATCCAGCAGTAGCTACATCTGGATATGATACGGATGAAGGTGTTGCATCGATTTCAGATGATTCAGGAAACCTTTTATTTTTCACAGACGGAATCACCGTATGGAATAGAAATGGTAACATTATGCCTAATGGTACAGGTTTAGATGGTAACTTTTCTAGTACCCAAAGTGCCATAATCGTAAAAGCTCCAGAATCACCTGGAGTTTATTTTATTTTTACGGTAGGTGCTGGTGGTAATGGCCCTTTATCATACTCTAGAGTTGAAATGTCTCTTAACGGTGGATTAGGAGATGTTGTTGCCGGTGTTAAAAACGTAGTACTTATCCAATCCTGTGCGGAGAAAGTAGCTGCTACTATTCAAACAGGTAGTAATAATGCCTATGTAATGACCTTTGCTGAAAGTAATGCAACTTCAACTGTAAATGGTACTGGTAACTTCAACGCACTATTTACCTGGGAAGTAAGAGGTATTCCAGGTCCTAATGTTTCATTTGTATTCCCAAATCCTGTTTTACAACAAGGAAATGGTAACCTTCCATACTATTCAGTCCCAACTGCATCTTCTAGTGCAGACAGAGGCCAACTTAGAGTAAGTCCTGATGGTACAAAGCTAGTAATCTGTAACCAGAATAGCTTTAATGGTTTTGAAGGTACTGTTTTGTACGACTTTAACCCAGGAAATGGTCAATTTGGTGGAAATGGCTTAGTTCTTCATAACGGTCCTGTTTATGGAGCAGAATTCTCTCCTTCTTCTCAGTACTTGTATCACGATGAAAGTAGCACCTACGGATTTAATGGAAATAAAAAGATCTTTCAATACGAGTTGTGTGATGCTAATAATATTCTAGCAACCAAAAGAGAGATAGCTGATGTTTCGGAAGGGAGATCTACCTTACAATTAGCTCGTGATGGAAATATTTATGTTGGTCGTTTTGATCAAACAGAATTAGGAATGATAGTAGGGCCTGAAACTCCTACCGCAACCTATAATGCAAACGGATTTGACATCAGCCCTGGTGTATCAAAACAAGGGTTACCTGTATTTGTTCAATCTAGTTTCTCCAGTTCTTTCACTCTTAACGATCAGTGTCAAGGTGATGCAACTGAATTTCTTTTAGCTTGTTTACCACAAGTAGCAGCAAGTACATGGGATTTCGGTGATGGCAATACAGCGAGTGTTACAGGACCTGTTGCTGTATACAATACTTATGCTTCTGCAGGAACTTATGTAGTGAGTGTAAACGTGACTAACGTTTCAGGAGATACAAGAAACTTTACTCAAGAAATTACCATTTATGAAAATGGAATCGTTGATCCTATTGATACCACACTACTTAACTATTGTGATGATGACGCATCAGGTAGTGAGATTGTTGACTTAAGTCAGTTCACAGCAGATGTTTTAGGTAGCCAAGATGCTACTACCTTTGATATCACTTACCACGCAAATCAAACCGATGCAGATGCAGGTGTAAATGAATTACCATTGAATTTTGATGCTCCTTTAGGAACTACAACAATTTGGGTAAGGATAGCAAACAATACTTCACCTATTGACGATGGATGTAGTGCTATTGATTCATTTGATTTAATGGTAAGTCCTACTCCAGCAATCAATCCGATACCAGATTTTGAAACTTGTGATGATAATTCACAAGATGGAATTGAAGATTTTGATCTTGCTTCATATTTACCTACCATACAATCAGCTGTAAGCACTTCATTCAATGTTACCATTACCTTACACCCTACTCAAATGGATGCAGATACTGGCATGAATGCTATCGACACATCTGTCGCTTACACTAATACAACTAGTCCTGAAACCATTTATGTAAGAGTTGAAAACGACGTTGATCAAGACTGTTACAGTACTGCTCAATTTAATTTGGTAGTTTTAAGCGAGCCTACAATCGGAACTCCTATGAATATAGAAGTGTGTGACGATGCTCCTTTAGACGGTAGTTCAGACTTTGATCTAACAGAACAAGATATTGAAGTAGATCCAAATGGTCTAGGTTCAGTAAGCTATCATGCTTCACAAGGAGATGCTGAAACTGGAGCTAATCCATTGTCCTCGCCATACACTGTAACTGGAACTCAAACAATTTATGTAAGATTGACTGACTCAAATGGTTGTTCAAATACTACACAGTTTGATATCTCAGTTCTAGATGCTCCAAATATTGGTCAACCTCAAGATCTTGCCAATATCTGTGATGAAAATAGCTCTTTAGATCAAAATACATTTGATTTATCAGTACAAGATGATGCTGTGCTTAATGGTAATGATCCAGCTAATCACATCGTTAACTACTATGAATCTCAAGCAGATGCTGAAGCCGATACAAATGCATTAGGAACAAATTACTCAACGCCATTCCAAGCCGGTGTTACTACAGGAACTCTTTATGCACGCTTAGAGAATATACAAACAGGTTGTTTCAATGTAGTTGCATTTACAATAATTTTCGAGAGATGTGAAATCATTTTTCCAGAAGGATTCTCACCAAATGATGATGGAGTAAACGACACATTCTCTATTCCAGGACTAGCAGAACAGTTCCCTAATTTTGTATTGAAAATTTTTAATCGTAATGGAAGTATGATTTATGAAACGTCAGCAAATAATTATGAAGAATTTGCAGGAATACCGAATAAAGGTTTACTTGCTGGCGATGGCCTAGTACCTGTAGGAGTATATTTCTATACCATTGAGTATAATGATCCTGATGAAGAAGATACAGCTAGCTGGGTTTATATCAATTACTAAGAAAGATTTTTAAGTAACCGACTCTTTAAAGCCTCTGATTATAAAAAATCAGAGGCTTTTTTATTTATTGAACTTTTATAAACTTATAGTCAGATATTTAACTCTAAAACTGAGCTAATCAACTCGAGTATAATTAAAATATAATTAGTAATTTTATGATTATTCAAACTACTATAACGATTGAAGTTTTTTGTTAATTTATTATGCGTGCATAGTAAAATGTTTTATCTTGCGGTCTATTAATGAGTATGAGACATAATAAAACAATAGATTATATTTTAAGAGCTACCTGGATGTCAGTGTCTAAAATGTACAACGAACAAGCCGCAGTAAAAGGCAGTACAATGGCTACAGGTTTTGCTTTAATAAGTATAGATCCCGAGAATGGAACTCCTAGTACAGCTTTAGGTCCAAAGATGGGAATGGAAGCGACATCATTATCTCGAACACTTAAAATGATGGAAAACAAAGGACTTATTGAAAGGAAAAAAAATCCAGAAGATGGTCGTAGTGTTTTAATTCATTTAACACCATTCGGTAGGGAAATGAGAGAATTTTCTAAATCCGTTGTAAAAACCTTTGACAACCACATACGTGAGGAAATTGAAGAAGATAAACTAGAAACATTTCTAGAAGTAGCTTACCGAATAAATGAAATAGTTAATTCAAAAAAGATATTTAAAAATCAACCCTTTTTAGTTAGAAAGTAATATGGGAAAAAGAAGAATCAAACATGTAACCGTAATCGGTTCTGGAATCATGGGTAGTGGAATTGCCTGTCACTTTGCCAATATTGGCTGTGAGGTATTATTATTAGATATTGTTCCACGAGAGCTTACAGATAAAGAAAAAGCTAAAGGTTTAACCCTTGAAGACAAAGCTGTACGTAATCGTATGGTAAATGATAATCTTGCTGCTGCAATAAAAAGTAAGCCAGCTCCTCTGTATAATAAAGCTTTTGCAAATCGTATTTCGACAGGAAACCTAGAAGATGATTTGAAAAAAATCTCAAATACAGATTGGGTAATAGAAGTTGTTGTTGAGCGATTGGATATTAAAAAATCTGTTTTTGAACAAATTGAAAAGTACCGTAAACCTGGTACCTTAATAACCTCAAATACTTCTGGAATTCCAATTGGATTTATGAATGAAGGTCGTAGTGAGGATTTTCAAAAGCATTTTGCAGTAACCCACTTCTTTAATCCTCCTAGATATTTAAAATTATTTGAAGTAGTTCCAGGACCTAACTGTGATCCATCAGTTACGGATTTTCTCATGGAGTATGGTGAAAAATACTTAGGGAAAACTTCAGTATTAGCTAAAGATACACCAGCATTTATCGGAAATAGAATCGGAATTTTTTCCATACAAAGTCTATTTCATACAGTAAAAGAAATGGGCCTGACAGTTACAGAAGTAGACAAACTTACCGGTCCTGTTATTGGACGTGCTAAGTCTGCTACTTTTAGAACAGTAGATGTTGTTGGATTGGATACGTTGGTACACGTAGCAAACGGAGTCTATGAAAACTGTCCGCAAGACGAGCACCGTGACACGTTTAAATTACCAGATTTCATCAGCACTATGATGGAAAACAAATGGTTAGGTTCAAAAACAGGCCAAGGCTTCTATAAGAAAAGTGTTTCAAACGAGGGTAAAAAGGAAATTTTAGCTCTAGATCTTGATACACTAGAATATGTTAAACAGCCTAGAGCAAAATTTGCAACACTAGAGTTAACTAAGACTATTGATAATGTTGCAGATCGTTTTCCTGTTCTGATAAATGGAAAAGATAAAGCAGGAGAGTTTTATAGAAAATCATTTGCATCACTATTCGCTTACGTACAACATAGGATTCCTGAAATCTCAGACGAGTTATACCGTATTGACGATGCGATGAGTGCTGGATTCGGATGGGAACATGGTCCATACCAAGTTTGGGACGCTGTAGGCGTTGCAAAAGGTGTAGAACTTATGAAAGCCATAGGTAAGGAACCAGCTGCTTGGGTGACAGAAATGCTAGAAAAAGGTTATGACTCTTTTTACACTGTACGCGATGGAGCAACTTATTACTACTCTATTCCTGACAAGGATTACGTTAAGAAACCAGGACAAGATGGTTTTATTATCCTAGACAACCTTAGAGCACAAGCGCCAGTATTTAAAAACAGTGGTGTTACTGTTCATGATATAGGTGATGGTATTTTGAATGTAGAGTTCACTTCAAAAATGAATTCGATTGGTGGCGATGTATTAGCTGGACTTAATAAAGCTATAGATATTGCCGAAGACCGCTTTGATGGACTTGTAGTTGCAAATAATGGAGCAAATTTCTCCGTTGGAGCAAACATCGGTATGATTTTCATGATGGCTGTAGAGCAAGAATACGATGAGCTTAATATGGCTATTAAGCAATTCCAAAATACCGTAATGAGATTACGTTACAGCAGTATTCCAACAGTTGTTGCACCTCACCAAATGACATTAGGTGGTGGTTGTGAAATTACGATGCACAGTGATATGGCAGTAGCCAGTGCCGAAACCTACATAGGTCTAGTAGAATTTGGAGTAGGAGTTATTCCAGGTGGTGGTGGATCAAAGGAAATGGCGCTACGTGCAAGTGACACCTTCGAAAAGAACGATGTAGAACTTAACCGTTTACAAGAATATTTCTTAACTGTAGGTATGGCCAAGGTTGCAACTAGTGCCTACGAAGCCTACGACCTGGGTATTTTAAGAAGAGGAATTGATCAAGTTGTTGTTAATGACAATCGTCGTATCGCTTTCGCGAAAGCGCAGGCACGCCTAATGGCAGATAAAGGATACACACAACCTGCACCACGTAAAGACATTAAGGTACTTGGTAAACAAGCATTAGGAATGTTCTTAGTAGGTACAGACAGTATGGAAGCTGGAAAATACATAAGCGAGCATGATAAGAAAATCGCTAATAAATTAGCTTACGTAATGGCTGGTGGTGATTTAAGTGCTCCTACTCTAGTATCAGAGCAATATTTATTAGATCTTGAAAGAGAGGCCTTTTTAAGTTTAACTGGTGAACGTAAAACTCTGGAACGTTTACAGCACATGTTGCAAAAAGGTAAACCGTTAAGAAACTAATTCAATAAACCAGTTTCACAGCAAATTAAAAAATAACAAATGATAGGATTTCAATTAGATAACTTGTTCTCATACATAAATCTATAATCCTGTTATAATATTAAAGAAATGAACAAGACTGCATATATAGTTGCTGCTAAAAGAACAGCAGTGGGAAAAGCTCCTAAAGGAGTATTCAGATTTAAAAGACCAGATGAACTGGCAGCAGAAACAATTGAAGCTATGCTTAAAGATGTTCCTGCCTTGGATAAAACAAGAATTGATGATGTTATCATAGGTAACGCTATGCCCGAGGCTGAACAAGGACTTAATATGGCGCGTTTAATTTCATTAATGGGATTAAAAATTGATGATGTTCCTGGTGTAACTGTAAATAGATATTGTGCTAGTGGTGTAGAAACTATTGCCATGGCAACCGCAAAAATCCAATCGGGAATGGCAGATTGTATTATTGCCGGTGGTGCAGAGTCGATGTCCTATATTCCAATGGGTGGTTATAAACCTACTCCAGATTACCGAGTAGCAAAAGCCGGTAATGAAGACTATTACTGGGGAATGGGGTTAACTGCAGAGGCTGTTGCAAACGAATTCAAAGTTTCTAGAGAAGACCAAGATGAGTTTGCATTTAATTCTCATCAAAAAGCTTTGAAAGCACTTGCTGAAGATAGATTTCAAGACCAAATCGTTCCTATAGAAGTAGAGGAAACTTTTATTAACGCTGCTGGTAAAAAGGAAACACGCTCCTACACTGTAAACAAGGATGAAGGACCACGTGCTGATACCAAACTGGAGGTTCTAGGAAAATTAAGACCTGTATTTGCTGCTGGTGGTTCGGTAACTGCTGGTAACTCATCACAAATGAGTGATGGAGCAGCTATGGTTCTAGTGATGAGTGAAGAAATGGTAAAAGAATTAAATCTTGAACCTATCGCACGTATGGTAAACTTTGCAGCTGCAGGTGTCCCTCCTAGAATTATGGGTATTGGTCCAGTAAAAGCTATTCCAAAGGCACTTAAACAAGCAGGAATTACTTTAAATGATGTAAGTATGATTGAATTAAATGAAGCATTTGCTTCTCAATCACTTGCAGTAATTAGAGAATTGGGCCTTAACCAAGATATAGTGAACCCAAATGGAGGAGCTATTGCACTAGGACATCCACTAGGATGTACAGGAGCAAAATTAAGTGTACAATTATTTGATGAAATGCGACGTCAAAATTTAGAGAATAAATATGGTCTTGTAACTATGTGTGTAGGGACAGGTCAAGGAGCTTGTGGTGTTTACGAATTCCTTAAATAAAACAATCATTAAAAAAAGTTAGAAGACTGATCTGCCAGGCACAGATTAATATGCTGGGACTAGGTAATCAATTTCAAAATAGATTTGAGTACCATTCTTTCTTCTAAGTATCGTAATAAAAAGTAAAAAATGGCAACAGAAACAACAAATGAAAGCGGTATAATCCGTGGTGGTCAATTTATCGTGAAAGAAACAAATCCACAGGACGTATTTACTCCTGAAGATTTTTCTGAAGAACAAATCATGATGAAAGAGTCGGTAACAGAATTTGTAGACAAAGAAGTTGTACCGCATAAAGAAAGATTTGAAAAGAAAGATTACGCTCTTACTGAAGAAGTAATGCGTAAAGCAGGTGAAATGGGGTTCTTAGGTGTAGCTGTACCTGAAGAATATGATGGCCTAGGAATGGGATTCGTCTCAACCATGTTAGTATGTGATTACATATCAGGAGCAACTGGTTCTATTGCTACAGCTTTTGGTGCTCATACAGGAATAGGTACTATGCCTATCACACTTTATGGAACTGAAGAGCAGAAGAAAAAATATGTTCCAAAACTTGCTACAGGTGAGTGGTTTGGAGCTTACTGTTTGACAGAGCCTGGTGCTGGATCAGATGCAAATTCTGGTAAGACTAAAGCTGAACTTACTGAGGACGGTAAACACTACAAAATCAACGGTCAGAAAATGTGGATTTCAAATGCAGGTTTTTGTAACGTATTTGTAGTATTTGCCCGTTTAGAAGATGATAAAAATATCACAGGTTTCATTGTAGAAAATGACCCGTCAAATGGTATTACATTAGGTGAGGAAGAACACAAGTTAGGAATTCACTCCTCTTCTACCCGTCAAGTATTTTTTAATGATTGCCTAGTTCCTGTTGAAAATATGCTGGCTGGACGTGGTGAAGGATTTAAAATTGCTATGAACGCTCTTAACGTAGGTCGTATCAAACTTGCTGCAGCTTGTTTAGATGCGCAGCGACGTGTAATTTCTTTAGCTACTCAATATGCAAATGAACGTGAGCAGTTTAAAACTCCAATCGCAAAATTTGGTGCTATTCGTAAGAAATTAGCCGACATGGCTACAAGTGCTTACGTAGGCGAAAGTGCTTCATATCGTGCAGCAAAAGACATCGAAAATCGTATCCATATTAGACAAGAACAAGGAGATGAATTTGCAACTGCAGAACTGAAAGGAGTTGAAGAGTTTGCCATTGAATGTTCTATTCTTAAGGTAGCTGTATCTGAAGATATTCAAAACTGTAGTGATGAAGGTATTCAAATATACGGTGGTATGGGATTCAGTGCCGATGCTCCTATGGAAGCAGCGTGGCGTGATGCTCGTATCTCAAGAATATATGAAGGTACAAATGAAATAAATAGAATGCTTGCCGTTGGTATGCTTGTTAAGAAGGCGATGAAAGGTCATGTAAATTTACTGGAACCAGCAATGGCTGTGGCAAATGAACTTACCTCTATTCCTTCTTTTGATGTACCAGATTTTTCTGAGCCATTAAGTGAAGAAATGGATATGATTAAGAAACTTAAAAAAGTATTCTTAATGGTAGCTGGTAGTGCAGTTCAAAAATTTGGAACTGAACTTGAACAACATCAACAGTTACTTATTGCTGCATCAGACATTCTTATTGAGATTTATATGGCTGAAAGTGCTATCCTTAGAACTCAGAAAAATATCGCTAGATCAAGTGAAGAAGCGCAAAAAGAGCAAATTGCTATGTCTCAGCTATACTTATACCATGCCGTGAAAATCATCCAAAACAGAGCTGAAGAAGGTATCGCAAGCTTTGCAGAAGGTGACGAACAACGCATGATGCTTATGGGACTTAAGCGATTTACTAAATATACAAATCTGCCTAATATCGTAGCGTTAAGAAATACGATCGCAGATAAGGTAACTGATAGTAATGCTTATCCTTTCTAATTAGAAAGTTAATTTTAAATGTTGGAAACCGCTATTCTTTATTTAGAAATAGCGGTTTTTTTATCGATGAAATTTTCATTTCAACTAATTCAATATTTGTTGATTAGTCAAAAAGTTAAGTAAACTTAAGCGAGATTAGGTTTGGTTAAAGATTATATAATAATTCTAACATAAATAAAAGGTTAACTATTGATGCTCAGTTTGAAATAAGATAATTAAACTAAATTCAATGTTATGCTAGGCCGTCATTTTAATGACGGCTTTTTTTACAATTATTTCATTAAGTGATAGCCTTTAAATAAAGAACACATAAAATTTTTATAACCTAGTAATCAACCCTTTCAATTAGTTTTATAAACATCATTATCAAAGGGTTATATGAAACGAAAAGTGGATCTTGTAGTAATAAGCGATGTGCATTTGGGGACCTATGGTTGTCAATCAAAAGAAATCTATAGCTATTTAAAAAGTATAAAACCAGACACTTTAGTTCTTAACGGCGATATTATTGATATGTGGCAGTTCTCAAAACGCTACTGGCCCAAAAGTCACATGAAAGTAGTAAAACAACTATTTCAACTAGCATCCAAAGGAACTCAAATTTATTATATCACTGGTAATCACGATGAAATGCTCAGAAAATTCAACGGCCTTGAACTGGGTAATATTAAAATTGTAAATAAGCTAAAATGGAATTGTAACGGAAAAACTGCCCTGTTTTTTCACGGTGATATTTTTGATGTTTCCATTCAAAATAGTAAATGGTTGGCAAAAATAGGAGCGATGAGCTATGATAGCTTGATTTTAGTAAATACCGCTATTAACTATTTGTCTAGAAAACTAGGTAAAGGTAAAGTTTCACTTTCTCGTAAAATAAAAACTAGTGTAAAAGGTGCAGTAAAATTTATCAGCAACTTTGAGCAAACTGCCATAGAAATGGCTCGTCAACAAGGTTATGACTATGTAATTTGCGGTCACATTCACCAACCTACCGACAAAACGATAGATTTTAAAAATGGCTCGTCAATACGATATTTAAATAGTGGTGACTGGGTTGAACATTGCACAGCCCTGGAATATCATGATGACAAGTGGAAACTTCATAAACATGATTTGAATAATAATAATCTTGTAAATGCTATAGAGAGTGAACTATTCGATGATTCAATGAGCTTAGTAGACATGAATCAAAAACAACTTTATCAATATATTCTTCAGGAATTCCTTAAATAAATCCTACTTACTTTTATTTAATGATTTTTCGCTTTCGCGAAAGCGAAAACACCATCTCATCTTCAAATAATTAATTATCAATTATTTAATTAAGTTGAATAATCTGTTATCCATTTAAGACGACTACTAGTTGTAGGAATATTCATATTGTAAAGAATTTTTACATTTACATAGCTAGACGTACCCCATAAAGGGTATTGAATAACGCTAGCCATTTAACTTAATTTACTCATTCTATAAACCAATTAATTATGAAAAGAATTTCACTTGCACTAATCGCCGTTGCAACTTTAATGACCGCCTGTAAAGAAGAAAAAAAGCCAGAAAAGATGCAGGAAATGGAAACGACAATTGAGAAGAAGGCAGCATCAATGGAATGCAATTACACTATCGATCAAGCTATAACGGTAGACTTTTATTACGAAGATGAAAATGTAATTCTTGCTTCAAAAGAAAATGCTCCTATCGTAAAAGCAGATTTTACCTGGGAACCTAGTGGAACCAACGATGAAACTGTAACTTTAGTAAGTGGTACGTTTCATACCATTGCTAATGATATAGGATACGTTACCGATGCTCAAATTATAAACGAAGATGATAAGTATAAAATGGTAATCGTTTTTGAAAAAGGCGCTCCCGACAATAAAACGATTGAATTTAACCAAAGTTTTAGTGGTGATTTTATCATGGATACTTCTTTAGATATTGATTACTGTGAGGGCACTGAAGAAGTTTCTAAACCTATCCTAATTGGTAATATGATGAAAAGAAAAATAAAATAAGACCTTCTTGAGAACAGTAGCCAGCCTCTTATTTTTATTTATTTCTCAATGGATTGTAGCTCAGGAATTTTCATATGTAGACTTACTTATCAATAATTATGATAATGAATATGAAACTACTCTAGCTATTGTAGATACATTGAACCTTGATGACTATTCAATATATGAGCAGTACCGCATTAAAATTGCAGAAAGTGCTGCTCAATATGGAATAGATCACGATGCTCCTGCTCATTACAATAGGCTTCTTGAACTTAAAAAATCATGTGATCCACAAGATTTGAAAAGTCTATTCTATATTAATGATGAATTAATATATGCCTATTTTTATGTAAGCGAGGTGCCTGATGGTTTTATGGATCTTATAGAGGTCAATAAAAAAATTGCTAAAAAATTAGAGGATCCCGATCTTGAGATTACTAGCTACCTATATTCAACAGGGTACTTAATCCATAATAATCAATATAACCAAGCAAAAAATGAATTGTGGAAGGCTAGAGAAATAGCAAAGGAATACAACAAAACTGAAGATATTTTTACTGTTGAAAGTAATCTTTCAGTAGTTTATCAACGTCAAGGATTGTTAGATTCTGCTTTAATTTTTCAAAAAAAATAGAAAAGTACTATTCTAAAATTAAGGATACTACTGGACTATATGGTAACTACAACAATACTGGACAGGTCTATAAAAGAATGGAGAATTATGAGAAATTTCTTGAGTATACGTTGAAAGCTCAAGAACTCGCTCCTGATAACCTAGACCTACTTAACCTTATTAATAATAAGAGAAATCTTGCTGAAGCCTACCACTATAACAACAAATACAAGCTGAGCAGCGAATTATTTGTTGATGTTCTTGATAACATTGACACCATTAATGCTAGACAAAGTGAGAATAAAATTCAAGAGCTTGAGGCTAAATATGAAACTGCTGAGAAAGAGAAAAAAATAGCAGAACAAGAAACTAAAAACGAACAAAATCAAAAGGTTATTATCGCGCTTATAGCAACAGCAATCCTTATAAGCGTTATAGGTTTGTGGTTTTATAACAACCAGCGTAAGAAAAAGCTTTTAGTAGAAAAAGAGAAGAAACTCATCATGGCCCAAAAAGATAAAATATTGAAAGAGCAAGAGTTATCTACTATCGATGCTATGATTGCTGGACAAGAAAAAGAACGAAAGGAAATAGCCACCGAATTACATGATGACCTAGGCAGTTCTCTTACCACTATGAAACTGCATTTTGAAAATTTAAAACGGCAAGCAGCTCAACAAGACAATAAGATTTATTTTGATAGAACAGAACAACTGCTTAACGATACTTATGAAAAAATTCGTCAAATGTCGCATAAACGCTTTACAGGTGTTCTAGCTAGTAAAGGTTTAATACCTAGTGTAGAGAGTCTAGCTCAAAAAATCAGTCAAAGTAAAGAGCTAGATGTCGAAGTGATCCACTATGGGCTAGACACGACATTAGAAAACAGTTTAGAATTATTGATTTTTAGAATCATACAAGAATTATTAAATAATATTATAAAACACGCACAAGCCAGCGAGGCCTTTATTAATCTAACTGCTTATGAAGACCATTTAAACATCATGATTGAAGACAACGGTATAGGGATGAATGTTGTATCAATTAAACCAACTGATGGAATGGGGCTATATAGTATAGAGAAAAAGGTAGAAAATACAGGAGGAACATTTGAAATAGACTCGCAACCTGGTTTTGGAACCACAATAACCATCGATATACCGTTATGATCAACCTACTAATTGCAGACGACCATGTATCCATTGTAGATGCAACTAAATTATTACTTGAAAATGATCCAGAAATTACCGTTATAGGAACTGCCCACGACGGCAAAGAATTGTTAGAAAACATCAAGCACCGTAATCCCGATATTATTCTATCAGACATAAGTATGCCTCGTATGAATGGTATTGAAATGTGTAAAACAATCAAGAAAACGCATCCAAAAATTAAGGTGATTTTTTTCTCTATGTTTGAACATGATGATGCTATAAACGATGCTATAAAAGCCGGTGCATCTGGGTACCTATTGAAACGTAGGCCACTAGAAGAAATCAGAAAAGCTATTATTGAAGTTTCAAGAGGTAAAAGTTATTTTGATAAAAATATTGCTGTCGAAGAAATTTACACAAAAGCCGATATTAAACCTAAACTGTCTCCTACTGAAAGAGTTATACTTAAACTAATAGCTCAAGGGAAACAAAGTTCCGAAATTGCAGAGATCCGGCATACCGCTGTAGGTACTATCATAAAGCATCGTAAAAACATGATTCAGAAGTTGGGGCTCAAAGGAAAAGGAGAACTAATGAGATACGCTTTATCGGTTCATAAACACTACAATTAACATTTGTTAATTAAATCCATGTTTTTATATATAAATTATTTTAAAAATACCCATTTAGGGGTACTTCTTCCCGCTTAGATGCTAATATATTTGGATAAGTAATAAGAGGATTTTCACAATCGACCAATACTTCTTTTATTAACTGAATTTTAGGGGGAAGAAAGTCTCTAGACTTTCATCAGACTGCCGGCTTATACAGCTGGCAGTTTTATTTTATATAGATTTGTCATACCTTTTTGGCCATTAATTCTATCAACCCTATGAAAGCATTAAAGTACTTTATCATCTTATTAGTAATTGGTATTATAGCCAGTGTAGTGTATTTCTCCCTTCAAGACGGAACATATAGTATTACTGAAGAATATACTATCGAAGCACCTACTCAAGTTATTTATGAGCAAATAGATGATTTTGAAAGTTGGAATAATTGGAATCCATGGACCATGCAAGATGGTATAAACTCGACAATGGGAGAACAAACAAGCGGTGTAGGTGGCTATTACACCTTTACAGATGAATATGGAAATGGTAAAATGACTATCACCAACGTAGACCCAAATAAGAAAATAGTCTTTGATATGCAGTACGATAGCGGATTTGCTGTTTCCAATAGTGAGGTAAGTATGATGATAATGCCAGAGGAAAAGGCAAATAAAGTTATTTGGAATATTAAAGGTGAGAATAGCCTAAAAGAAAAAATGCTCAACGCGATTTTTGGAATTGATTTAGAAAAGGAAATAAGACCTATGTATCAACAAGGCCTTAAGAATTTGGACAGTGTTATACAAAAAGAATTGAATAAATATACAGTATCAGTGGATGGAGTTCTTGATACAGGCGGCAGTTACTACTTATACATGTCGACAAGTGCAACAACAAAAACCATGGAAACCTTGCAAGAAAGTATGTTTCAAAACATAAAAAAGTACATGAATATTCATGATATAAAGCCATTTGGAAATCCAATGATCATTTTTGAAAAAAACGATCCTACTTTAGGTCAGTTAATATTTTCTGCTGCCATTCCTGTTAAAGATAGAATAGAAACTGAAACAGGCAGCAATGTTTTATGTGGTTTTACACCTTCAACTCAGGCCATAAAAACAACCTTAAAAGGAAAACATGAATTTTTAAATAAAGCCTGGGAAGAGGCAACAGCTTATAGAGTCTCGAATAATTTAGATGCCTCTGATATTTCTCCTTATATAGTTTATAGAGTCTCTAAAGATGAAACGGTAAATCCAGCAGCATATCTAACAGAAATTTATTTACCTATTCAAGAATGAAAAGCTTCTTTTTAGTTTTTATTGGTGGTGGCATAGGTAGTTACCTAAGGTATGCCGTTTCCATATACATGAATTCTGGTACAATAAAATGGTTACCTACCTTGATCGTAAATGTTCTAGGCTGCTTCTTATTGGGAATCTTATGGCAGTTGACTGAGCGTACAGATGGTATATCTCATCCTAGATATTTATTATTAGGAATAGGGTTTTGTGGTGGCCTTACCACCTTCTCAACCTTTTCATTAGAACTAGTAAAATTTATTAAAAATGGAGATTTTTTAAATGCAGGTCTTTATTTTTTCGGAAGTATGATACTAGGAATGATTATGCTGTACCTAGGATATAGCATTTTTAAATCATTTATTTAATCCAGTCCATTAATCAAGATATTAAAAAAAGATATCTCCTTAAATAAAAAAACCACGCTTATCAGCGTGGCTTTTTTATTTTGTGATCGCGACAGGATTCGAACCTGTGACCGTCTGCTTAGAAGGCAGATGCTCTATCCAGCTGAGCTACGCGACCATGCTTGTTCAATAAGCAAACGCTATTGTGAAAAGCGGTTGCAAATATACTATTATTTTGTTTTGGTAAAAATTAAAATTCGATTTTTGAGTAGAAATATTACATTTATTTCATAGACTATTGTTAATCAGCGTATCAAAACAACTTCTAAGTGTATCTTCGCAAATTATCATTTACCTATGAGGCGACTAGTAATCTTTCTTATTCTACTTTTAATCAATAGTTTATCTTTTAGTCAAAACTTCAAATCAGATAAATTCACATCTTTACAAGTTGAAGAAATGAATACCTGGCAACTACTAGCTTATGATGGAAAAAATGCGTTTAATGGTGTAGCCTACACCTATTCAAGGCCTTTTCACTGGCAACAAAGAGATTGGTTGCGTGCAGGTGCTACTGCTGGTCTTGTTGGCGGTTTGTATTTAGTTGATGAACAAACAAGCGATTGGGCACGCAGACAACAAGACAATATTCCAACTGTAATTAGTGATTTTGGATGGTACTTTGGAAGTCCTCAAAACAATTATGGCGTAACTGGTGGTATCTATTTGTACGGACTATTTACCAAAAGCCCTGAATGGAGGCGAACAGGTGTATTGATGATAAGTAGCGCAACCGCTGGTGGTCTTCTACAACAGTTTTTAAAATCTGTTACTGGACGTGGTAGACCAGAAACTGGTGTAGGAAAATCTGAATTTAGACCGTTTTCTGGCGAGTCCGGTTATAGATCATTCCCATCTGGCCATACTATTTTGTCATTCACCACAGCCTATGCGCTCGCAAAACATTTTGATAATCCCTGGGTAAAAGCCGGTATTTATACTCTAGGTTTAGTTTCACCTGCTTCACGTGTTTGGAAAGGAGCTCACTATTTAACCGATGTAGTTCTAAGTCTTGCTATTACGATTGCAACCGTAGAAGCCGTAGATAGATATTTAGATACTAGAAATGGATATGGCGAGCAGCGTTATGGGACTAAAAAACCTAAACAACGTTCCTACTCTCTCAGTTTTAGTGCGACTCCAAATACGGTAGGCCTAACGTTAAACTTTTAAACCAACCTTTCTAAAACATTAAAATACAAAGCATTAATCCTTTTTGAGATACTAAAAAATAAGTTTGGAACGTTATTTGAATTAAACAGTTTAAAAAACTGAATATGTTTCAATCTAAAAAATCAAAACTTTTTGCCAGCATAGCCTTAGATTTAGTAGGTATGTCATCTTACATCCTTCCATTTTTGGGAGAGACGACAGATTTATTTTGGGCACCCATAGCAGGTTACCTCATGACCCTACTCTACCCAGGAAAAACAGGTGTTGCAGCTGGTATTATTACTACAATAGAAGAATTGGTTCCTGGTATGGATATCATTCCTACCTTTACACTTACGTGGTTATTTACTTACGTTTTTAACAAATCAGATCAGAAACCAACTATAGACGTTCCTAGCAAATAAATAATATTTTTTGTTACGCTTTCGCGAAAGCGTAATTTAAAACAGACTACTTTGTCCCGTATCATCCACCGGTGGTTCTGGAAGATTATTATCTTCAGACTTATTGGTCGTAGGTTCATCTTTAGCATCAGTTTGTTGTGACGTTTCAAGATGTTCTTTTGAGGTGGTTATTTCATCATTTTCACTTTCATTTTCCTCCTGTACCTCATAGGGTAACGCATCTAATAAGTTAATTTGTTTCACTTTAGATTTAGTAAGCATATTACCCTGAGCTCCTATGCCTTTTACAGCGATAAATTCCTCAATATTAACCTCTTCATTAGGCGGCTGTTCTTTACCTCTAGGCTTATTAAAAACCAGCTCTGCCATAGGGCGATAATCAGTAGATATAACTTCCAGATAGGATCCTTGTACATCTGGAATAAAACCTTCTTCTCGTTCTGGGTTTTCTATAAGGAATCTTTTGATATAAAATAATTCCTTCTCACCGTGATAATAGATAACGCTAATAGGTTTTTTAGGCTCCCATTTTTCAAGGACTACCATATCATCATCAAATCTAGCAGTTACCTCAGGAATAATAGTCTTTGCGATACCTTTTTGATTGATAATAAGTAAACGATCTTCTCCCTTAAATTCACCTAGTAATTCACCACGACCGTCTACATTAAGACGCTGTACTGTATCATCAAACCAAATTTTTCTAGGTTTAAGTGTACTTACACCTTCTTCTTTAAGTTCGACCTTCTTAATGTTATACTTAGTTACGAGATTTCCTTTAGATGCTCTTCCTTTAATGAGGATTTCACTAAAATCTATATCCCATTTAAGCTTTTTAATACTGCCTTGCTGTCTTAAGTTTACTGTAACAACTTCAGCTTCACCATTAGGATTTGCACTGAAATAATGAACTACAGAACCTTTATCTGATTTACCCATAGGGTAAGCCCTATCTCGTGTCACACTAGTCACTGCAAATCTTTTTATATAACTAGGTCCTGACTTACCATCCTTATAGATAACGTTGTAAATGGTACGTTTGTCTTTTTTCTTAAATACAGCGACATGGATTATGTTTTTTCCTATAAAGGTTTTGGAATCCACCTTTGTCACCATCATCGTACCATCTTTTGTAAATACTATGATGTCATCAATGTCTGCACAATCACATACATACTCATCTCGTTTAAGAGCTGTACCTATAAAACCTTCTTCCCTATTAACATATAGTTTTGTGTTTCTAATAACTACTTTACTTGCTACTATATCCTCAAAGTTTTTCAGCTCAGTCTTGCGTTCTCTACCTTGACCATAATCCTTCTTGAGTTTAGTAAAGTAATCTATGGCAAATTCAATCAAATGTTCTAGATGATGTTTAAGTTCTGCAATGCGATCTTCTAGAGCCTGAATCTTTTGTTGTGCTTTATCAATGTCAAATTTTGAAATTCTCTTAATTCTAATTTCAGTTAACCTGACAATATCCTCTTCGGTTATTGCACGCTTTAGGTGTTTAATATGTGGTTTAAGTCCTTTATCGATTGCACTAATTACTCCTTCCCAAGTTTCTTCCTCTTCAATATCTCTATAAATTCTATTTTCAATAAATATTCTTTCTAGAGAAGCAAAGTGCCATTGTTCTTCAACCTCATGCAATAATATCTCAAGTTCTGACTTAAGTAATTGAACAGTATGATCTGCGCTACGACGCAACATATCAGAAACACCAATAAATAGTGGTTTATTATCCTCAATTACACAGCCTAATGGTGAAATACTTACCTCACAATTTGTAAAGGCATAAAGAGCATCCATGGTTTTATCTGGTGATAAACCACTAGGTAAATGAACCACGATTTCTACTTGTGCAGCAGTGTTGTCTTCTATACGTTTAATTTTAATTTTCCCCTTTTCATTTGCCTTTAAAATAGAATCAATAAGGGAACTTGTAGTAGTTGAGTATGGTATTTCTGTAATTACGATGGTGTTTTTTTCAGGCGAGTGCATCTTGGCACGCACTCTCACTTTACCGCCTCTTAAACCATCGTTATAATTTGAAATATCTGCCTCGCCGCCTGTTGGAAAGTCAGGATAAATTTTAAATCTTTTTCCTTGTAAATGCTTGATACTAGCATCAATGAGCTCATTGAAATTGTGAGGTAATACTTTGGTGCTCAAACCTACCGCAATACCTTCAGCACCTTGTGCAAGTAATAATGGAAATTTTACTGGTAAATTTATAGGTTCTTTTCTCCTACCATCATAACTAGATTGCCATTCCGTAATTTTAGGATTATACAATACCTCAAGAGCAAATTTTGAGAGTCTAGCTTCAATATAACGAGAAGCTGCTGCAGGATCACCAGTTAAAATATTACCCCAGTTACCTTGCATATCTATAAGAAGGTCCTTTTGACCAATTTGCACCATAGCATCACCTATACTGGCATCACCATGAGGATGGTACTGCATACAATGTCCTACGATATTGGCTACTTTGTTGTACCGCCCATCGTCTAAATCTTTCATCGATTGCATTATACGTCGCTGTACTGGTTTAAAACCATCCTCTATAGCTGGTACAGCGCGTTCCAATATCACGTAGCTTGCATAATCAAGAAACCATTCCTTGTACATTCCTGTAACTCTGGTTATAGTTTCAGTAGAATGCTGTTCTTGATTGCTACTGTTTAAATGCTCTAGTTCTTCGTGTTCTTCGCTCATTTACTCGTTTCAGTTATCTGCTATTAGTTAACTGTTGTTTTATTTGTATGTTCTTACTAAAAATACAATACATCCTCATCTATTGAAAAAGTGATCACCTTTAGATTTATAGGCTTTTATTATTAAAAAAGTACCCGATATGATCCACATAACAGTTGATAGTACAATTAAGTCTTCACCACCTAAATAATTACCATTTCCATAAGGAAACGCCCAGTGTAATATTTTGAACGTGCTTCCTATTAAAAAAAGTAGAACGGCTATCACAGCTGCGATTATAACATGTTTGAATTTAATCATACTACTCTTCTATCACATCCATTTCTACCTTAAGATTGTCAATAATAAATTCTTGACGATCTGGAGTGTTTTTACCCATATAGAACTTCAATAAATCATCGATACTCATACCATCGTCTAGCATCACTGGATCCAATCGCATGTCCTCGCCTATGAAATGAACAAACTCATCTGGACTGATTTCACCTAATCCTTTAAATCGAGTTATTTCTGGATTTTTACCTAATTCCATAAGTGCGGCAGCTCGTTCTTCTGGTGTGTAACAATACCTTGTTTCTTTTTTATTACGAACTCTAAATAAAGGTGTTTGTAAAATATACAAGTGCCCCTTTTTAATTAATTCAGGAAAAAATTGTAGGAAAAAAGTAATCAATAACAAACGTATATGCATACCATCCACATCGGCATCAGTTGCAATGACAATCTTGTTATAACGCAAATCCTCCATACTATCCTCAATATTGAGTGCAGCTTGTAGCAAGTTGAACTCTTCGTTTTCATAAACAATTTTTTTGCTCATGTTGTAAGAATTCAATGGTTTCCCGCGTAATGAGAATACCGCTTGTGTGTTTACGTTACGTGATTTTGTTATAGATCCACTTGCAGAATCACCTTCCGTTATAAATAAAGTACTATCGAGATTATTTTCTTTTTTAGTATCTCCTAGATGTACTCTACAATCCCTTAGTTTTTTATTGTGCAAACTAGCTTTTTTAGCTCTATCCCTAGCTAGTTTACGAATACCAGAAAGCTCCTTGCGTTCTCTTTCTGCTTGTATAATTTTCTTTTGAAGAGCCTCAGCAGTTTCTGGATGCTTGTGCAGGTAATTATCTAAATACGTTTTAATGAAATCGTTAATGAAAGTTCTAACAGTTGGTAAGTCTCCACCCATTTCTGTAGAACCTAATTTAGTTTTAGTTTGAGATTCAAAAACAGGATCCATCACCTTAATAGCCACAGCGCTTACAATGGATTTTCTAACATCGCTCGCATCATAGTTTTTCCCATAAAACTCACGCACAGTTTTTACTACACTCTCTCTAAAAGCAGCTTGATGCGTTCCACCTTGGGTGGTATTTTGACCGTTTGCAAAAGAATGATATTCTTCACTATACTGTGTTTTACTGTGAGTAATAGCTACCTCAATATCATCACCTCTCAAGTGTATTATTGGATACAGCCTATCGGATTCGGTAATTTTTTCACTTAATAAATCCTTTAGACCATGTTCAGAAAAATATTTTTCTCCGTTGTAGATAATGGTTAAACCTGGATTTAAGTACACGTAGTTCTTAAGCATGCGAGAGACATACTCAGGCCTAAATTTAAAATTTTTAAAGATTTCACCATCGGGAACGAAAGTCATTTTGGTACCTCGACGTCTTGATGTCTCTTCAAGAAAATCCTTGTCGGTAAGTTCACCTCTTTCAAACTCGGCACTTGCACTTTTCCCATCACGTGTAGATTCAACTCTAAAATAAGTGGAAAGAGCGTTCACTGCCTTAGTACCTACACCGTTTAATCCTACAGATTTTTTAAAGGCTTTACTATCGTATTTTCCACCAGTGTTCATTTTTGAGACAACATCAACCACCTTACCTAGTGGGATCCCACGTCCATAATCACGCACGATAACACGTTCACCTTGAATGGACACCTCGATAGTTTTTCCTGCACCCATCACATACTCATCAATTGAGTTGTCAATAACTTCTTTCAGTAGGATGTAGATACCATCGTCGGCACTAGATCCATCACCCAGTTTACCGATATACATCCCAGGACGCATTCTTATGTGTTCCTTCCAGTCTAATGACCTGATATTATCCTCAGTATATTGTACGTTTTCTGCCATATCCCATCTATCTGTAGTAGCTTGAAATATACTAATTGTAATGCTTATTCCGCTTTCGCGAAAGCGTAATTAATTAACAGAGTTTTATCTTTTATTGTGAATAACCCAATATAAAAAACCCATTCTACAGCAATAGAATGGGTTTAAAGATTTTCTATCCTTTATCACTATTTAATCTTCACAATTGACCATCATCTGAGTACATCCTGCAAAATTAGTTTCAAAAGAATCCTGAATATTATTATTGTTGTCATCGTTATCCAGATAATTCGGTATACCATCATTATCACAGTCACATGGCTTGAAGCTACTCATATCCTGATCTCCTCCTCCTCCAAAAACAGGATAATCTGGAACTACACCTACTGGTGTTGTTAATATGCAGTTGTTTATATTTAAATTAGTTAATGGGATCAATTGATAACTACTTGTAACATTAAGTTTGTTAGCAAAATTACCATTAGGATCAATACTTAAATCTGGAGAATTAACAAGAGCGTGAACCTCTAAAACATTTGTATCTATATCACCTATCGTGATAGTGGAATACCAACTAAACTGTTTTAAATCTGAATTATAAGAGCCTGAAGGTATAGTGACCTCTCTTATAAAGAAAGGAAACCCATCCCTAATAAATGCGATCTTTACTAATCTATCATTAAAACTAATATTATTTGCAGTAGCGTAATATTGATAAATGAAACCATTCGAATCACCGTCACACTCTTGAGATGGTATTATAACCGCGGAAATTTGTAGAGGGTTTTTAGAAATATCAGAACTTTCGGAAATCGGAAGCACTATGAGTCCATTAGAATCAAGAATTAAATTTGGGTTATTGTTTAAAATTTTTTGGGTTTCAGCATAAACACTTGAACCTTCTTCAATCATTGATAACATATCTTCTTCGGTTTCAAAATTTGAGCTACAAGAAATAAATGTTAGAGTGAAAATAAACATTGAAGTAATTGAAATTAAAATTCGCTTTTTCATATTTAATTAATTAATTTATTAATACTTACTCTTTCGTTTTTCAGTAAACACGGTAACCTTTTATTTGATTACAGCTCAAACCTATAACTTACTTAAATAGATTTTTAGAGAATTTCATATCTTTAAAAAAATGATTCATATTTCTCGTTTGTTATTTCATTTATAAAAAAAGCCAAGAATTTCATCTCGGCTTTCTGATACTTAATTTTAAAAATCTATTGAAATATCACTATTATTTGGTTTTAGAAAATTCGTAATATCATAATTGATATAGAAATGGAGAGCATTTTGCGGTATACTTTTTTTTGGCCTCGATAATATTATAGGTATATTCTCTTGTAAATTCTGATAGGAAACCATCACAATATCTCCGTAACATAACTTAGTAACAATATTTCCAGTTCCTGATTGATACCCGTAAAAAGCTTCTCTTGGTGTAGAATAAACCATAAGACCTTCACCCACAGGAATATTGTCTAAAGGATGACCTAAAATAATGATATCCGTTAAATCAGGTTGAGAAATACCATTAGGGAAATACAATTCAGTATCATTAACTAAATTATAGAGCTTATGATCTTCATAAATGTATCTATTAATCCATATCTGAGGATCAGCAGGACTAAAATTTAAACCGGATTTATTGTATATAGAATCTGCGCCAATTGGAGGAGGCACATTAGTTACATCTGGTCTAGGTCCTATACAATCTAAAAATACTAATTCTTCATTTAAAAATTTTTGAAATCTTTAGAGAAATTAACATTAATTGTTTCATCGTATAACAAATGCATGGATAAAGTATGATCCACAGGATTGATCATATTTTGGAAATGCTGTAGATGAACAGGATGTTTTTTTATGAACGAAATAATTAACCAAGAATTGAACTTGAGAAACTCTCGATGTTCCTGTTCAGTAGTAAACAAATAGACACTTTTGGAAGACGTATAAAAATCCTTTTGTTCATTGTTATAATCTAATGATAAGGTTTCATCTTGATGACATGAGATTATAGAAAAAAATAAAATAAGTAAAATTGAATATTTCATATCTAAAGCTTTAATTTTTAAAAATAATTTTCAAAATAGATTAATGTTACTTCACTTCAAATTATGCTTTTATTGTTTCAAATTATAAATCTTAAAATTCATTTATGAAAATATTCTATTTAACACTAATTTTCTATTTGGACCAGAGACTGGAACTTCCTGACCATTTAATAAAATCAAATAGCCTGATTTATTATAACTCGCAATCATATTTAAGTTCACAATATAAGATTGCTGACATCTAATAAACTTACTATCGGGTAAAATACTCAAGGCAAATTTTAAAGGTTTAGAAATCATAATTTTTTCTTGTTTGTAAGATGAAATGTAGTATAATTACCTTCTGAGCTACAGAATAATATATCATCATAATTTACTAAATAAATTGAATCAGCAGTTTTTAGAACAAGATTGTCAGAAGTTGTTTTAAATTCATTAGTTGAAACTTCTGACATGAAATTTGAATTAAACCGTTTTTTTTTTGATATAGTTCCTATCGCCGACGATAAACTTGTAACGAATTCTTCTTCTAGAATAGGTTTAAGAATATAATCAAAAGCTCCAATTTTAATAGCTTTTATTGCTTTATCATTATATGCTGTTATAAAAATAACTATACATTCGTGAAGATCAACATTATCCAAAATATCAAAACTAGTACCTCCTTTAATTTGTATATCTAAAATTAAAATGTCGGGACTTATTTGATTTATGAATTTTATTGATTCAATAACATTGTCACTTTCTGCCACTATCGTTATTTCACTATGAAAGTGTATAGAAATAAGCTCTTTTATCTCATCTCTTATATAGGTTTCATCCTCAATTAAAATGGTTTTTAACATATTTTAATTTAATTAATAGGTAAGTTAAAGCTTATCAAGGTTCCGGTTTTTCCATCATTTAGATTTGTAACTGAAATATGTTTTTTGTCATTTTATAAATAAAATTATTTATTAGATTAAACGATAATGAGCTATCGTTAAAACTGAAATCTTTAAATCCTTGACCGTTATCTTCAATTTCAACGTGTAGAAATGGTTTATAATTAATGTTCTTCGAAAACCTAATTTTTATATGACCCAAGTAGTCGATATTATTAAATCCATGTTCAATGCAGTTTTCAACGAATGGTTGAATTATCATGGGCGGAATTTTCACTAAATCATATCGATTAAAACCTATGTAATCTATTGAGTAAATAAATAAGTTTGGGAATCTTAAATTTTGTAATTCCAGATACTTTTCTACCATTTCTAATTCATCATATAAAGGAACATACTCTTGAGTAGAATTTATTAAGGATAGCCTAAGTAGTCTAGAGAATTTATTTAAATGATGAGTTGCATTTTTAGGATCTATCTTGATTTCCTTTCTTATAGAACTAATCATGTTAAAGGTAAAATGCGGGTTCATCTGAGATCTTAAAAGTCTTTGTTGCATTAACAAACTTTTTTCTAAATAAACCTTTTTGTTCCTAACATAAATCAAAGACCCTAAAGTTATTGATAATAGAAGAAAAAATGTTATAAGGCTTAGTTTGTTTTTAATTTCTAAATTATCAATTTCCATATTTTTTTTGCCAATAAGAGAGCTTGTTTTTGTTCTTTTTCTTTTTGTAAAGCGTTCAATTCTCTATTAATTTTTTCCTTATAAAATTTATTTTGAATAGCAATATTTTCATCCACAACAGTATTAATATGATCTACATTGATTTTATTTCTACCAGCTAAAGCTATCTCATATTTTAAAACATTTTTTCTTATACGATTACTAATATGTATTTGATTCAATTTATAGAAACTATCCAAATACACACGGGTCATATCGTATGACTTTTTTCTTAAATAACCTTCTGCAATATTTGCGTACTGAATCGCTTTGTTTTCAATTGACTCTATTGTATTAGATTCTTTGTAGATTTCTAATGAACGTTTATAATTATTAATAGCGTCATCGTAGTCTCCTTGAAAAAATTTTATAACTCCTAAATCGCCCAGTAATGATGCTCGTTCTGTTTTCGAGATATTATTATTAGATATTAGTAGAGAATCAATGATAACTGAAGCAGATTTATAATCCTTTCTGAGCTGTAATATATTGTTTTTGTGAATTAAGGTATTGACCTTGAAATACTCATTTTTTATTTCCAAAGCATTTAAATATGCTTTGTTATTGTAAGATAAAGCTATATTCAATTCATTTAATCTTGTATAAACAATCTGATATAAGCTATTCACATAATAACTGTGTAATGAGGTGTCATCATAACGAATCTCGGAAAAAGTCTTGATCATTGCTAAAGACTCTGCATAATTATCTTTAGAATTATAAATTTCAAATAAAAGTTTAATCGCTTTATAATCATCGAGCAGAGTTATTTCGGATTTGTATTTTAAAGATTTTTTTAAAGAAGTTCTTGACTTGTTCAGATTTCCTGACTTATAAAAAACTTCTCCAGCACGCAGATAATGTTGTTTTACAATTGATGAGTCAAGATCATAAATTAAATTATTTTCTAAACAAGAATCATTGTATTTTATTAAATTATGATTACCTACGTTATAATCTTGAAGGTTCTTAATAAAAATCCTTTTTACATCTTCGTTATAAGAATGTTTACTATTACAAGAAATAAAAATTACAAAAAGAAAAATTAAACTTCTGAGAAAAATAGACACCGGTAACTTTATAAATAAGAAGTCTAATATACTGTATACATCTTTAATATGGATTGGTAAAAGCTTCCTCGCTTTCGCGAAAGCGTAATTAATTAACAGAGTTTTATCTTTTATTGTGAATAAAAATCTTTTACAGTAATAAAGCCCATTATTATCGGTGGAAGGAGACTAAATGTAACCGAAGTTAAAATTAATTTGTTAACACCACTAATCTTATCGATCTGTCATTAAGCCTATTAAGTTTTTCATATACAGTTTATCGACCTACTAAGCCATATTTATCATATTCTTAGGTTTACATAGAAAAAAATAGATATTATGCTATGAATAGTTAATTTTTGATAAAATAATTAGTTTATCCCTATATTCAGAGCTCAAATGTTAACCCTAAATATTTATACATGAAGAAAATGTACTCAATTGGAGTATTAGCTCTGTTTATGCTAATCTCTACTTTAGCCATGGCCCAACAACGTGACTGTTCTACACATGATGATATGGAATATGCCATGGCACAAGACCCTAGCCTTGCCCAAAAAATCGCAAAAGAAGAACGATACATTCAACAAAAAGCCAATGATTTAATTCAACAAAAAGCCGTGAATGGAGCTGTTATAACCATTCCTGTTGTTGTTCATGTGATTTATAGCAATGCTACTCAAAATATAAGTCAAGCTCAAATTCAATCTCAAATTGATGTGCTCAACGAGGATTTTAGAAGAACTAATAGCGATCGAGATAACACATGGTCACAAGCAGCAGACATGCAAATAGAATTCTGTCTGGCACAAGTTGATCCTAATGGTAACCCTACCAATGGTATCACCCGTAAAGCTTCTAGTGTTACATCTTGGAATACCACGCAAAATAGAATGAAAAGTAGTGCAACTGGTGGTACCGACCCTTGGGATACCACTCAATATTTAAATATGTGGACTGTTTCTGCTCTTAATAGCAATGGTAGACCAGGTATTTTAGGATATGCTCAATTTCCTGGTGGAAACCGCGCAACTGATGGTGTTGTTATGGGATACAATTATTTTGGGCGTGTAGGCGCTGTTTCGGCACCATTTGATGGTGGAAGAACAACTACTCACGAGGTAGGTCACTTTTTAGGTTTGCGCCACATTTGGGGTGATGGACCTTGTGGTGCCGATGATTTTGTTGCAGACACACCAGAGTCTGACGCCTCAAATGGTGGTTGTCAAATTGGTAGTGTTTCTTGTGGATCTGTTGATATGGTCCAAAATTACATGGATTATTCTGATGATGCTTGTATGAACTTGTTTACCGCTGGACAAAAAGCACGTATGAGAGCCAATTTATTAAATGGAGGTTTTCATGCTGCGCTAGCGCAGTCTACAAAATGTACACCACCATCTGGTGGTGGTGATACAGGATGTAGCAGTACAATTGATAGTTTCCCTTATTCAAATGGATTTGAAAGTTCACTTGGTGGATGGACTCAAGATACTGGTGATTCTCTAGATTGGACTCGTAGATCTGGCACAACTCCATCAAGTAGCACAGGACCTAACGGTGCTGATGAAGGATCTTTTTACGTATACGTAGAGGCATCGGACCCTAATTTTAATAAAACTGCAATTTTAAATTCACCTTGTTTAGATTTTGCTGCTGGTTCTTCACCAGATGTTAGTTTTAGATATCAAATGACTGGTAATGCAGTAGGTACTCTTGAATTACAATCTAGGAATACAGGTAGTTCATCCTGGTCTACTCTTTTTACACAATCTGGAGATCAAGGAGCTTCATGGAAAACGGCTAATGCAACACTAAGTTCTAATGTAGAACAGTTAAGGCTTGTAGTTAATACAACAAATTCATGGCAAGGAGACATTGCTGTTGATGCTATATCTAT
Organism: Nonlabens tegetincola; assembly: GCF_002117085.1. GTDB lineage: Bacteria > Bacteroidota > Bacteroidia > Flavobacteriales > Flavobacteriaceae > Nonlabens > Nonlabens tegetincola. Next base: position 647,597 of record NZ_CP019342.1, on the reverse strand, counting down.
TTCTGAAGGTGGTTCATCTGGTGGTGGTTCTGGATGTGCAAACGGTGTTTCAAGCTTCCCATATTCAGAAGGATTTGAAAATACTCTAGGACAATGGTCTCAAAATAATACAGATTCTTTAGATTGGACTTTACGATCTGGTGGAACTCCTTCAAGTAGTACAGGACCTAGCGGTGCTGCTCAAGGATCTTTCTATATTTATGTAGAAGCATCTAATCCTAATTTTAATAAAGTAGCAGCATTAGACTCACCATGTTTTGATCTTACTTCAACATCAAATGCCACACTTTCTTTCCAATATCAAATGACTGGTAATGCTGTAGGTTCATTAAGAGTGGATGCAAGTAATGGTGGTGCTTACTCCACAATATTTAGCGTTCAAGGAGATCAAGGAGCAGCATGGAGACAAGCAAATATTGATCTAGCTAGTTATGCAGGACAGGATGTACAATTGCGACTTGTGGTTAATACAACCTCATCTTGGCAAGGTGACATTGCTGTTGATGACTTAAGAATAACAACTGCCGCAGCGTCAACAGACAAATGTGATGGAGTTCCTGCTTACAACAGTAATAATTCCTACTCAGTAGGTGATCAGGTTGTTTATCAGAACTTCCTATTTGAATTACAACCTGGACAATGGGTTAATCTAGGTGAATGTGGTACAGCAAGAGATTCTAATAATTCACAAGTATCTATTCCTGTAAATGCTATCAGTGTTTACCCTAATCCTGTAAGAGATATTCTATTTACTACTGGTATAGATCAACAATCTACGTATGTAATATACGATTTGACAGGACGCAAGGTAGCAAGCGGTGCTGTGATGAAAGAAGGTATAATCGTTGGTGATTTAAATCCTAATGTTTATATCATACAACTTCAAGCAAATGGAACAACAGTTTCACGTAAGTTTGTTAAAAAGTAAATGATTTAATTGCTTAAGAAAAGGCTGCCTTTTGAAGGCAGCCTTTTTTTATTATACCCTAAATAAGTGTTGTGATTTTTATCACCTACCAAATAAAAAAGCCGATTTACAAATTGTAAACCGGCTTTTTTTTGTTTCTCTAGTTTCTCCTTCTTATAGGTAACAATTTAATTGTCATAAACAATAACAAAATGAAAGGTAAGCTGTGTAAGATTAGATCGAAATAATCCATAAACTTCATACCCTTTGCTCCTCCTAAAAGCCAGCGCCATTTCCCAACCACATGAGGTTCTGGTATAAAAGGAGCTAAACCAAAGGTGAGGCTACCTATTAAAGCTACGAGAAAGTAGGTAACATTTTTTCTACTACTCATTTTTAAAAGTATCGATAGACACTTGCTTCATTTTTTGAACGTAGGGTTGCCAGTGAGTATTAAGTAGAGATTTAGTCTCCTTAACTGCTTTATCAACTGCATTTTCTGCATGTTCATACAGTTGAGCTTCTGTAGCTGTTTGAGAACTTTGACGACTACCTATATAACTTTGAGCTGCATACAGTCTATTAAGAACAGTAATTTCGGGATTCCTAGTAATTCCTTGGCGTTTATCTACCTTACCAAAGTATTTTTCTTGCTCCTTCTTCAATGTATCTACCATTTTCTCAGTCGCCTCAATTTCGTTTTTATAAGACTCCTTATCTAATTTTGATAAATAGGATTTAAAGTTGCTGGCTTTTTCAATATTCTCTGCCAATTTATCGGTAACCTCAGAAATTTTTACCGTTAATTGTTCAAGTTTTTTCAGAGCATCATATTTCTCTTTGGCATGAACATCTGTATATTCAGTAATTCTAGGATCGTCTTGGACTTTTATCATGGTTGTACTTACAACGTCATTATAGACTAGTTGCGCCTTGTAGTCTCCTGGCAAAACTCTTAATCCTGATGGTTCTCTCGTACTCTTTCTTACTGATTTTGAAGGTCTATTAACTCCTTTTTCTGTAAGATTCCATCTCCATGAATAAATACCTTCTTCTTTTGGAGCTTTTCTTTTCAAGGTGCGTATAAGTTCTTCTCCTCTGTAAATTTTAAGCATTAAGGAGTCTGTTTTTGTGGAGTCCTTCGCTACGGTTGGATCCTTTTTAAAGTAGTATTTGAACCTACCGCCAGTATCTCTATTCTCTCCATGGAACATCGCATCTGCTCCAAATCTACTACCAGTAGGCTGTTGAAATCTTGCCATATACGCAACTGGTGGTTCAAATAGAGCTATGTTTGATTGTGAGTTCGCTTTCGCGAAAGCGATAAATGGAGCTAAATCATCTAAAACCCAAGCTGCTCTACCAAAGGTTCCTATCACCAAATCATTTTCTCGAGGATGGATTACCATATCCTTAACCGAAACTGTTGGGAAACCATGTGTGTATTTTTGCCAGTTTTTACCAGCATTAAAACTCACATAAAGACCATCGTCTGTACCAAGAAACATCAAATTATTTTCTTCAGGATGCTCTATAATGCTTAAGGTATAGCTTACTACATCGTCTTTATCAACAATACGTTCCCAGCTTTTACCATAATTTGTAGTACGGTATGCGTATGGCTCGTAATTAAAACGACGGTAATCGTTTGCAATAAGTAAAGCGTGTCCTTTTTTAGATTTACTTGCTTTGATTTGTGCAATCCAGCTACCTTGTGGTAAACCTTTTAGTCCTTTTGAAATATCAGTCCAACTTTCTCCTCCATTTTTAGTAACGTGTACTCGACCATCATCTGTTCCTACGTAAAGGACATCCTTTTCAACATCACTAGGTTCGATTACTAAAATGGTTGTGTGATTTTCGGCACCTGTTGCATCCATTGTTAAACCACCTGATTCAGATTGTTTTTGTTTCTCTGGATCGTTTGTGGTAAGATCGGGTGATATTACCTTCCAGGTCAAACCTTTATCGGTTGATTTGTGTACAAATTGGCTTCCGAAATATAAAGTTTTGGTATCAAATGGATCAATATTAATGGCTGCATTCCAATTGAATCTCAATTGAACGTCTGGATCAGGATGAGTAGGTCTTACACTGTAATTATTTCCAGTTTTCCAGTCGTAACGACTTACAAAACCTTGTTGACTCATACTATAACCGAATTGATTGTTATCAGGATCTGGAACAACGTCAAATCCATCACCAAAACTAATTTCCTGCCAATAACTGTTACGAATTCCCTGAGCTCTCCAAACATATGCTGGACCACGCCAGCTACCGTTATCTTGCATTCCTCCATATACGTTATAAGGGAATTCATTATCTACGTTAATATGGTAAAATTGCGCTACTGGTAAATTACCAATAAATCTCCATGTTTTACCTCTATCATAAGTGATATTAAGTCCACCATCATTCCCATCAAGCATAAATTTTCCATTTTTAGGATGAATATACCAAGCATGATGATCGGGATGAACGCCATTATTTGCTCCGTAAGCTGGCATTAATTGGGTAAAGTTTTTTCCACCATCTTCAGATACGTTTACGTAAGTAAAAATAGAATATACTCTATTCTCATTTTGTGGATCTACATAAATCTCAGAATAGTAAAAAGGCCTATTCCCTATATCGCTTTTATCATTTATTTTTTTCCAGTTAAATCCTCCATCTGTAGACTTATACAAAGCATTCTTTTTAGATTCAACTAGTGCATATACTATATTAGGTTCACTAGGAGCTATAGCGACACCGATTCTACCTAGGTCTCCTTTAGGCAAACCATCTTTTTCGGTTATTTTTTTCCAATTTTTTCCAGCGTCATGTGTGATGTACAAGCCTGAACCAGATCCACCAGATTTAAAAAACCACGGATCTCTTTTGTGTTCCCACATAGCAGCTATTAGTTTATTAGGATTAGTAGGATCCATTACTAAATCTGCAGCACCAGATGACTCATTGGTAAATAAAACTTTTTCCCAATTTTTACCACCATCGGTAGTTTTATAAACTCCTCGCTCCTTATGAACACCCCAAGGTGAACCTATCGCAGCTGCGTAAACAACATCTGGATTTGTGGGATCTATGATAACACGATGGATGTGGCGAGTTTTTTCAAGCCCCATACAAGTCCAGCTTTTACCACCATCTAGTGATTTGTAAATACCATAACCACCGTTCAAACTATTACGAGGATTACCTTCACCAGTACCTACCCATATTACGCTAGGATTGCTTTGTTGTACAGCAACAGCTCCTATAGAGGCTGTTTTTTCATTATCGAATATAGGATTCCAGGCTACACCACCGTTTTCACTTTTCCATAAGCCACCGCTAGCGGTACCTGCATAAATTATTTCAGGTTGATTTTCAACAACATCAATAGATGTTACACGACCAGACATTCCACCTGGGCCAATATTTCTAGGTTTTAAATCTTTGAATAAATCAAGGTTTACTTCTTGTGCATTGGTGATCATAACCGCTGCCAAAAAGCAAAATAAAAGAATACGTTTCATGAGTTATTTTAGTTAAGAGCACTAAAATACAAACGAATGACAAAAAGAAATCATTAAAAACTTGTTAACGCTACTAATTTAATAAAGCAGGATTGAATTGCTTTCGAGGTTCTTGCACACTAGGAGTAACGATTCCCATTGACGTATTGGATTTATACCATCTTTCTCTAGTTCGTTTAAATTTCTCGTAATCTAACAGATCATAGATATCAAATTCAAATTCCTCACTATTACTTAAGGTCATTTTACCATCTGGGAAAATGACTATTAAACTACCTAAATGATTAGAATATTCAGGTAAAAAAGTTTTTCTAATATTATCCTCAAAATCATAATATCCTTCTTCTGGTATGTATAGAGAACCTGGTTCAACTACATGAAAATATTTTTGATTATCCTCTCGTTCTACCGTTCTTTTTAATCGGCGTTTTATCTCATATATTAAACTGTAATCTTGGTACGTATAGTATTTATTAAAATCAATTACTATGGTATCATTACGCTCTACTACTTGGCCTGAGATATCAAATAAATAATCTGCCAGATTATTACGCAATACCGTATCAATGGTTTTTACTTCATCCATTTCATGTATCACCTTAAATACTTTAGTTTGATTGAGTGTAAAGTACTCAATCTTTTTTACCAATTGATTAGTTTTAGGAACTTTTGTAGGCTGTAACAAGTTATTTACTGTTACAATCTCCTCGGTCACAGAATCATTTTTTACAGGTTTATAATCTTTAATACTTATCCATTTCCTTTGATTAAGAGAAGCATAAGTAATCATAAAATCTACAGGTTCAATAAACGAGTTTTCTTCTGATAGATAAAAAAATGACGCAGTACTTATTTTAGAATTGAAGTAAGTGTACTTAAAGTAATTTAAATCATCATTATATATTCCTGGTAGTTTTATATTAAACGGATTAGGCCCAGCAACAATTAGAATATTACCCAAGGATTTATTTATCTCTCTGAATATAATAGCATATTCTCGTGTGTACCAATGTTTAGAAATTAGTAATTCATCCCTTACTAGGGTTGCCTCTTCAATAGTTGGATAATAAAGAATTATTAAAGGCTGCTCAGTATCAAAACTATTTCCTGTGATTTGATTTATAGTATTAATTTCTTCATTAAAATTGGAGACCTCTACAATTTTTCGTCTCAGTCGTAATTCATTCACTTGATTATCCATACTGGTTATATCAAGTAAGCTATCACTACCCTTACGCTTTAATTTCCTAAACTCTTTTTTCGTCAACGCCTCACCAAACTGATCGAAGTATAGCTTTTGAGCATTAATCTGAGACGAGAAAAATGTAACGATTATAATTAGGTAAACTGGAAATTTGGTAAAATTCACAGTATTATTCATTTTATTTCCACATATCATTACCCAATAGCTTAAAGTCCATACTATCACTTATAAGTTGGAATTCAGGTTGACTAGTTCTATTTTGTAATCTTCCATTTAAAGCTATATCATCTAAACATGCTTTTAATAAAGGCTCGTTTTCATCACCTAATTCACCTAAATTTTCAAAATCCTCAAGTAATCTGATGTCAGGAGCAAGACCATCAAAATAATCTGTCACTCCTGCACTATTAACACTTTTTAAAACTAAAGGTTGCATGGCGTACCTGTGAGAAGGATTAACATTATTAAATGAAAAATCTGGGCTGTCGTATAAAGTAATACTGGCTTGAAATTTACCTGCTGTATCGTCACCTACTTGAACTACATCTATATAAGGGTCTAATCCATTTATGACAAGTTCACTCGCACTAGCACTGCTACCTGTGGTAATTATATGTACCTTGTCTAGATTAAGTGTATTTAATGCGTTGTTATTAATAGTTGTACGTCTAAAGAAATTAGTAAGTCGTTCTGGATTATTATCTAGAAAAAATTGTTGTACATCTGGATTCCATTCTTCGGTTGAAAAAACATCACTAGTTGGGTTACCAGATATCATACTAGCAAGAGTGATCGCACTATTGACCGATCCGCCACCATTATATCGCAAGTCCAATACTAAATGTGTAACACCTTGAGCTTGGAAATTAGCAAATACATTATTTAAATCCTCATCAAATTGGGATAGAAAACTAGTATACATCAAATAGCCTATTTTTTGGGATCCTTGATCTATGACCTTAGATAATAAAATAGGATTCTCTTGAAGTACCTGTTTATTCAATGCGATTGAATTTCCAGTTGATGTTGTCGTTCTACCTGATAATGTAGCCAGGTCAATACTGTAAGAATCTTGCGACAATAAGGTTTGAAAGTTATTTCGTGTAAGTCGTATGCCATTTATCCCGTTAAAAACCATTCCTCTGGTCACACCTTGCAAATCGGCATCAGAATTAGGCTGAACGTATCTTACATAACCAAAGATGTCGGATGCACTAACATCTTCGGCCACGAGACCAAATTCCATTCCATTGCTTAAATTTTGGCCTGATAACACATTTTGTAGGACTACATAATCTTCAAAAATGACACTAAATTTATCTACATTTTCTGGTTCAAAAATCAAGGAATTAAAAAAGGATTCTGGCGTTGGGAATTGTGCATGATATTCTTCTAGGTCTGCTACCGTCGCAAATCGATCGTTATCTAAAACAGGCACATCGGCTTTGTATAAGTAGAAAGCGTTCATACCTCGATAAATAAAATTTTTAACCGTATTGCCACTGGCAAAAACATCATCGTTGTCATCAAAACACGCAGTTACAGATACTGCCAATACCAGTATTATCAAAAGCTTTTTAATATTCATTCTCATCAATTTGTAGTAAATGTAAGTAAAAGTAATCACAAAAACATTGCCATAAATTTCTCCTTGAACCTGTATATTTCACCTAATTTTACTTGAAACCACCTATCATTACAAAATCAACAATCTATCTTTCAATAATTTACATTTTTTTTATTTTCATTTTGTAACAATGTTTGAAGGTCCTCGTCATGATAATAGAACCACAACAATGAACCAAACAACTTTTGTAAATACTTTTAAAGAAGTACAAAACAAAATGTACTTTCTCGCTAAAAGACTTTTAAGCTCTTCTGATGAGGCTGCAGATGCCGTACAAGAAGTAATGGTAAAGCTTTGGGAGAAAAAAGACAGCTTGAGTTCTATCAATAATAAAGAGGCTTATGCCATGCAAATGACTCGTAATTATTCATTAGATAGACTTAAAAGTAAACAGGCCAGTCATCTTAAAATTGTTCATAACAATTATGAGTATGATGAACGTAATGCTCAAGAAGAATTAGAACGACGGGCACAGGTTAAACTGGTACAAAAAATGATTAAAGAACTACCAGAACAGTATAAAACGATTCTGGAATTAAGAGATATTAAACAGTATGATTTTGAATCCATCGAACAAATAATGGGAATGAAATCAACAGCTGTTCGAGTAAGTTTGAGTAGAGCTCGTAAAATGCTCAAAGAAAAATTAGAGTCTCATTTTAAAGCAGACATAGCATGAACGAATTATTACAAAAATATTGGGAAGGCAATACCTCTTTAACCGAGGAGCAGCAATTGAGAGACTATTTCAATTCAAATGATATAGCTCCAGAACACAAAATGTATTCTGCCATGTTCAAAACTTTTGAAGATGATGCTGTAGAAGAGGTTATTGAATTTGACGCTTTCGCGAAAGCGATACCAGCACATTCAACTAGTAATGAAACAGGCTTTTCTAATTGGAAAGGTCTAGCAATCGCCGCAGGATTCTCATTTCTAATAGCAGTTGGCGCTGGGTTTTATTCTTATAATCAAAAAGCAGATTTAGGAACTTACGAATCTCCAGAAGAGGCCTATGCTGCAACAATGGATGCACTGAAATTAGTCAGTGAAAAATTTAATAAAGGAAAAAGTAAACTGGCACCTGTTAAACATGTTAATCAAAAAACAGAACCCATTATACAATTAGTAAAATAGAAAACAATCACAATCACAAAAAAAGTACAACAATGAAAAAGTTATTATACCTAGCAGTATTTATTCTAAGTGTAACCTACACAACTGCTCAAAACCTAGATGCCATGGGTAATCTTAAAAACACATCAGAAACAGTGGTAACGAGTGAAATGTTTGGCCTAATTGCAAACATTGACTTTAATTCCCAAGATGAAGAGGTTAAGGAGATGAAAAAGATGATAGATAAGCTTACTGAATTACGTGTGTATGCTACTGATAATCCAGAAAGTGCTACTCGTATGGCCACAATGGCAAATAAATACATCGAATCAAAAAAGCTAGTTAAATTGATGCATGTTAAAGAGGATGGTCAATTATTTACATTCCACATGCGCAAGGGTAGCTCTGATAAAAAAATACGCGAATTGGTAATGCTTATCAATAATGTAAATAGCGATGAACCAAATGCCGTATTTCTTGTTATCACTGGTGACCTAGATCTAGATCAAGTTTCAAAAATCACTGAAAAGCTTAATGTTCCTGGACAAAAACAGATTGAACAAGCCACTCAGGAGTAAAACACAATTAACACCTCTTGTAGAAGATTACAAGAGGTGTAATTTATAAACCATTAAATCAAACAACTATGAAAAATTTAATCAAACTTATAGGAACTAGTTTATTCCTTGCTCTTGCCTTGGTTTCCTGTGAAAAAGAGGATAGCTTACAAAAATTTCTTGTTGATACTCAGGAAAAGGACGGATATCTGTCCACAAGTGTACCTAAGGGTATCGTAGGTTTTAAAATGGATAACATGAGTGAAGATTCACAAAAAGCCTATGAATCCATTAACAAAATTAATCTGGTAGCACTACCTAAAGATGCTAAAAAAGTAAATTTTGAAGAAGAAAGAGAACGCTTAGATAAAATTCTTAAAAGTGATTCTTATAAAACATTGATGAGACATAGTTCTGATGACATGAAAGTTCATCTAGTGTATGAAGGAGAAAAGGATGCTATCGATGAGGTTCTAGTTTACGCAGATATGCCTAAAGTAGGAATGGGACTTGCCCGAATCACTGGTGACAATATGAATCTTAATGACATCATGAAAATGATGAAAGAGCTAGAAAACAGTGATCTTGACGAACAAAAGGTAAAGAACATGCTTGAAGGGTTTGGGATTAAAACCGATAGCGATAACAACATTGATGAAGATAGTATTAAAGAAGCCCTAGAAAATAGCGGTATTAATATTCAGTAGATTAGAAATAATTCACTTGTAAAATCCTCTTCTATAAAAGAGGATTTTTTTTTACGCTCTACTTTTTGAAACTAACTAATTAAAGATGCTTTACTTGTATATTTGCAGCCTTTAAAAACAAACAACATATCTTTTCATAATTGATCAGGACGATGCAAAAGGAAATTTGGAAAATATGTGAATCTCATAAAATTGTTTAGTAATGAAAGCAGGAATTGTAGGATTACCTAATGTTGGAAAATCAACCTTATTCAATTGTTTATCAAATGCCAAGGCACAAAGTGCCAACTTCCCATTTTGTACTATAGAACCTAACGTAGGTGTTGTTAATGTACCAGATCCTAGATTATCAAAACTCGAAGAACTTGTACAACCAGAAAAGGTAATTCCTGCTACTGTAGAAATAGTTGACATTGCAGGTTTAGTAAAAGGAGCCAGTAAAGGTGAAGGTTTAGGTAATCAATTTTTAGGGAATATTAGAGAGACCGATGCTATTATTCATGTTTTAAGATGTTTTGAAAACGATAACATTGTTCATGTAGATGGTAGTGTAGACCCTATAAGAGATAAGGAAACGATTGATATTGAACTTCAATTAAAAGACCTAGAAACTGTAGAAAAAAAGCTAGAAAAGGTTAAAAGGGCTGCAAAGACTGGTAATAAAGAAGCTCAGAAAGAACTTGCAATACTAGAACAACTTAAAGAAGCTTTAGAAAGCGGTACTAGCGTAAGAGCTGTTGAAATTGATCAAGACGATCGTGATGAATTTGTAAAACCGTTGCAACTTATCACTGATAAACCTGTACTCTATTTGTGCAATGTAAATGACGATGCTGCTGTTTCGGGTAACGACTATGTTGAACAAGTTAAAGAAGCCGTGAAAAATGAAAATGCCGAAGTACTTGTACTTGCTGTTGGAACCGAGGCCGATATAAACGAGTTGGATGATTATGAAGAACGTCAAATGTTCTTAGCTGATATTGGTCTTGAAGAGCCAGGAAGTGCAAAATTGATAAGATCTGCTTATAAATTACTCAATCAACAAACTTATTTTACAGCTGGTGTAAAAGAAGTAAGAGCATGGACTGTCAATATAGGAGCTACTGCGCCACAAGCTGCTGGAGTTATCCATACCGATTTTGAAAAAGGATTCATTAGAGCCGAAGTAATCAAATATGACACTTACGTAGAATACGGCTCAGAACAAAAAGTGAAAGAAGCTGGTAAACTTAAAGTTGAAGGTAAGGAATACATCGTTCAAGACGGTGATGTAATGCATTTCCTATTCAACGTATAAATCTTTACTAATTATATATTGAAAGGTAATTACTGAGGCTCATTCAGTAATTACCTTTTATTTTTTAGAATATTTACGTTTTCGTAATAACAAGAAGATAGCTGCTAGTAGAGCAACAAAAACTAATGGTATCATTACATTGATTAATTGCCATTGTAATCGATCATCATACGTTTTTTGAACATCTAAAAATGGAATAATGATATCCTTATTCCTCAAGGAAATCAAACCTGAATCATCCAACAAGTAATTGATAGTATTCATTAAAAACTCCTTATTACCAAAACTCATTCCCGTTTTTATATCATATCCTAATTCTTGAACCTGTCCAGCAATTATTTGATTTTTCATTATATCACCGTCAGAGATAAGAACTAATGCACCAGATTTCCCATAGTCCAAATGTTCTTTCAACATGATAGGTTTCACTCTATTTCTATAAGCACTTTTGAAATTTCCTTGAGCTAGAACTGCTAGCGGTTGTTGAGTTGAGTTGAATGCCTGGGAATTAATAGGCTTTTCTATTTCGTTTAAACTCACAGCAGCAGGTAGCGTGACTAGTTGAGTAGCTTTTGAAGTGGTTAGTAAAACCGTTTTCTCAATATCATTTTTTAGGGTATCAATAGTTCCAGCATATTCAAACTTTACATCCTCAAGATTTTTTATGATTGATTGAGCTATTTGAGTCGTATCTGTCGTAGAATTTGAAACAGGATAATAAGGCCATGGGAACGCTTCGTACTGAGTGTTTCTACCTTGACCTACTGCTAGAGCTATAGGTGCAAACTTTTCATCACGAACTAGTCCAGTTTTTAATCGCAATCCATAACTAAATAGCATTTCGTCAATATTTAGAGACCTAGGAAGAGCATACGCTTTAGCTTGGGAATTACTTAGGCTGTCATCCTCCATAATAATCGGGTCTATAGCCATAAGCATTTTTCCGCCATCTATTAAATATTGATCTAGTATATATTTTTTTATTTCACTGTAAGGTTTAGTAGGTTTAGGAGCAACCACCAGATCGAATTTTTTAAGACTATTTAATACCTTTTGTGGCTGAACACTATCATTGTCATTTAAAAATTCAATAGCATAAGGTGCTGCCTTGTAGTACGATTGAATAGACTGTAAAAAATCTTGTAGTTGCCTGTCAGTAAGATTACCACTATCACGTAAAACGGCTATCGTTTTTGACTTTTTGGTTGAAACTCTTTTAAGGGCATCTATCAATTGATATTCTAACTGTTGAATACTGGAGTTTACTCGCTCTTCTGCACTTGCACCAGCTACCGATTTTAATAGTGGAGTGACCACTTGTTTTTCATTATAATAAAACTTGGCATAAGGAAATAAAAGTACCTTGGTATTTTTACCAGCTTCCTGCACGCTTGCAACTGCTGGTTTCATACCTTCTTGTGCTAGTTGGGCCGCAACTCTATCTGTTTCATTTTGATTCAAGTCGGCTATCGGGTTAATAAACTCGAATTTTAGATTTGAATTGATGTTAGACAATTCTTCTAGTAATTGCCTGGTTTCTAATTTCAATTTTCTAAATTCAGCCGGTAGATCACCATCTAAAAGAACTTGAACATACATAGCTTGGTCAATACTTGTAAGCAGCTCTTTGGATTGCTTTGATAAAGTAAATCTTTTATCTTTCGTAAGGTCTAACCTTTCATGATATAAAGAATTAAGTATTATTAATCCTACTATTATCAAACTAGGCCACAGTATATGTTTTAATCTGGATTTCATATTACTTCCTCTTACGTTTTAGGGTTAATATGTTTTCGCTTAAAGCGAAAAAGAATACACAAATTACTATGAAGTAAGTTACATCTCGAGTGTCTAGAACGCCTCTGGAAAGGCTAGAATAATGATATTTCATACCTAATGACTCTACAAAATCATTACTAGATAATTGACTGGCTAATCCTTCAAATCCGAAATACATAACAAAACTTAAGACTGCAGCTAGAAGAAATGCTATTATTTGATTACTGGTTAAACTACTAGCAAATAATCCTATCGAAACATAGCTAGCTGCTAATAGTAAAGCTCCCAGATAGCTACCTAAAACACTTCCTAAATCAATATTAAATTGCGGATTACCTAACCATCCTAAACTTAGGATATACAAAATGGTAGGAACAAGCGCTACTAAAATCATTAGAAAGGAAGCCATAAACTTACCACCGATTATTGCTCGCATGCTTAATGGACTAGTATATAGCATTTCCATTGTTCCTAATTGAAGCTCAGTTGTAAAACTGCGCATAGTTATGGCTGGAATTAAAAACAAAAACAACCAAGGTAATAAACTAAAAAATGGTGAAGCATCAGCAAATCCGTAGTCCAACAAATTAAACTCTCCTCGAAATACGAATAATACTAATCCTAAGATCAATAGAAACAACCCTATAATCAAGTAACCCGTGATGGACGAAAAGTATCCATTCCATTCCTTTATAAAGATAGCTCTCATGACAAACTTACTTTTTTAAGCACTGAATATGCAGTTGGAGGCTGGGCAAACATTTCTTTTGTTTTAGGCCAAACTTCCTTAAATAACGTAGATTTCCTGTATTTATTTAAATACTCTTCTGAATCCCAATAACTGTAAGTAAAAAATCTTTCAGGCTCATTTATATCTTGATATAATTCTAAAAAGGTACAACCTTCTTGATTACGTATTTGTTCTTTATAATGATCAAACATGGTTTGGAAGCTAGAAATATGTTTTTCTTCAAAAACCATCTGAACGATGCGTACTATCATGATTCAAATTGTATTGTTACTGGTGCGTTAATTTCTAAACCAAAAAGACTGCTAGCACTACCTACTGTGAGCGGATTACTTTTATAGGTAGCTAGTTCTAGATATCCTGAATTATTAAAGAGCGCTAGTCCTTTACCATCTGGTTTATTCGATTTTCCGTTCTCATCATATTTGACGATTTCAGAGTATCGATTATAAATTCTATTAAATTTTTGATCGCGTGCTTGTAGAATAAAGTTCCTACCCTTTCCATAACTTTCAAATACGTCACGAGATATGTTTGTAATTGCATTACCGTAATTATCTATAAATATCACTTTGCCCCTTATACTTGTACTATCATTAGATAGAATAGGAAGAATTCCAGGTAAGCTTTTAAGCTCATTTATTGGTTCTCCTATTACTTCCAAAGTACCACCTCGTTTAATATGACAGGCTACCTGAACAAAGGCATCCAAAACCGTAAAATTGGAATAAATTCTATCGTGAATATTTATTACTACCGCTTTTGTTGGTCTAAACTTCTGTAAGATAAACGATAAAACTCCATTGTCTGCACATACGAAATAATGATCATCTAATAGAGCTGCGATGTGAGGACTCTCAGGAGTATGCTCTGCATCTACTCCAATTACATGCACAGTACCTTTTGGGAACTGCGAGTAACTCGTATAAATCATAAATGCAGCCTCGTCAACACTAAATGGAGTAACATCGTGGGATATATCTACAATACGTGCATCAGGAAATTGAGAATAAATAGCCCCTTTAACAGCTCCTGCATAAGGATCTTTATATCCGAAATCTGTAGTCAAGGTTATAATGGGCATAGGTTAGCGAGATGTAGCTGCGTTTAATTGATAATATTTTAAACTTAAACTAAGGTCAGTTTCAAGAAATATGTGTAATTTTCCTAAAGCTTAATTCAATAACAAAGCTATAAAATTAATCACGCAATAGCTTATAAAACTGAATACATTTGAACGAACTTATAATTGATCTCTCCGAAACTAATCCATCTGACTTTTTTGGTGTCAAAAACAAGAATCTTTCTTTTTTAAAGAGGCATTTTCCAAAACTTAAAATAGTTGCACGTGGCGGCACCATGAAGGTATATGGTGACGAAGAACAGTTAGAGGAGTTTGACAAGCGTATGGAGATGTTGTTAACTCATTTTTCCAGATACAATGCGATTGATGAAAATGTGATTGAAAGATTACTAATGACTGATGGCGCTAGCGATTATAAGTCGGAAAAAATTGATGATGTGTTGGTTCACGGTAACCGTGGATTATTAATAAAACCAAAAACAGATAATCAAAGAAAACTTGTAGATCTGTGTAAAAAGAACGATCTGGTTTTTGCAATTGGTCCAGCCGGAACTGGAAAAACATATATAGGCGTTGCAATGGCTGTCAAAGCTTTAAAAGAAAAACAAGTAAAGCGCATTATAATAACAAGACCAGCTGTTGAGGCTGGAGAGAACTTGGGTTTCTTACCTGGTGATCTCAAAGAGAAGTTAGATCCCTATATGCAACCTATCTATGATGCATTACGTGATATGATTCCTAATGAAAAATTAGGTTCGCTTATTGAAAAAGGAACCATTCAAATTGCACCATTAGCTTTCATGCGAGGTAGAACTTTGGACAATGCATATGTTATCCTAGACGAAGCTCAAAATACAACTCATGCACAAATGAAAATGTTTTTAACTAGAATGGGTAAAAACGCAAAATTCTTTGTGACTGGTGATCCTGGACAGATTGATTTACCTAGACGTGTCATATCAGGTCTTAAAGAAGCCTTATTAATTCTTAAAGAAACTGAAGGAGTAGGAATGATGTATCTAGACGATAAAGATGTCGTAAGGCACCGATTAGTGAAAAAGGTGATTGAAGCTTATAAACATATTGAAAATCGCAATTAGGATTTTAAGACAGTTCTTAAATCGTAATCAGCAAATTTTTTCATGTAAGCCTTGACTGAACTTCCATAGGCGTCTTTATTATTACGTCTACCTTTAGTTCTAAAAAAACGCTTTACTCCACCAGGTCCAGATAAATGCGCTGCGGCCAGTGCTCCACTTGTTGTAACCTTTACTCCAGCGATCTCTTTACCTTCATATTCCTCAAGAAAATCTTTCAAAACTTTATAGTTATAGTTTAGATTCTTGACAAATATTTTTTCTTGAAGAGATGGTGAGTTCAAAAAGTATAAAGTATCATTCACACCTAATTGCTCGAGGGTAGATTTTCCAAATTGATATTTACCTAAGTACCCTAAGGAATTTACCTTATGATATTTACCTTGTGACTCTTTAAATGCCAGCGCAGTTCTGAATGCATCAAATCCTCTTTCACTTTCAATTGGGAAAGAAGTCTCCTTTGCTTTTTTTACAGAATGCTTAGGTCCCATGGTATGAAAACCATAAGCTATAAATTGCTGAGGCTCTCGATTGACTGCAATTTTAGTTTCTTTATCCAGTAGGTTTGCTCCTACATTACTCATTGTCATGAGTGATATTCCTATTATTAAGGAATACATTAACACATTTAATAAACGTGTATTCATAAAATTTGATTTCGGTATGTTACTGTCACCCCTTACCTATTTCGCGGTGCAAATTTACGACTATATTTAGATTAAAAGTTAAATACTTCATAAACAGATTTTTAAGTGTGTTACTTATTGTTAATAAAAGCAAGTATTTGTGTCATATTTATAGCCCTTAAATTCAGTGTTATCAGTAGTTTCCCAACGACTCAATGAATTAATGTGTAGAATTTTACACTGAAAAAAGATTCCTGTAAAAAACAAAATAAATTTATTCACAAACCATTATCGCAAACGTTGTAGTTGTCTTATTTTTGCAAAAATTAAAACTAAACCTTTTTTCCATGAGCCAAATGGACACCTACGAGAAAGAAATTGCTTTTCAAACAGACCGACGTCGTGCCGCTGTAGCCTTCATTAAAGCTGTTAGTGATTTATGGTATGACAAATCAATAGAGTTAGTACTTTTCCGTAATCAACTAATCGATCGTAACGTAAGCGAGATCATCAATTTACATGAGTATGCTGGTGAGTTTGTTCAAAAACCTATCTCGGTATTTGATAGTGTTGAAATTGCGCAAGCAATTTTACAGCTTAATTTACCACCTGCCAAGGTAGATATAGGTAAGCTTACCTACGAGTATCATCTTGAAGATAATGAAATACAAGATGCTACTAGTTTTGTTGCAAAAAAATTAGGAGACGCTCAAAATCAAGATAACATCACACCAAAAGATGTTGTTCTTTACGGTTTTGGTAGAATAGGTAGATTACTTGCTCGTGAATTGATGACCAAAGCAGGTAAAGGAAGCCAGTTGCGCCTAAGAGCTATTGTTACTCGTGGAGAAATATCTCAAAGTGTTCTAGAAAAAAGAGCCTCTCTTCTTGCACAAGACAGTGTGCATGGTGATTTTTCTGGTACGGTAAGTTATAGTGTAGAAAATAAAGCTCTAATCATTAATGGAACAACCGTTAATATGATAAGTGCCAATGCTCCAGAAGATATTGATTATACAGAATACGGTATAAACGATGCTTTAATAATTGACAACACAGGAGCTTTCAGAGATGATGAAGCTTTAGCACGTCATCTGAAGGCAAAAGGAGCTCAAAAAGTATTACTTACTGCTCCAGGTAAAGGAATACCAAATATTGTTCATGGTGTGAAT